>NZ_JACHNB010000001.1:0-333571 GCF_014205225.1 Actinoplanes octamycinicus
TTTACCCGCCATTCCCAGATCGTCAAATCCACGTTTCGCAACCCGAATTCAACCGACACCGAGAAATGGTGAGGGCACCCGAACGCGAGCACACGATCGTTGATCGTGGGATCTCGTAAGGGTTTCCGTCAGGACGGCCGCTCCGGGCCCCTCGCGGGTCCCGTCTCGCTCGCCCGTCTCCCTGGCGGCTCGGAAAACATTACCTGCCCATCCCCGCAACACCAAACCCGGGGCGGCGCGACGGCCGTCACATTCCCCCAAAGGGTGGAAGGAGCGAGCCCGCCCGCCAGGAAGACGCCCACGGGAAGCGAGGCGCGGGGAAGCAAAGCGCGCAGGGAGGCCAGACGCGGGGAAGCGAAACGGGGTGAGGCCAGGCGCGGTGAGGCCAGGCACGGAAGCGGGACGCGGGGAGGCCAAGGGTGAGGCCGGGCCCAAGGGAGGCCAGGCGCGGGGAAACGAGGCGCCCGCGAGGTCAAGCGTGAGAGGCCGGACCCAAGGAGGGCCGGACGCGAGGCAGACCGCATGCGAGCGGAGGCCGGGCGCGCGGGAGGACGGATGAGGGGTCAGCGACGGGCGGCGAGGGCCAGACGTACGCGGTTCGGGCTGTTGGTCTTGGTCATCAGGGCGGTGATGTGGGTTTTCACCGTGGTGATGCCGATGTGCAGGTGGTCGGCGATCTCGGTGTTGGTGAGGCCCTCGGCGACCAGGTCCAGGACCTCCTGCTCCCGCACGGTGAGCCCGGCGATGCGGGGTGCGGGGTCCGATCGGGCGTCGACCGCGCGGCGGACCAGGCGCCGCAGCACCTCCTGGCTGAACGGGCTCTCCCCGGCGGCGGCCTGGCGGATCCCGTTGAGCAACTCGGCCGGCGGGGCGTCCTTGAGCAGGAAGCCGCAGGCGCCGGCCTGCAACGCCGGGTAGAGGTGGTCGTCGTCGCCGAAGGTGGTCAGGACCAGGACCCGGGTGGACGGGCGCTCGGACATGATCCGGCTGGTGGCGGTGATGCCGTCGACGCCGGGCATGCGCAGGTCCATCACCACGACGTCGGGCACCAGCTGGGCGGCGAGGGTCACCGCGGTGCGGCCGTCGCCGGCCTCACCGACCACCTCCATGCCGTCCTCGGCGTCGAGGAGCATGCGCAGGCCGGCGCGGATCAGTTGCTGATCATCCACCAGCAGGACCCGGATCAATCGATCTCCTCGGCAGGGGCGGGACCGGCCGCAGGAGCGGGACCGGTGGTGAACGACGCCGCGGGGCCGATCGAGGCGGAGAGCGGCGGACCGGACGAGCCGGCCGTGGCGGTCGGGGAGTCGGCCGGCAGCACTGTCGCCACCTGCCAGCCGGTGCCGGACGGGCCGGCGGTGAGGGACCCGCCGAGCACCTCCACGCGCTCTCGCATCCCGGTCAGCCCATGCCCGCCACCCGGCATCCGGTCCGCCCTGGCCGAGGAGGAGCCGGGCGAGGAGAAAGCCGAGGAGGAGGAGGAGGAGGAGGAGGGACCCGGCGAGGAGGAAACTGGATAGGAATCCGGCGAGAAGGAACCGGCCGGAGCGGAGGAGGCCGCCGAGAGCGGGGACCCCGACTCCCCCACCCCACGCCCCCCGTCGTCCACCACCGACCAGTGCAGATCCGCCCCGTCCATCACCACCCGCAGCGACGCCCGCGCCGCCGGCCCGGCATGCTTCGCCACGTTCGTCAGTCCTTCCTGGGTGAGCCGCAACAGCGCCAAGCCTCGCACCGCGTCCAGCTCCACCACCCGTGGATCGATCTCCGCCTCCACCACCACCCCGGCCAGCCGGGCGGTCTCCACCGCCCCGGCCAGCGCCGCCGGCAGCGCCGACGGATCAATAGCGGTCAGCGACGCGTCCCCGCGCCCGCTGTCCGGGTCTCGCAGCACGGCCACCAGCCGGCGCAGGTCGGCCAGCGCCGCCGTCCCGGTCCGGTGCACGTCGTCGAAGACCTCCGCGGTCCGCGGATCGAGGTCGGGCAGCACGTGCTGGGCCACCCCGACCCGCAGCACCATCGAGGCCACGTGGTGGGCGACCACGTCGTGCAGCTCCCGGGCGATCGCGCTGCGCTCGTCGGCCCGGGCGGCCCGGTGCTCCGACTCGCGGCGCCGCTGCTCCTCGGCGGCCCGCCGCTCGGCCTGCTCGCCGAGTTCCCGGGTGGTCCGGACGACCAGGCCGAGCAGCACCGGCAGGCCCAGGCTGATCGCCAGGCCGATGACCGCCTGCATGATCAGCGACGGTGAGGACGGCAGGTCGAAGATCAGGTAGACCGAGGCCACCAGGCAGACGCCGGCCACCAGGTACCGCGTGCGGGGCGCCCACAGGGCCAGCTCGCCGACCGCCCACGCGGTGCCGACCTGGTTGATCGTCGAGTCGTCCAGGGTGGCCAGCGCGATGGCGAACAGCGTGGTCTGCACCAGCAGGTTGATCGGCTGGCGGCGGTGCAGCAGCAGCGCGGAGGCGAAGGCGGGCACCGCGAGCGCCCACTGCAGCGGGGTCGGCGGATGGTCGGTGTGGTTGATCACGAGAAGGTAGGCCAGGCCGCTGAGATCCAGCAGCGCCGAGCGCGTCAGGGTGTCCCGCGCGTCGAGGAACTTGGCCATGGCGTTCAGCCTAGGTCCTGCCGCCAGCGGGTGCGGACGGCCAGGTAGGCGGCGAGCCCGAGCGGTCCGAACAGGATGGTGAGCACCAGGATCGGCGCGAGTACCAGGTGCGGCACGCCCCGGTCGCGGGCGTCCAGCCAGATCCACCGGCCGACGAAGAGGTCGAAGGCGACCATGTGGGCCCAGCCGGCGGTCGCGCCGTCCGCGCTGCCGAGCAGGTCGGCGACCCCGCCCAGGGTGGGGTTGAGGACCGCCGGCAGCACGTCGTCGAGGTTCGACAGGACGACCGCCGCGTAGATCAGCACCACCGGGAGCACGATCAGCGGCGAGGCGATGATCCGCCGGGTCCAGGACCAGCCGGGCGCCACGATCATCAGCGCCCAGAACGGCGCGGCCAGCAGGAATGTCAGGTTGAACAGGAAGGCTGTCACGCTGGGCCTCCTCGGGCGTGCTCTCCTGGTCCTTGCTTCGCCGCGGTGCAGTCGATCACGCCGTCACCATCTCTCGCTCGCGGCTCCTCGACAAGACCAGACCGACGCCGGTCGCGGTGGCCGCGGCCAGGGCCGCGAGCGCGAGGAGGGTGATCCCATCCGGTCGCAGCAGCGGTTGCGCCCGCATGGCCTGCCAGGTCAGGAGCAGGACCAGGCTGGCGTACGCCAAGCCGCTCACCAGCACCAGCCGGGCCCGCGCCCGCGCGTCCAGCCGCCCCGCACCCCAGCGGACCAGCGCGAACGCCAGCAGCGGCAGCACCTGCATCGCGTGCAGCCCGACGAAGTGCCCGATCCGCAGGTCCCCGCCGACGGTGCTCCATCCGGTCAGCGGCATCCCGGGCCCGCCGTCCGGCACGCCGACGCTGTGCGCCCCGGTGACGCCGTCGACTCCGGTCTGCTGGCTGGTCATCGGAAACGCGACCAGCATCCCGAGCAGCGCGATGAACAGGCCGAGACGGATGGCGTACGCGGAAGCCTTGTCCTTGATCCGCTGACGCAGCGCCCCGATGCCGATCACCAGGTGCGCCAGGAAGAGCACCATGATGGAAGCGCCCATGATCGACCACAGCGTGGCGTTCAGTGCGGTGGTCTGGTTGTAGTGGCTGGTGGTGCCGCGGATGACCTGGGCCGTGATGATCGCCAGCTCGATCACCGAGACGCCGACGATGACGGTGGCGGCCCACTCGGCGAGCCGGCTGCGCCGGGGCAGCACGGACAGCAGCCAGGCCAGCGTCCACCCGTAGAGGGCGAACGAGACGGCGAACTTGAACGGCTTGAGCCAGATCGGCACCCCGGTCAGGATCCGGTCGTCGGCGAACAGGCCGATCCCGGCGAGCACGGCCAGCCCGGCCGCCGCCCAGGTGAGCGTCAGCAGCGGCCGATGCCAGCGAGCCGGCGCGGAGACTTCGATGGTCGTCATGGCCTCAGACTCGTCCCGCGCGAGCCCGGAAACGCCCGTCCGCGGGCCGCACTCCCGGCCGCTCGTCCGAGGTCGGCTCCTCCTCTGGTAGGAGAGGGTGATACTGACCCGGTGCACCCCGCATCCCCTGGCGCCGCCCCCGGCCTGACCGACTTCCCGCTCGACGACACCGGACGGCGCAGCAGCACGTCCCTGGGCCGCGCGGTGGTCGCCGACGCGTTGCGCCCGATCGACCCGGCGGCTGCCGCGGCCGCCGAGCGCGAGCCCGACTGGCGGCGCGGCTACCTGCGGCATTTCCGGGCGCTGGTGGAGGCCGGGCTGAGCGCCGACGGCAGCGCCGGCTACCCGATCGCCGAGGCCGGGCTGGCCTCGGTGCAGGCCCGGATGCGCTACCGGCTGCGCGACGGCGAGGAGTTCAGCCTGGCCCAGGTGCTGCTGGCGGAGCCGCGGCATCCGTACGACACGGTCGAGATGGCCGGCTCGGGGAAACCCGACCGGGATCTGTCCGACCTGGTGCGCCGGCTGGACGGGTGGGTGGCGGCCGGGGTGGTCGAGGAGTCGTGCGCGGACGCGGTGCGCGAGGTGGCCGCCAACCCGGACTGGCTGGACCTGGACGACTTCCGGTTCGCGCTGCTCGGGGCGGGCGCCGAGATGGGCCCGCTGAAGGCACTGCTGGACTGGGGCGCCACCGTGCTGGCGATCGACCTGCCGCTGGCCGAGCTGTGGGAGCGGATCCGGGCGACGGTGGCCGGGTCGGCGGGGCGGGTGCTGGCGCCGTCGGTCGCCGAGGACGAGACGCCCGGCGCGGACCTCAGCGCGGCGCTGCCCACCATCGCGCACTGGCTGCTCGGCTTCGACGGGCAGCTGGTGCTCGGCAACTACGGGTACGCGCCGGGCAACGCGTACCCCCGACTGGCCGCCGCGGTGGACGCCCTGTCGGTGCACGTCCGGCAGCAGCGGCCGGACACCGCGCTGACCGTGCTGGCCACCCCGACCGACGTGTACGCGGTCCCGGCCGAGGCCGTCCACCAGGCGCGCAGCCGGTACGACGCGCGCACCCGCCGGGCCCGGCTGACCACCCCGCTCTCCGGTGGCCGCCTGCTGCTGCCGAACTATCCGGTGCCGGTCTCGCCCGGGATCAACGACAGCCTGGTCCCGCAGCAGGGGCCGAACTACGCGCTGGCGAAGCGGATCCACCGCTGGCGGGCCACCCTGGCGCGGCGGGACGGGCTGGTCAGCTTCGCGGTGGCGCCGCCGACCCGGACCCGGTCGGTGCTGCGCAACCGGTTGCTCAAGGCGGCGTACGCCGGCGCGCACCTGTTCGACGTCGAGGTGTTCGACCCGGCCGTGGCGAGCCGGCTGATGGCCGTGCTGATGGTCCACCAGCTGCGGAAACCGCGCGCGGCGGATCCGGCGGCGTGGCGGGACGAGACGGTCGCGGCGGCGCACGGCGGGCTGTGGCGGGCCGCCTATCACCCCCGGACGGCGCTGCCGATCGCCGCCGTGCGCGGGTTCCTGTAACAGAGCATGCCTAGGCTCGGGCAATGATCACGGCCGGTCTGCTGCTCGCCGCCGGGGAGGGGCGTCGCTACGGGATGCCCAAGGCGCTGATCGCGTACCGGAATCGGCTCCTGGTGGAGCACGCGGCCGGGACCCTGCAGCGGGCCGGCTGTGGACGGACCTTGGTGGTTCTCGGCGCCCGCGCCGAGGAGGTCCGGAGCCGGGCGGAGCTGCCGGAGACCGTGGTCAATCCGGACTGGGCGAGCGGCATGGGCTCGTCGCTGCGGGCCGGGCTGGCCGCGCTGAGCAGCGACGAGAGCGTCGGCGCGGCGGTGGTCCTGCTGGTCGACATGCCCGGCGTGACCGATGCGGCGGTGCGCCGGGTGATCGCGCACGCGGCGCCGGACGCGTGCGCGATGGGTGGTTACCGGGGGCGGCGCGGGCACCCGGTGCTGCTCGGGCGGGAGCACTGGGCGGGTGTGGCGGCGGTCGCGACCGGCGATCGGGGCGCACGGGATTACCTGCGCGCGCACGAGGTACTGGTGGTCGAGGTCGGCGACGTCGCCGACGACACCGATCTGGACCGTCCGGGAGATCTCGATGCGTGACGTGCTCGCCGATCTGCTGCGCTGGTGGTCCGCGGGGCAGCCGGCCGGGCTGGCGATCGTGACCGGGACCTGGGCGAGCGCGCCGCGGCAGGTGGGCGCGGCGATGGCGGTCGGGCCGGACGGCGTGGCGGTCGGCAGCGTGTCCGGCGGGTGCGTGGAGGCGGCGGTCTACGAGCTGTGCCGGGAGGTGGCCCGGACCGGCCGATTCCGCACGGCGAGTTTCGGGGTGACCGACGATCTGGCGCTCGAGGCCGGTCTGCCGTGCGGCGGGACGATCGAGGTGACGGTCGGGCGAGTGGACAAGGCTACATTTCCCGATCTACCGGTGCTGGTGGCAGCGGTCGAGGCCGGCGAAGAGATCGCGCTCGACATCGCTGCCGGGTACACCGTCGGGAAGACCGGCACGATCGTCTTCCGGCCGCCACCGCGGATGCTGGTCTTCGGCGCCACCGACCACGCGGCCGCGGTCGCCCGGATCGGCGGCTTCCTCGGCTACCACGTGACGGTCTGCGACGCCCGGCCGGTCTTCGCGACGGAACGCCGCTTCCCCGGGGCGGACCGGGTGGTGGTCGACTGGCCGCACCGCTACCTGGCCGCCGAGGCCGAGGCCGGCCGGATCGACGACCGGACCGTGCTCTGCGTGCTCACCCACGACCCGAAGTTCGACGTGCCCACCCTGGAGCTGGCGCTGCGCCTGGACGTCGGTTACGTCGGCGCGATGGGCTCCCGGCGCACCCACGAGGACCGGCTGGCCCGGCTGCGCGAGGCCGGGCTGACCGAGCCGGAGCTGGACCGGCTCTGCTCGCCGATCGGCCTGGACCTGGGCGCGCACAGCCCGGAGGAGACCGCGGTGAGCATCGCCGCGGAGATCGTCGCGCTGCGCCGGGGCGGCTCCGGGCAACGGCTGTCGCGGACCGGCGGACCGGTCCACAAGACCGTCGGGCCGGCCGGCATCCTTTCCGGCCCGGCCACACCCTAGGCACCCTGGACGGCGACCTCGTCGCGAGTTCACCAGCGCCACCGTCACCTACAAGTGGCCGGCCAGCTCGCGCAGGGAGCGGATGCGGTGCGGTTCGCCCGCCGGACCGGCGCCCAGCCGGTCCAAATGCACCGCCCGCAGCCCGGCCGACCGCGCGGCCAGCACGTCCAGATCGTGCCTGTCCCCCACGCTGAGCGTCTCCTCCGGCCGCAGGCCCCAGCGGGCGACCGCCCCGCTGAACGCACCCGGATCGGGCTTGGCCATCCCCAGATCGTCGGGAGTCCACACGGGCCCGAGATCGGCCAGGCCCATCCGGGCGAGTTTCGCCCTCTGCTGCGCCGCCGAACCGTTGGTGAGCACCGCGACGCGAAGGCCGGCCTGGTCGACGGCGGCCAATGCCTCGGCCACGTCGTCGTAGGACCGGTAGGCGTTCTGGTATTCGACCAGATAGCCGCGGAAGACGTCGTCCAGCGCCGCGTCGGGGCCGGCGAAACCGAAGTCCCGCAGCCGTCGCCGGCGCTGCTCCGGAAAATCGATCTCGCGCCGCCGCCAGGCGGCCAGGTGCGTCTCGGCGACCGTGTGCCAGCGCTCCACCATCGCCGGGTCGGCGGTCATCCCGACCGTGGGCAGCCAGGCGGTCAGCGCCGTGAGCACCGAGCCGTCGTGGTCACCGAGCGTGCCGTCCAGATCGAAGAGCACCCCGCGCAGCATCACACCGTCCTTGATCGCAGCCTGCGCAGCATTCTCGCGTCCCCGAAACCGACCGCGCGCGCCGCCGCCTCCACGGTGACCCCGTGCCCGATCAGGTACTCCGCCCGTTCCAGGCGCAACAGCTGCTGGTAGCGCAGCGGGGTACGGCCGGTCGCTGCGGTGAACAGCCGGGTCAGCGTGCGTTCGCTGACCCCGGCGCCGACCGCCAGCTCGGTCAGCGGCAGCGGCTCGGCGAACGCCGCGTCGATCCGGTCCTGGACCCGGTGCACCACGTCGCTGAGGTGGTCGCGGTGCCGCAGCATCGCGCTGGCCTGCCGCTCGTCGCCGTTGCGCCGGGCGTAGACCACCATCTCCCGGGCCACTCCGGCGGCCACCGCCGGGCCGTGCCGCTGCGCCACCAGGTGCAGGGCCAGGTCGATGCCGCTGGCGATACCGGCCGAGGTGACCACCCGGTCGTCCGAGACGTAGAGCACGTCGCGGATCACCGTGGCCCGCGGATGGCTGCGGGACAGGGACTCCTGCAGGTCGTGATGGGTGGTGCAGCGGCGGCCGTCGAGCAGCCCGGCCCGGCCGAGCGCGTCGGCGCCGGAGCAGACGCTGGCCACCGTGCCGCCGGCGGCGTGATGCTCGCGCAGCCGGCCCAGCGTGCCGGGGCCGAAGAAGCCGAAACCGGTGCGCCACCCCGGAACGATCACCAGGTCGTCCGGGGTGAGCGCGGGCCAGTCCACCTCGGCCTGCAGGACGACGCCCTGCCAGGTGGGGACGCTCGGCGACTCGGCGACGTAGCGCAGCGAGTATCCCGGCGCGGTGGAGAAGACCTGGGCCGGGCCGGCCAGGTCGAGCAGGTGGATCTGCGGGGTGAGCACGAAGACCACCATGCTCACGATCCGGTCATCCCTTCTCGACCTCGGCCACCGTCGCGATCGTGGCGAACCGGCCGGCCAGCGCGTACTCGGTGCGGGTCACCACGTCCTCGGCGGCCAGCGTACGCGGGTCGGCGAGCAGCTCGGCGACGCTCCGGTCCTCGGGGGCGTCCCGGTGCGGGATCGGGAAGGTGGCGGTGGCGTCGGTGACGAAGGTGACGTCGTAGCCGAGGTCGGAGGCGACCCGGGCGGTCGTCTCGACGCACTGCTCGGTGCGCAGGCCGCAGACGGTGACCCCGCGGACACCCGCCACGGTGAGACGATGCTGCAGGTCGGTGCCGGTGAAGGCGTTGTGCACGGTCTTGGTCAGGACGGGCTCGCCGTCGGCCGGGGTCAGCTCCGCCATCAGCCGGACGAAGCCGTTGGCCGGGTCGAAGGTGCCGCCGCTGCCCGGCTCCGAGTGCAACACCCAGATCACGCTTCGCCCGGTGGTGCGGGCGTGGTCCACCAACCGCTGGACGTTCGGCACGACGTCCGGATTGTTGACGGTTTCCCACAGCGGCCGCGCCCGGAACGATTCCTGCACGTCGATGACGATCAGAGCTTCGGTCATGCCTCCATCGAACGCGCCGCCGGGCCGCCGGAACAGGCACCATCCAGCCCGCTCCCGGAACGATCCGGTCAGCGCCGCCGGCGGGCCGCCGAACGGTCGCGGGCCCGCTCGATCAGCGGCAGGACGTCCGCCGGATCCGGGTTGATCATCGAGCCCCAGCCCTGGACCGCGTAGACCGGGTGCGGGAACCACTGCCCGGCGACGGTGAAGTCGATCGTCGACTGGTGTGCGGCGAACTGCTCCGGGCCATATCCGAAAAGGGTCCGGAATCGGGCTCTGCCGAGCTCGACATTGAGCCGGAAGACGCCGGGACGGTGGAGGCCGGAACGCTCGTCGAAGCCGGGGACATCCCGCACGACGATCGTGGCGAACGGGCGCATCCGCTCGTCGCCGACGAAGAAGAAACGGTCGCCCCAGGCGGCCTCGGGGGCGCCGGTGCCGGGACCGGCGATGACGGCGGTGACGTCCGGAAGGCCGGCGATGCGGTCGGTCAGCGCGTCGAGCGGGTCGATTCCCATGACCTTTACCGTATCGTTGAGTCGCCCTGTGAAGGTTTCACCGCTGATCGCCCAGGACAGGTATGCCGAAGTCTCAACGCACCAGTTTCCGCCCGGTGGACCTCGCCCGGCGGCACGGGTTGTCCGCCCAGGCGATCCGGAACTACGAGCGGGACGGGGTGATTCCGCCGGCCGAGCGGACATCGACCGGATATCGCGCCTACGGCGAGGCGCACATGGCCGCGGTGGGCGCTTTTCTCGCGCTGGCTCTCGCGTACGGCCACGGGCCGGCCGCCGTGATCATGCGCGCCGTGCTCGCCGGCGACCTGGAAACCGCATTTGCCACCATCGACGCGGGGCATGCCCGGCTGATCCGGGACCGGGAAACGCTGACCGCCGTCGAGGCCGCCACCGACGTCCTGAAGAAAGGTGACGCTCCCCGGGCGGCGCGTCCGCTTCCGGTCGGCGCGCTCGCCCACCGGCTCGGGGTCACGCCGGCCACGCTGCGCAAATGGGAGCAGGCCGGGATCCTGGTGCCGGCCCGGGACCGGGTCAGCCACCAGCGGCTCTACTCGGCCGACGACGTCCGCGACGCTGACCTGGCCCATCTGCTCCGGCGCGGTGGTTACGGGCTGCCGCACATCGCCACCGTGCTCGATCAGGTGCGGACCGCGGGCAGCCCGGAAGCGCTGGCCGTCTCACTCACCGACTGGCGGGCGCGGCTCATCGGGCGGGGTCAGGCGATGCTGACCGCGGCGGCCCGGCTGTCCGATTTCGTCGCCCTCGATCCGTCATCCGGCCGGGGCCGGACATAGTGCCGCCCCGCCCGCGGGGGTTCGGGCGAGGCGGCTGGCATCATCCGCGATCAGTGCGGGTAATCCCGATAGCTGCCGGTGTAGTAATCGCCGACCTGCTGCCGGTACGAAGCCGATTCGAAGGTCTCCTTGTCGTACTCCGGAGAATCCTTGATCTGCTCCTTCGTCCGGTCCACATAGACCTTGCGGTCGTTGTGGTCGACGTTCTGCACCGTGCCCGCCGGCAGCAGCACCTTGCGGCCGAAAATCCACGGCCCGGTGTCCACCACCAGATAGGCGCCACCGACGTCGTAACTGGCCCGGTCGATGGAACCGATATGCCCATCGGTCGCCTCGACCTTGTAATCGACCAGGTCCACGCCGACCCGCCCGGCGTCGTCGACCACGTCGGAGTCCGCCGGCTGACTCGTGCCGGAAAGACTCGCCGGATCCCGCCAGGACCACGGAGTGAACGGCGTAGGTTGCATCACGGCCTCCTCGACATAGACGAATGTGCCGCTGCTCTTTTGCCTACCCGCTGGCCGCGGCTCCAATCACGACTGGCACGAACAACGCCTCACCTGCGGCTGTCGCCCAGGCGATGCACACCTTCGGACTCGGATCCGCGCTGATCACTGATCGTCGCTCCCGCCAGGGACCCTTCCGGGCCGGGCTGGCCGCTGGCGCGTCCAGAACGCCCGGCCCTCCAGGGCGACGCCCGCGGCTGGCCACGATCGCCGGAACCCCAACCCCTCCCCGCACGCCCGCTGCGCATTCCCGTCCAGCCGCGGGGCCGTCTCCTCCGGGGCCAGTGCTTCGACTCTGCCCTGCCGCGCGGCGGCCTTCCTCGCGGGCGCGCGAGGCCGGACCGGGTCGGCGCCCGGCCGCGACTCCCGGGATCGGCTGGGCCTCGACCCGGTCCGGTTTCCCGCGCCACTGGCACGAAAGTCCTTCCCTGGAAGACGTGGGGGCTGATCTCCGGAAGGGGCCGCGGACAGTGAAGAGGGCGGGGATCGTTCTGGACGCGCAGCGGCCAGATCCCCGCCCTCGGCCCGCGCGGGAGCATGCGATCCGCACCCCGCTGGGCCTGCGTATATGTGCCTTTGAATGGTGGCTTTCGCGGTTGATGCCGGTCTTCGGCCCGCGCGGGAGCATGCGATCCGGACCCGAGCGGGCCTGCGCCGGTGAGGGTCAGCGGTTGATGTCGGAGCCGGACAGGGCGGCCAGGTCGGCTCGGGTGGGCGCGTTGTCGCAGTCGCCGGGGACGGTGACGGCGAAGGCGCCGGCGGTGATGGCGGTCTGCAAGCGTTGGGCCGCAGGGGCGCCGGCCAGGCGGTCGGCGAGGTAGCCGGCTACGAAAGCGTCGCCGGCGCCGACCGGGTCGACGGCGGTGATCGGGAGCGCCGGCAAGGTGTGCCGGGCGTCGTCGATCAGGGCGGCGCAGCCGCGGGCGCCGTCCTTGACGATGACCTCGGCGGGCCCCAGCTTGGCCAGGCCGTCGACCGGGTCGGTGGCGTCCAGGAAGATGGCGGCCTCGTCCGGGCCGGCGAAGACGATGTCCGCCAAGGCGACCAGGTCACGCAGGACCGGGGCGGCGTCGAAGCGGGACCAGAGTTTGCCGCGGTAGTTCACGTCCAGCGAGACCGGGACGCCCGCGGCTCGGGCGGCCTCCACCGCGGCGAAGACGGTGGCCCGGGCGGTGTCGCCGAGAGCCGGGGTGATGCCGGTGACGTGCAGGATCCCGGCCCGCTCCAGCTCGGACAGCGGCAGGTCGGCCGGGGTGAGCCGGGAACCGGCGCTGCCCGCGCGGTGGTAGTCGGCGTGGATGAACTGGGCGGACCGGCGGTAACGCAGCATGAGGCCGGTGGGGGCGGGGTCCGGTACGGCGATCGCCCGGACACCGGCGGCGCGCAACCGGCCCGCGATCAGCGCGCCGGTGGAGTCCGGCCCGAGCCGGCCCAGCCAGGTGGCGGAGCCGCCGAGGCGGGCCACGCCGACCGCGACGTTGCTCTCCGCGCCGCCGACCGCCAGGGTGAAACCGCGGGCGTGCTCCAGGGTTCCGATCCCCTCGGCGACGAAGATGCCCATCGCCTCACCGAACGTGAAGAGGCCGCCGTCAGCGCCTGAGCCTGGCCGCTCCCCCGGAGCGGGCTCGTCGCGCTCGCCCGGTGTGGTGGCGGCGGGGGCGAGCGGGCGCGCAGTGGACGGCACGGGCGGAAGGGGGGCGGAGGGGGTGGTCATGAGCGGGCGAAGGTGACGGCGTCGACGGCGTGTTTCGCTCGGGCGGCCAGGGCGGTGAGGCTGCCGCCGGTGGCGGCGTCGCCGATCAGTGGGCCGCCGAGGCCGACGGCGGCGGCGCCGGCGGTCAGCCAGTCGGAGATGTCGTCCAGGCCGATGCCGCCGGTGGGCAGGATGCGGACCTGGGGCAGCGGGCCGCGGAGATCCTTCAGGTACGTCGGCGTGAGACCGCCGGCCGGGAAGAGCTTGACCAGCGGGGCGCCGGCGCGGTGGGCGGCGAAGACCTCGGTCGGCGTGTAGGCGCCCGGATAGCACGGCACGGACTGGCCGCCCAGCGTGTCCAGCACCGGCGAGACCAGGAACGCGGCGCCGGCGTCGACGGCGGCCTTGGCGTCGTCCGGGGTGAGGACGGTGCCGGCGCCGATGACCGTGCCGGCCGGGAGCTGGCGGCGCAGGCCGGAGATCGCGTCGAGGGCGCCCCGCGAGGTCAGGGTGACCTCGATCGCGGTGATGCCGGCGGACACCAGCACGTCGGCGACGGCGGCGAAGGCGCCGGCGGTCGGGGCGCGCAGGATCGCGACGATGCCGCTCTCGACGATGGCGGAGGAGACAGGATCGAGCGGAGCACGGTGATCGGTCACCCTTCGATCCTGCCCGATGTGAGGGCGTTCCGGCCAGGGGGCAGTGCCGGTTTCTCATCCCACAGGAAAGCGCATTCCCACTGTTGAAGGCGTACGGTGGGATCGCGGGGACGGCGAGCCCCGCCTACTTGCGGTCGGTGTCGGACGGGGTGAGGGCGGCCCAGCGGGGCAGGCGGCGGCTCCGCGCGCTGCCGTTCAACGTGTGCGGGGGTGGCGTCTCGCGGATGCCCAGCTCCTCCCGGATGGCCGCCTCGAACTCCTGCATCACCAGCGGCACCTGGGCGAGCAGCTCGCGGAAGTGGGTCTCCGGGCGCACCCCGGTGACATTGGCCGGGTTCATCTGGCTGTGCAGCCGCTCCAGCTGCAGGTGCACGGCGAGGGCCGCGCTGCGCACCGGCCCGGAGGCGAGCAACCGCACCGGCATCAGCGCCGGGCCGATCTCGTCGACATAGGCCAGCACCCCCGGTGGCTTCTCCCCCGCCTCGAAGCTCGCCCGCAGCCGCACCGTGGCCCGCTCGAACGCGGCCAGCAGCTGCACATAGGCCGCGGTGCGCTCCTCATACCACCGGCGGGTGCGCCGCCGGCGGCTCAGCAGATCGTTGTCACGGGCGGCGACGATCCGCACCGCCGCGGCGCCGGCCAGGGCGAACACGGCAGCCACCAGGGGCAGTCCCCACCACGGGATCTGAGACACAGGACTACCGTATCGAGCCCGCGCCGGGCGGTCTGTCAACCACGCCCGCCGCATCGACGGCGCGCAGTGCGATCTCCGCCACCCGCTCGGTTCCGAGCAGCTCAGCCCCTGGCCCCGCTCAGCAGGCCGGCGTGCGCGGCACCGTGCCGTCAGCGATCACCGGGTGCTCGGCAGCAGTCTCTCGGTGAGGTTCCTGGGCGGGGCCGCGTGCCGGCTCAGCCGATCCACACCTCGATCCCGTCCAGGAACCGGGCCAGCCCGAACTCGAAGAGCACCCCGAGGTCGAACTCGAAGTCCGGGGTGTGCAGGAACAGCTCGGTGAAGTTCGGCATCGGCTGGAACTCCAGGAACCGCCGGAACGCGTCCTCCTGGGAGTCCATCCACTCGTCGTCGGTCAGGCCGGTGTCCCGCCGGGCGACGGCCTCCGGCTCCAGCGCGCTGGCCACCCCGCGGATGAAGCTGAACAGCAGCACCTCGACCAGCATCCGGTCGGTCACGCCGAGCCGGGTCCGGGCCAGCGCCCCCATGATCAGCTCACCCAGCCGCATCGCGTTCGGCGTCATCTGCGGCCGGGTCAGCGACATGGTCACGCCCAGCCACGGATGCCGCTGGAAGATCTCCCACAGCCCGCGGGCGCAGCCCTCCAGGTCGGCCCGCCAGTCGCCGGAGTAGCGCGGCGGCACCCGCAGCTCGCCGAGCGCCACATCGATCATGGCCAGCTCCAGGTCCTCCCGGCTGGGCACGTGCCGGTAGAGCGACATGGTGGCGACGTCCAGCTCGGCGGCGATCCGGCGCATCGAGAGGTCGGCCATGCCGTGCCGGTCGGCGATCGTCATCGCGGCCGCGACGATCCGCTCCCGGCTCAGGTCGGTGTCCCGGCGCGGGGCCGGGCCGGCGACCACGGTGCCGACGCCGGGGCGGGCCACGGTCAGGCCGGCCTCGCGCAGCGCGGCGTGCGCCTTGGTCGCGGTGGCGATCGCCACGCCCCACTCGCGGGTGATCGCCCGGGCCGACGGCACCCGGTCCCCCGGCCGCAGCTCGCCCGCCTCGATCATCTCCCGGATCGCCGCCACGATCTTCGTGTACGCCGCGTCCACCTAGTACACCCGCCCTCCCGTACTAGTGCGGTTCGCCTTCTCGCCGGGCGCGTCCTACCGTCCCTAGTACATCGATATACAGGGTACGCAGAGGAGCGGGGAGATGCGGGTTCTGATTTCCGGTAGCAGCATCGCGGGACCGGCCAGCGCGTTCTGGCTGCACCGGGCGGGCGCCGAGGTGACCGTGGTGGAGAAGTCCCGGGCGCCCCGCCCGGGCGGGCACGCGGTGGACATCCGCGGCGTGGCCCGGCAGGTGGTCGAGTGGATGGGGGTCCGCGAGGCGATCCGGGACCGCCAGGTGGACGAGCGCGGCTGGATGCTGGTGAACGCGAGGAACCGGCCGATGGGCCGGATGCCCGCCGACGCGTTCGGCGGCGAGGGCATCGTCGCGGAGATCGAGATCGCCCGGGGCGATCTCGCCGAGGTGCTGCGGGACGCGACCGCGGGCTTCACCGACTATCGGTACGGCGACCGGATCACCGCGCTCGACCAGGACCCGGCCGGCGTCGACGTGACCTTCGCCAGTGGCCTGCGGGAACGGTACGACCTGGTGATCGGCGCCGACGGCGTGCACTCCGGAGTCCGCTCGCTGGCCTTCGGCCCGGAGTCGGACCACCTCAAGTACCTGGGCCTCTACTCGGCCTACTTCACCGTCACCGATCCCGGCGACCTGGACAACTGGTACCTGATGTACAACGAGCCGGGAGTGGTCGCCGGCCTGCGCCCGGAGCGCGGCGGCACCGCCAAGGCGCACCTCGGCTTCCGGGAGCCGCAGGCCCGCTACGAGCGGCTCTCCCCGGACGAGGAGCGCCGGGTGGTCGCCGAGCGGCTGGCCGGCGCCGGCTGGAAGGTCCCGGAGCTGCTGCGGCAGATGCCGGACGCGCCGGACTTCTTCTTCGACTCGATCAACCAGGTGCACGTGAAGCGGTGGTGGCGGGGCCGGGTCGCACTGGTCGGCGACGCCGGTTACTGCGGGTCGCCGCTGGCCGGGCTGGGCACCAGCATGAGCCTGGTCGGCGCCTACGTGCTGGCCGGTGAGCTGGCCACCGGGACCGATCCGGAGCGGGCCTTCGCGGCGTACCAGGAGACCATGGCCGATTACGTGGCGGCCGGGCTGGAACTGCCGCCGGGCGGGGCGGCCGGGCTCGCCCCGCACTCCCGGTTGATGATCCGCGCCCGGGCCACGTCCATGTCGATGATGACCCGGTGGCCGATGCGGCAGCTGCTGGCCAAGCAGTTCGGCAAGGCCGAGGCGATCACGCTGCGCGACTACGGCCTGCTCACCCCGGCCGGTCAGTCCAGGTAGACCAGCCCGTCGATGATCACCTTCGGACGGGCGGCGGTGCCCTCCGGCTCCACCCGCACGGTGTGCGACCCGCTGTCCGGCCACGACCTGGTCCACACCGCGCGGCGGTACAGCGGGGCGGTGGCGCGGGTGTCGACGTACCCCTGGAACTCCCCGTCGACGAAGACCTTCACCCGGCCGGTGGTCGTCGTGCGGCCCACCACCAGGGCCGCCGAGCGGCCGGTGAAGGTCCACGTCAGGGTGGAGCCGGCGGTGGCGGCCGAGGCCGCCGCGCCGCCCAGGTGACCGGTGTCCGAGGAGGCCCGCCAGCTCCCGGTCCGCGTCGCCTCGGTCTCCTGCAACACCTGCGGGGTACGCCCGAGCGTCGCCTCCCGGCGGTTACCCGCATGATCGGTCGCGGTCACCGTCCAGCTGCTCGCGACACCGATCGGCGCCGTGCCGGTCACGCTGCGGATGCTTCCGCCCAGCAACGCCTCGCTCCGCCCGCTGACCTGCACCCCGCGCAGCCCGGCCGGGTCGGTGGCGGTCCAGGACAGCCGGACCGGCGTGCTCGGGCCGACCGTCCCGGCGGTCAGGTCGGCCTGCGGCAGCGTGGTGAAGTCCGGCGGGGTCACGTCGGCGACCACCGGGATCGAGACGGTCGCGGTCCGGCCGGACAGGTGCACCGCCCGGATCGCCACGGTGTGCGCGCCGGGGGCGAGACTCAGCTCGCCGAGCCGGGTCCAGTTGGCCCGGGACAACGCCAGCCGGCCGTCCACGTAGACGTCGAACCGGTTGATCATCCGGGTCGAGGTGGCCAGGTCCCAGAGCGGCACCAGCCGCCCGGTGGTCCAGTAGGTCCCGGACCACAGCCAGGCGCGGGACACCTTGGCCACGTGCAGCCCGCTCGGGCCGGCGCCGGCCAGCCGCCGGATCGCCGGGAGCTGGGCGTAGAGGGCGTTGCCCGGGCACTCGGTCAGCCCGGCGTCCCGGTGGCCGGAGATCCGGTTCAGCGTCACCCGGCGGCCCACCTTGTACTTCGGGCCGCCGCCGGAGGTGACCACCACCCGGCCGGCCGGCGCGTTGCCGTGCGCGCCCAGCTTGTACGCGGCCAGCTGGGCCACCGACAGCCGGGCCGCCGAGGAGAGCGTGGCGGCCCGGTAGTCGCCGATCACCGCGACCGCGCTGGCGTTGGTGTTGAAGCCCAGGGTGTGCGCGCCGAGCACGTTGCGGGTCACCCCGCCGCGCCGGCCCTCGAAGACGGTGCCGCACTTGTCGACCAGGAAGTTGTAGCCGATGTCGTTCCAGCCCTTGCTCTTCACCTGGTAGGCCTCGATGCCGCGGACCACGCTGGTCGAGGTCCGGCAGCTGTAGCCGTTGCCGGTCGCCGTGTGGTGCACGAAGAACACCTCGACCGGGCCGGTGTAGCTGGGCGCCTCCTTGACGATCTTCTCGTTCGCGCCCCAGGCGGCCCGGGTCATCAGCTTGGGCACCGGGCGGGGCGGGATCTCCACGCCGGCGGTCCGGCGGGGCTTGGTCAGGGCGGCCGGGACCATCGTCGTCTTCTCCAGCCGGGTGCCCTGCGGTTCGCCCGGCTCGGTCTTCTCCGGCCCGGCCTTGTCCGGCCCGGCCTTCTCCGGCCCGGTCTTCTCCGGTTCGTAGGCGTCCGGGTTGATCAGGTCGACTCGCAGGCCGGCCGGCAGCGCCGACACCCCGCCGGCGGCGATCACCCGGGCCTGCACGCCGTTCGACGGTCCGACCCAGAGCGGGTCACTGGCGCCGCGAACCCCGGGGCCCTCGGTGCCCCCGGACTCGTCCGGCGCGTCGGTCTCCAGCACCTGCCACGGCGTCCAGCTCCGGCCGCCGACCGGCCGGGTCCGCACCTCGATCGTCCCGGTCGCCGTCGCGCGCGGATCGTCCCAGGTCACGCCGACCAGGCTGAACCGCTTGGTGTGCCGCTCCGGCAGCACGGCGGCCTGGCTGCCGGTCTCCGCGACCAGCCGCATCCCGCCGGTCAGCGCGAACGTCTGCAGGAGCGGCGGCGCGGCAGCCGGGGCGAGACCGACGATCGCCAGGGCGATCGCCGGGGTGGCCGCGACCATCGCGGTGACAAGGCGGTTCCGGCGCATGCAAAACTCCCCGGCCACCGGCGGAAGGGGTCGATTCGGGAGCGAACCGGCGACCATCTGCCACCTTGCCGGGGGCGGGAGTGGCTTGTGGCTATTTCTGTGAAAAAGGCTCGATTTGCCGGGCGCATCGGGGCCCGGCCGGTCGCGAGCCGGCACCACCGTGGACGGGCGGTTTAGCGCCGCGAAGCCGTGGGGTAAAGCGTCGCCGCCCCATCCCCACGGTTTCGAGGAGCTTCCATGTCCATCCAGGGCGTCTTCTATCTCATCGCGGTGATCCTGCTGGTCCTCGCCGCGCTGCCGATCCCCAGCCGCGGCTTCAGCCTGGCGCTGCTCGGGGCGGCCTTCGCCCTGCTGGGCTACGCCTGGCCGGCCATCACCGGCTGAGTCACGGGTGCTGCGGGCGTACCGCAAGAGTCGGACAGCGGCCGGAAGCGGACAGCGAACCGCGACCGGCCGCATGCCGATGCCACCCGGTCACGACCGGCCGCGGTTAGACGGTGCGCTTGTAGACCACCGCCTGCCACGGAGCCAGCGTCAGCGACTCCGCCGAGGCCGAGGATGAGGCCGCGGGCGACGGCGCGGATGCGGCCGAGGGCCCGGGTGGCAGGTTGGTGAGCAGCAGCTCGGCGCCGGACCAGGCGGCTGCGTCGTCGATCTCCGCCTGGACCGTGTCGCCGGTGAAGTTGCCGATCACCAGCAGTTCGGTGTGGCCGAGGCGGCGGGTGAAGGCGTAGAGCCGCTCGTCGTGCGGCAGCAGCATGGTGAAGTCGCCCTCGGCGACCGCCGGTTCGGTGTGCCGCAGCTCGATCAGCCGCCGGTAGTAGTGGAACACCGAGTCCGGGTCGGCCCGCTGGGCGGCCGCGTTGATCTGCGGGTAGTTCGGATTGGCCGGCAGCCACGGGGTGCCGGTGGTGAAGCCGGCGTGCGGCTTGTCGTCCCACTGCATCGGGGTGCGGGCGTTGTCCCGGCCGCGCGCCCGGAGCACGGTCAGCACCTCCTCCGGGGTGCGGCCCTCCAGCTCCAGGGCCTGCTTGTACTGCCCGAGCGCCTCGATGTCGCGGAAGTCCTCGATCCCGCCGAACGGGTAGTTCGTCATTCCGAGTTCTTCGCCCTGGTAGACGTAGGGCGTGCCGCGGTGCAGGTGGAGCACGGTGCCGAGCATCTTGGCCGAGGCGTCCCGGTACGCCGGCGAGTCGTCGCCGTAGCGGGAGACGACCCGGGGCTGGTCGTGGTTGTTCCAGTAGAGGCTGTTCCACCCGGCCTCGGCGAGCCCGGCCTGCCAGCGGCCCAGGATCGCCTTCAGCTTGGTCAGCTGCAGCGGCTGCAGCAGCCACGGGTCCGGCCCGCGGTCCACCCAGACGTGGTCGAACTGGAAGACCATGTCGACCTCGTGCCGGTCCGGGTCGGTGTGCAGGATCGCCTCCTCCACGGTGACCCCGGGCATCTCGCCGACGGTGAGCAGCCCCTCCCGGCCGGCGAAGACCTCCCGGTGCATCTCCTGGAGGAACTCGTGCAGCCGGGGACCGCCGATGAACCCGGCCGAGCCGTCGGCGTAGGCGGATCCGGCCGACAGCCGGCCGTCCGGCAGCGGCAGCACCTTGGAGATCATGTTGATCACGTCCATCCGGAAGCCGTCCACGCCCCGGTCCAGCCACCAGCGCATCATCGCGTAGACCGCCTGCCGGACCTCCGGGTTCTCCCAGTTCAGGTCGGGCTGCTTGCGGGAGAACAGGTGCAGGTAGTACTCGCCGGTCTTCTCGTCGAACTCCCAGGCCGGGCCGCCGAAGACGGATCCCCAGTTGGTCGGCTCGGCGCCCGGGGTGCCCGGCTCCATGCCCTCGCGGGCCGGCCGCCACCAGTACCAGTCGCGTTTCGGGTTGTCCTTGGACGAGCGGCTCTCCTGGAACCAGGGGTGCTCGTCCGAGCTGTGGTTCACCACCAAGTCCATGATCAGCTTCATGCCGCGGGCGTGCGCCCCGGCGAGCAGCTCGTCGAAGATCTCCAGGGTGCCGAACATCGGCTCGATGTCCTGGTAGTCGCTGATGTCGTAACCGTTGTCGTCCTGCGGCGAGGGATAGATCGGCGACAACCAGAGCACGTCGACGCCCAGTTCGGCCAAGTGGTCGAGGTGGCCGATGATCCCGCGCAGATCACCCATCCCGTCGCCGTCCGAGTCCGCGAAGCTCCGCGGGTAGATCTGGTAGACGACCGCCTTCTTCCACCACGAATCCGTCATGGCTCTTCTCTAACACGAGAACGGGCCCGGTAAACGGCAGGCATACTGACCACGTGTTTATTACCAAAATTAGGCTTTTGTCATGAAGGTGGCGTTGCTGGGGCCGATCGCCTGGCGCACTCCCCCGCTGCACTACGGCCCGTGGGAACTGATCACCAGCCTGCTCGCCGAGGGACTGACCGAGCGGGGCGTCGACGTCACCCTGTTCGCCACCCTGGACTCGGTCACCAAGGCCACCCTGGACGGCGTCGTGCCGACCGGCTACGAGGAGTCCGACGAGATCGACGGCCGGGTCTGGGAGGCCATCCACGTCAGCCACGCGCTGGAACGCTCCGGCGAGTTCGACCTGATCCACAACCACCTGGACTGGCTGCCGCTGGCGTTCTCGGCGCACTGCGCGGCGCCGATGCTGACCACCGTGCACGGCTTCTCCGGGGCGAACATCCTCCCGGCGTACCGGCGGGCGAAGTCGCTGTTCGTGTCCATCTCCGACAGCGACCGGTCGCCCGATCTGGACTATCTCGCCACCGTGCACCACGGCGTGGACCTCGACGGCCTGCCGTTCCACCCGGACGGCGGGGACGACCTGATCCTGTTCGGGCGGATCCACCCGGACAAGGGGACCGACCTGGCCATCGAGATCGCCCGGCGGGCCGGCCGGCGGCTGGTGATCTGCGGGATCGTGCAGGACCGGGCGTTCTTCGAGGCGGAGGTGGAGCCGCTGATCGACGGGGAGCGGGTGGTCTACCTCGGTTCGGTGGGGCCGGAGGAGCGCGGGGCGATTCTCGGCTCCGGCGCGGCGCTGCTGCACCCGATCCGGTTCGCCGAGCCGTTCGGGCTGTCGGTGGTGGAGTCGATGGCGTGCGGGACGCCGGTGATCGCGTACCGGAAGGGGTCCATGCCCGAAGTGGTCGACGAGGGCGTCACGGGACGGCTGGTCGACTCGGTGGAGGGCGCGGTCGCTGCGGTCGAGGGGATCGGAAGCCTCGACCGGGGGGTTTGTTCCGCGCGAGCCAGGGAACGCTTCTCGGCCGCTCGGATGGTCGATGAATATTTGGCGATTTACCGAAAAATCCTCAGCTGAAAAGCTAAGTCTTGTTAACGTCGCAATGTGAATTGCGCGTTAATCGGGAGCTTTTCCCGGAACGCCCCGCGCTGCGGGGAGGCAGCCGGCTGAGAGCAGAAAGGCCCAGGTCATGCCCGCGACATACGGGTTTTTGAGTACGTATCCCCCCACCCAATGCGGTTTGGCGACATTCAATGCCGCACTCGCCACCCACCTGAGCGCCGGAACGCCCGGTGCCGCCGTGGGATCCGGCGTGGTACGCCTGCTCAGCCAGGACAACACCGGTGGAGGGATCGCGCTCGACCGGGCCGCACCGCGGGTCGTGCACACGTGGCACACCGACGCGCCGGGCGGCTGGAGCGCCGCGGCCGCCGCGCTCAACCGGTTCGACGTGGCGATCATCCAGCACGAGTACGGGATCTACCCGGGCGACGCCGGTGCCGAGGTGCTGCCGCTGCTGCGCGACCTCAAGATCCCGGCGATCGTGGTGCTGCACACCGTGCTCAGCCACCCGGACCCGCTGCAGCGCGCGGTGCTGGAGCAGATCGCCGACTCCGCGGCCGCCGTGGTGACCATGACCGACACCGCCCGGCAGCGGCTGACCGCGAACTACGCGGTGAACCCCCGCAAGATCACCGTGATCCCGCACGGCGCCGGCAGCCACGCCGGGGTGCCCCGCGAGGACCACGACCGGCCGAACCTGCTGACCTGGGGGCTGCTCGGCCCGGGCAAGGGCATCGAGTGGGCGCTGCGGGCCCTGGCCCTGCTCGGCGACCTGCAGCCGGCGCCGGTCTACACGGTCGCCGGCCGGACCCATCCGAAGGTGCTCGAGCAGCAGGGCGACGTCTACCGGTCCTCGCTGGTCGCGCTCGCCGCCGAGCTCGCCGTGACGGACGCGGTGAAGTGGGTGGACGCGTACCTGGAGCCGGCCCAGCTGTCCAAACTGATCCGGTCGGCGGACGCGGTGGTGCTGCCGTACGACTCCACCGAGCAGGTCACCTCGGGCGTGCTGATCGAAGCGGTCGGAGCCGGCGTGCCGGTGGTGGCGACCGAGTTCCCGCACGCGGTGGAACTGCTCGCCGACGGCCCCGGGTTGCTCGTGCCGCATCAGGACCCGGAGGCGATGGCACTGGCCATCCGGCACGTGCTGGCCGAGCCGGGGCTGCCCGGACGACTGGCCGGACTGGCCGGCGGTCCGACGCTGCGCTGGCCGGCGGTGGCCGCCCGCTACCAGGCGCTGGCCGGCCGGCTGCTGGCCGACCGAGCGCCGCTGGCCGCGGCCACGATCCCGGCATGAGCCTTTCGCTGCGGCTGATCCCGCCGCCGATCCGGCTCACCGACGTTCCCGAACCACGGTTCGACCACGTGCTCCGGCTCTCCGACGACACCGGGCTGCTGGAGCACGCCCGGACCGCGATCGCCCGGCGCGAGCACGGCTACTGCGTCGACGACGTCAGCCGGGGGCTGCTGGTCGCCAGCCGGGAGCCCCGGCCATCCGCCGAGCTGGTCCGGGCCGCCGAGCGTTACCTGGCCTTCCTCACCCACGCGCAGGGCGCCGACGGGGCGTTCCGCAACCGGATGAGCTACGACCGGCGCTGGCAGGACGAGCCGTCGCTGGGCGACTGGTGGGGCCGGGCGCTGTGGGGGCTGGGCACCGCCGCCGCCCGGAGCCACGCGCCGTGGATCCGCGCCGAGGCCCGGTACGCCTTCCACCTGGGCGCCCACCGGCGCTCGCCGTGGCCGCGGGCGATGGCCTTCGCCGGCCTGGGCGCCGCCGAGGTGCTCCGGGCCGACCCGCGCGACCGGGCCGCCGCCGAGCTGCTCGCCGACGCCGCCACGGTGATCGGCCTGCCCGGCTCCGACCCGGAGTGGGTGTGGCCGGAACGCGAACTCACCTACGCCAACCCGGCGCTGGCCGAGGTGGTGATCGCGGCCGGCGACCTGCTCGGCGACGAGGCGTTGCTCGGCGACGGCCTGCGGATGCTCGCCTGGCTCTGCGAGATGCAGGATCACCACGGCCACCTCTCCACGGTGCCGGTCGGCGGCTGGCGTCCGGGGGTCCCCCGGCACCGGCACGACCAGCAGCCGATCGAGGCGGCGGCCACCGCGGACGCCTGCGCCACGGCGGCCGCGGTGACCGGCGACGAGCGCTGGGACGCCCCGCTCTTCCAGTCGATCGCCTGGTTCCTGGGCGACAACGACACCGGAACGGTGATGTGGGACAGCGAGACTTGTGGTTGTTATGACGGATTGACGGCTGATGGTCCTAATCTGAACCAAGGAGCCGAATCCACTCTCGCGCTCGTCTCCACGCTGCAGCACGCCCGCACGCTGGCACATCGGAGCGCGACCCGACCGTCAGGCGGCCTAGGTTGACAGCAACCGTGAACACCACCGACATCACCCGTCACAACATCACCATGGCGCCTGACGGCCGCCGCGTGGTGATCAAGCTGTTCGTGCCCGGCGAGGACGCGCACGCCACGCACAACCGCACGGCCTGCATGATCGAGCGGATGCTGCAGCTCGACGAGAACGACATCAGCACGCTTCTCGACGACGTGCTGACCCGTTTCTCCGGCCGGCACCACGACGTCCTGGCCACCTTCCAGCACCACTACGAGGTGGTCCAGCACCGGGTGCCCCCGGAGATCGAGCTGTCCCCGCAGGCCCGGACGCTGATCGGGGCGTACTTCAGCCACGAGTTCTCGGTCGAGGCCGCGGCGCTCTGCAACCCGTCGATCGTGCCGCACCCGGACCAGTCCGACCTGGCGCCGGGTGAGCTGCGGGCGGCGCTGAGCCTGCGGCAGATCGGCGAGGGGCACATCTCGTCGATCGGCTTCTGCAGCGTGATCCTCGGGCCGGGCGCGGCGATCCGCCTGGAGGACCGGGACGGCCCGCTCGCGATCGGCCAGCGGGTCGGCGCCAAGCACATGAAGCACCAGCTGTTCGCCGCGCTCGGCGACGAGGACATCGACAACGAGTGCTCGGCGTACATCCTGGGCACGCTGCCGGACCGGTACGACGACCAGGTCTTCGAGGACGTCCTCTCGCACCTGCCGCCGGAGATCCTGGCCCGGCCGACCACCCCGATGACGCTGGACCTGATCCGGCGGATCGTGATGGACGACTACGCGGTCACCTTCCCGCCGACCATGCCGCTGCACCAGCGGGTGCTCTGGCCGGCCACGCCGAGCGAGAGCCGGGGCATGGAGGACGCCCGGTTCGTCCAGGTGATCGACCCGGACGGGCGGCCGGCGTACCAGGCGACCTACACCGCGTACGACGGGTACAACATCGCCGGCCGGGTGATCTACACCCGGGACCTGCGGCACTTCGAGGTGACCGCGCTGCACGGGCCGGCCGCCCGGAACAAGGGCATGGCGCTGTTCCCGCGCTACATCAAGGGCAAGAAGATGGCGCTCTGCCGCTCCGACGGCGAGACGCTCGGCCTGGCCGTCCGCGACGACCAGCACCGCTGGCAGCCGGCCGGGCCGCTGCTGGTGCCGCACCGCGGCTGGGACCTGATCCAGGTGGGCAACTGCGGGTCACCGATCGAGACCGAGGCCGGGTGGCTGGTGCTCACCCACGGCGTCGGGCCGATGCGCCGGTACGCGATCGGCGCCATGCTGCTCGACCTGGACGACCCGTCCCGGGTGATCGCCGACCTCCCGCACGGCCTGATCGACCCGGACGAGAGCGAACGGGAGGGGTACGTGCCGAACGTGCTCTACTCCTGCGGCGGCCTGGTCCACGACGGCCGGTTCTGGCTGCCGTACGCCTCCAGCGACGTCCGGATCGCGTTCGCCAGCATGCCGCTGGACCGCCTGCTGCACCGCATGGTCCCGATCGAACGGTGATCAGACCGTCCCGGCCACCACCCAGATGGTCAGGACGGCGAGGAAGTCACCGCGGGCGCCGGCCGCCGCCACGCAGGCCAGCCACTCGTCGCGCAGGGCGGGCGGGGTCTGCCAGGAGTCCACCGGCACCCGCGGGTTGACCATCGGGAGCACCACCGCCGCCGATTCGGGACTGCCGAACAGGCAGGTGACCGGGGTCGCGGTCAGGTTCGACAGACCGGCCGCGACCAGGCGGCGGCGCAGCGTCCGGCCCATGTTCCGCTCCGGCGGGGTGAAGTGACCCCGCGCGTAGCGCCACACGCTGTCCCAGAGCCGGGGCGGCATCCCGTCGAAGGCGAGCGAGTCCCAGTCGGTGTCGATCAGGCAGATCCGGCCGCCCGGCCGGGTCACCCGGCACAGCTCGCCGATCGCCCGCTCCGCGTCGTCCACGTGCTGGAGCACCCGCTCGCACCAGACCCCGTCCACGCAGCCGTCCGGCAGGTCCAGATCGCCGACGTCGCCGATCACGTAGCGCACGTTGCTGTTGTCGTGCCGGCCGACCGCGGCCGCGGTGATCGCCGCGGAGCAGTCCAGCGCGATCACCTCGCCGCGCGGCCCGACCTCGGCGGCCAGCTTGCGGGCCATCTCGCCGCTCCCGGAACCCGCGTCCAGCAGCCGCGCGCCGAGCGCCGGGCGGAGCGCGTCGAACCCGGTCCGGCGGACCCGCCGGATCTCCGGGTGCCGGCCCATCTCGGTCAGCGCGGTGAGCACGATCTCCGACATCGGGGCGGTCAGTCCGTCGATGTCGGAAAACGGCGTACGTTCCTTCTGCGCGGGTTCCATGCCGCGATTGTTCTCCTGGCGCACACCGATTCGACGGCCGTCGTCATCCATCCGACAGGGGGCTCCACCTGCTTTTCTTTTGATCGGTTCCAGTACCGTGAGGCGCTTGTGAACGAGGAGCACCCGATGACCACACCGCACCGGCCGGACGCGCCCGACTGGATCACCTACCCGATCCGGGCGATCGCGCTGATCGTGGTGTTCCCCTTCCGGCTGCTCTGGGAGCTGGGCGTGCTGGTCAACCGGTTCGTCCTGGTCCCGGTCGGCCGGGCGCTCGGCTGGCTGCTGCGCACCTTCCTGGTGGTCCCGCTGCTCTGGCTGCTCCGCCAACTGCTGCAGTGGATCCTGCTGCCGCTCTGGCACGCCCTGCGCTGGGCGGTCGCGGCGCTGGTCACCGGGGTCGCCTGGGTGCTCCGGATGCTGCTGCGCTGGCTGCTCCGGCCGATCGCGATGGCGATCGTGTGGCTGCTCACCCCGGTGCTGCGGGCGATCTACAACTGGGTGCTGGCGCCGATCGGGCACGCGCTCGCCTGGCTGCTGGTGGCGCTCTACCGCTGGGTGCTCACCCCGATCGGGCACGCGGTCGTCTGGGCGGTGCACGCGTCGTACCGATGGATCCTCCGGCCGATCGGCCTGGCGATCGCCTGGACCGTCCGCGCGGTCTACCACGGGGTGCTGGTGCCGATCGGCCGGGCGATCGCCTGGGCGTCCCTGATGATCTACCGCTTCGTGCTCCGGCCGCTTGGCATCGCGATCCGGTTCACCTGGCACTACACCGTCGGCGCGGTGTTCCGCGGGATCGCCGCGGCCGGCCGGTGGCTGAGCGACGAGGTGTTCCGTCCGGTCGGCCGGGCGATTCGCACGACGTTCGATCTCTGAAACGCCTCACTACCACATTTCGTGACCGAGCGTCATGCGGCGGTCATCACAAGTCACGTGCGGGATCACCCGCAACAGCCGCGCAACCGATATGAAAAACTTCCGGCATGATCGAGCAGGTGCGATTCGGGCTGGTGGGGTTCGGCAGCGGCGGGCGGATCTTCCACGCCCCGCTGATCGCCTCCGCGGAGAACATCGAGTTCGTCGGTGTGGTCACCACTTCCGACGAGCGCCGCAAGCAGGTCACCGAGCAGTTGCCCGGGGTCGCGACCTACGACTCGATCGCCGCGCTGGCCGCCGACGGCGTCCAGGCGGTGACCATCTCCACCCCCGCGTCCACCCACGCCGACCTGGCTCTCGAGGCGATCCGGCTGGGCCTGGCGGTGGTCGTCGACAAGCCGTTCACGCTGGACGCGCCGACCTCCCGCGAGCTGGTCAAGAGCGCCGAGGCGGCCGGCGTCCCGTTGACCGTCTACCAGAACAGGCGCTGGGACTCCGACTTCCTGACCATCCGGAAGCTGATCGACAAGGGCTCGCTCGGCACCATCCGCCGCTTCGAGTCGCGGATGGAGCGCTGGGCCCCGGACCGCCTGCCCAAGGCGTCCGGCGGCGGCACCCTGCTGGACTTCGGCTCGCACCTGGTCGACCAGGCGTTGCAGCTGCACGGCCCGGCCCAGCGGGTCTACGCCGAGATGCGCGGCGAGAGCGAGCTGGACGACGACTTCTTCCTGGCCATGCACCACCTCAGCGGCGTCGAGTCGCACCTGTGGGGCAGCTGGCGGCAGGCCGGTCCGGGCCCGCGTTTCCGGGTCACCGGCACCGCCGGCACGTTCATCACCCCCGAGCTGGACTGCCAGGAGGAGATGCTCAAGGCCGGCAAGACCCCGGCGAAACTCGGCGAGCGCTGGGGCGTCGAGCACCAGCACCGCTGGGGCCACCTGTGGCGCGGCGCGACCGGCGCCCCGGTGGAGAGCTGCCGCGGCCGCTGGGACTCGTTCTACCCGGCCTTCGCCGAGGCGGTCCGCGGCGCCGGCCCGCTCCCGGTCGACCCGTGGGACACCGTGCGCGCCATGGAGGTCCTCGACGCGGCCCGGGTCAGCGCCAGCACCGGCCGCTCCGTCACCCTTTAGGTCAACCCCGCTTTCCGGTACGCCGTAAGCACCCGCCGTCCGGGTCCCGCGCGGGCTCCGGACCGGCTACGTGCCGCCCAGTCCCGCACGGGCCCGGACCGGCTACGCGCCGCCCAGCCCCGCACGAGCTCCGAACCGGCTACGCGCCGCCCAGTCCCGCGCGGACTCCGGACCGACTGCGCGCCGCCCAGTGCCGCACGGGCTCCGAACCGACTGTGCGCCGCCCAGCCCCGCGCCGGCTCCGAACCGGCTACGCGCCGCCCAGCCCCGCGCCGGCTCCGAACCGACTGCGCGCCGCCCAGCCCCGCACGGGCTCCGAACCGGCTACGCGCCGCCCAGCCCCGCGCGGGCTCCGGACCGCTGCGCGCCGCCCGGTCCCGGGCTGGGCCTCACGGGTCCCTCAGAGCGGCTGAGACACCCCTGGCCCCCTGCCGGTCGACTGAGGATGGTCATTGCCGGCGCGGTGGCGGGTTGTCCACACCAGCGAGCTGTCCACAGCCCGGCCGCGGGTGGCCGCATTTTCGCGCGATACTGTCTTCGGGCAGGCCCCCCTGGGCGGGCGGGGACTGGGAAGTTGCCCTGCCGTCCCGGGCCGCACCGATTCGGACACCACGATCAGAGGCGCCTGCGAGCAGCCGGAACCGACCCACCTGTCCCGGCTGGCCTGTGCAGGTGCCTCAAGACCGGCCAGACACCCGTGAGGGCCAGCCGGGAGAGGGAGCGCGTCACGGGCCGGGCCCCGAGCGGGCCTCGCGGAGAGCCCGACCACGGGACCGGCCGCGCGGCGGGCGCTAAGGGCGTACCGGAAACGGGTTTCAGCGGGGGATGAAAATGAGGCGGTCGCGGAACAGGGCGAGGCGCTCCGGGGTGATGCCGTCGCAGTAGACGACCAGTTCGTCGGGGGTGCTGAAGCCGCCGCGGGCCTCCCGGGCGGCGACGATCTGGTCGGCGAGCGACAGGTCGAGCTGCAGGCCGCCGGCGATCCACTCGGCGGAGACGTGGTTGACGTCGATCAGGCCACCGTCGTCGTACTGCCGGTGCGGCAGGTCGGGGCGGCCGATCAGCAGCTCGGAGGCGAGCGCCGGCTGGGATGCCTGCAGTTGCCGGGCCTCCTCGCGGCGCCGGGCCCGCCAGCGGGCCGCGGCCAGCGCCGGGTCCTCCTGCGGCATCGGGACGGGGTAGGGCATCACCGGCACCTGCGGTCCGGTCGGCCCGGTCGCCGCCGCCCAGCGGACCCGGGACGCGACGACCGCGGTGTGCACGATGCCGACCACGTAGATCAGCATCAGCAGCGCCACCACCCAGGTGCCCTCGCTGTCGGGCTGCCCCTGGCTGCGGCTGGAGCTGTAGAACGAGACGCCGGCGCAGAGCCCGAGCGTGGCGGCGAGGTAGCCGAAGGCGGCGATGGTGTGGAACCGGGAACGCAGCCGGCGACCGCCGATGAGCACCATCAGGAACGTGCCGTAACCGCAGGTGAAGAGCGGGACGAGGAACCACCACCAGGTCGGCTCGGGCGGCCGCTGGGCCATCCGCGGGTCAGGCTGCATACCCCGACCCTAATCCGGCCACTCAAGGTGATCCATGAAGCGGCGCGTGCCCGCGTCCGGACGACGGACGCGGGCACGCTGTTCCGCGGGAGCGGTCAGTTGCGGACGATGGTGAAGGTGGACGTCGGGTTCTCGATGTCCTTGTAGTTGTTGCTCAGGGTCAGGTTGGTGAAGGTGGCCGAGCCGACCGCCGGGCCCTGACCGGCTTCCGGCAGCGGGTTCGCCCAGATGCCGTAACCGCTCTTGGCGTCGAAGGCGTCACCGCTCTTCTGCGCGCCGGTGATGGTCACGTTGGTGAAGACCGTGTCCTTGATCGGGTTCACCGGCTGACCGCCGATGTACTGGGTCTGGAACATGATCCCGGAGTAGGTCGGGTCGACGATGTCGGTGTTGCTGACCCGGATCCCCTGGAACACCTTGGACGCGCTGAACATCCAGATCGCCGGGAACACCTGCTGGCCCCAGAAGTGGCCACCGGCCCGGACCACCGAGATGTTGTCCAGCACGGTCGGCGGGTTGGCGCCGAAGCCGTTCATCGGGTAGCCGAAGTCGAGCGAGCTGACCGTGATCCCGGAGTAGCACAGCGTGTCCGCGATGTAGATGTTCTTGAAGGTGTTCGCGTAGCCGCCGTAGACCGCGATGCCGGCCGCCCGCCAGGTGAGCAGGCTGGTCAGGTTGGAGAAGGTGTTGTTGATCTCGTCCGAGCCGCCGGCGTCGATCGCCGAGAACAGCGCGAAGCTGTCGTCGCCGGTCGCCCGGGACTCGTTGTTGTCGACCAGGTTGCCGGTGCTGCCGTTGGTCATGTTCACGCCGTCGGCGAAGGTGTTCCGGACCCGCGAATTCTTGATCACCATGTTGTCGGTGTTCGCGCCCCAGTACAGGCAGACCACGTGCTCGGCCCAGATGTTGTCGATCGTCACGTTGGCGACGTTGGCGAAGTCGAAGACCTTGCCCGGGCCGTCGATCCGGATCGTGTAGTTGCCCCAGAACGAGAAGTTGGCGAACGTCGAGCCGTTGGCCGTGGCGTCGGCCCGGAAGCCGGCGTCCGTCTCGGTCTGCGTCTCCGGGGTGTGGAAGCGGGTGTACCACGGTCCCGCGCCGAGCACCTTGATCGACTTGCCGTAGACCTGGAACTTGTTCGACGTCTGGTAGTCACCGGCGGGCAGGTAGACGCCCAGCTTGGTGCTGTCCTGCCGGGCCGCGTCCAGGGCGGCCTGCACCGACTGCTGGTCGAAGCCGGCCGGCACCACGTACTTCGCGGCGTCCGGGTTGGCGATCGGCGCGACCTGCTCCAGCTGGATGAAGTCGATCGCGATGCTGCCGCTGTTGCCGGAGTCCTTCTGCAGCTTGATCGTGCTGCCGGCCGGGAACGAGCCGGTCAGCATGACGTTCGCCTCGTCGTAGATGTGCCGCGGCCCGGAGCCGGAGTTCTGCGGCGCCGTCTCGTTGCCGTAGAGCCAGGCGTACTTCGAGGTGAGCGGCAGGGTCTTGTTCAGCGACCCGTTCACGTAGACGTTGATCGAGCTGGTCGTGCCGTCCGGGATGGAGAACCGGGCGACCACCGTGTTGGTGGCGTTGCGGGTGGTCCAGGCCACCGACGCGCCGGTCTGGTTCAGCGTGACCGCCTTGCGGCCGGACGCCTCCCCGGCGAGGTCGCCGATGGTCCGGTTGGGGCCGACGACCGCCGCGCCGCCACCGACCGTGCCGTCCTCGGCCTCGTACATGTCGTACGGCATGTTCGCGCCGCGACCCACGAAGAACGGTTTCTCGCTGGTGTTGTTGCCCTGTTTCACCGGCAGCTCGTTGGTGTCCGCGGCGACCGCGGTCCGGACCGTGTACTTGCCGTTCACCGCGGTCCAGGTGCCCAGGCTGATCGACGGCGACGAGGCGCCGGCCGCCAGGGTGCCGGTGTACGACCCGGTGAACGTCTTGACCGTGGTGGACCCGTTCAGGACCGTCACCGTGACGGCGTGCGCGCCGCTGCCGGTGGCCGCGGTGCCCTGGTTCTTCAGGACCACCGAGAAGCTCACCGTGTTGCCGGCCGACGGGTTGCCCGGCGACCAGGAGACCGCCGAGGCGACCAGGTCGGAGCTGCTGACCGGGGCCACGACCAGGTTCGACGGGCTGGTGTAGGAGTTGTTGGCGTCGTCGGTCTCGATGATCGTGTTCGCCTCGTCGACCTTGGCGCTGACCGCGTAGATGCCCGCGTCCTTCGCGCCGACGTTCGCCGAGACGGTGGTGGACGCGCCGGCGGCGAGGGCGCCGACGGTGGCCGAGCCGACCTTGGTCGTACCGAGATAGAGGTTGACCGAGGAGGCCGGCGAAGCGGCCGTGCCCGCGTTGCGGACCGTGGCGGACAGGGTGATCGCGTCGGTCTCGACCGGCGCGGCCGGCGAGGTGCTGAGGCCGGTGACGGTCAGGTCCGGGTTGACCGCCGGGGTGCCGATCACCTGGAACTCGGCGACCTGGCCGCTGGGCGCGCCGGTGTTCGCGGTGAAGGAGAGCCGGACGTCCGCGGTGGTCGCGGAGACCGGGATGGTCACGGTGTTCCCGGAGGCGGGATTGAAGGTGTACGCCGCCGAGCCCACGATCGTGGTGTAGCCGGACGCCGACTGCTCCCGGCCGAGCACCGCGAAGGTCTGCTGCCGGGTGCCCCAGTCGGTGGCCGGGTTGAGCTTGACCACCACCGAGGAGACCGTCGCGTTGGCGCCCAGCTTCACCGTCAGGTTGGCCGGGTACGCGCTGCCCTCCCAGTAGGTCGCGGTGTCGTTGTCGTTTGCGTTGGCCGCCACGAAGGTGAAGACCGTCGAGGACGCCTCGATCGGCTTGCCCACCGCGAGGTTGGTCCCGGTCTGCGGGGCCCCGGTCCGGGTCACCGTGTTGCTGGCCGCCGACTCGTTGCCGGCCGCGTCGCGCGCCTTGACGTAGTAGGACACCGTCGCGGTGTCGGCGACGCTGTCGGTGTACGTGGTCCCGGTGACCGTGGTCTTCAGCGCGCCGTTGGCGTAGACGTGGTAGCCGGTCACGCCCACGTTGTCGGTCGACGCGCCCCAGCTGAGCCGGATCTGCCCGGCGGCCGGCGTGGTGTAGGACAGCGTGCCGGGCGTGGTCGGTGCCTGCGAGTCGCCGGTCGCGCCGGTCCGGGTCACCGTGTTGCTGTTCCCGGAGACGTTGCCGGCCGCGTCCTTGGCCCGCATGTAGTACTGCACGGTCGCCGAGTCCGGCTGGCTGTCCGTGTAGGTCAGCACGTTGCCGGCCACGCTCGTCCGCAGAACGCCGTTGGCGTAGACGTCGTAGCCGGTCACGCCCACGTTGTCGGTCGACGCGGACCAGTTCAGCCGGATCTGGCCGCTGGCCGGCTGGGTGTAGGTCAGGTTGCCGGGCGCGCTCGGCGCCTGGCTGTCCCCGGCGACCGGGCCGTAGAGCTCCAGCTCGGAGAGCTGCCCGGCGGGCCACGCGGTGTTGCCGGTGAAGGTCAGCCGGACGAACCGGGCGCTGGCCGCGGTGAAGTCGACCGTGACGGTGTTACCGCTCGCCGGGTTGAAGGTGTAGCCGGCGCTGGACTTGAGGTCACTGAACGAGGTGCCGTTCGTGCTGCCCTGGATCGACAGCGTCTCGGTGCGGGTGCCCCAGGCGGTGGCCGGGGGCAGCTTCAGGACCGCCTGGTTGACCTGGGTGGACGTGCCCAGGTCGACCTGCAGCCACTGCGGGAAGGCGTTGTTGTTGCTCTCCCAGTAGGTGTTCGCGTTGCCGTCGCCGGCGTTGCCGGCCGGGTAGACGTCGGTGTAGCTGCTGGCGCTGAAGGTCTTGCCGGCCGCGAGGTTGGGCCCGGCGGCCTGCGCCGCGGGGGCGTGCATCAACGCGGCTACCACGCCGGCGGCGGCGGCCGCGGCTATCAGCCTGAATCTGGACATGCGGGAGCGCACCTTTCCTTCGAGAGGTGTTACGGGGGCCGCCGGGCGACCTGGTGGATGGCCGCCCGGCGGGGTCTTCTCAGGAGGCGTAGGCCTCGAGCTCGGAGAGCTGGCCAGCCGGCCAGCCGGTGTTCCCCGTGAAGGTGAGACGCAGGTAGCGGGCGGAGGCGGTCACCGGGATGGTGACCGTGTTCCCGCTCGCCGGGTTGAAGGTGTAGCCGGCGCTCGCCTTGACCGTGCCGTAGGACGAGCCGTCGGTGCTGCCCAGCACGGACAGCGTCTGGGTGCGGGTGGCCCAGGCCGCGGCCGGCGGCAGCTTGACGACGATCCGGGTCAGCGCCCGGCTCTGGCCCAGGTCGACCGTGACCGACTGCGGGAAGGCGTTGCTGCTGCTCTCCCAGTAGCTGTTGGCGTTGCCGTCGGTCAGGTTGGCCGGGGTGTAGACGTCGGCCTGGCTGGTCGCGGTGACCGTCTTTCCGGCAGCGAGGTTGCCCGCCGGAGGCGGCGTCGTGGTCGGCGGGGTGGTCGGCGGCGTGGTGGTGCCACCGGTCGCGTACAGCTCCAGCTCGGCGAGCTGCGCGGCGGGCCAGCCCGTGTTGGCCGTGAAGGTCAGCCGGACGTATCGACGACTTCCGGTGGTCAGCGGGACGGTCGCGCTGTTGCCGGTCGCCGGGTCGAGGGTGACCCCGGTGGCGCCGGCCAGCGACGTCCAGGAGGACCCGTCGGTGCTTCCGGAGACCGCGACGGTCTCGGTCCGCTTCTCCCAGCCTGCCGGCAGCTTCAGTACGGCCCGTCCGACCGTCTGCGCGGATCCGAGGTCCACCGTGTACGTCTGCGGGAACGCGTTGTTCGCGCTCTCCCAGTACGTCGCCGCGTTGCCGTCCACCGCGTTCGCGCCCGGGTAGGGGCCGTTCGCGGAGGAGACCGTGACCGCCTTGCCCTGAGCCAGGTTGCCGTTGGCGGGCGGCGGCGTCGTGGAGGTGCTGGGCGACGGCGTCGGCGAGGACGAGGCCGGCGGGGTGGACGGGGTCGTGGTGCTGTTGCCCCACTTCGGCGCCGGCCACGGCCCGCAGTACGGCGTCGAGGTCTGCCAGCCCGAGTTCCCGCCCCCGTCGGTGATCGCCAGGCCGGCGCCGGTGCAGTTGTAGGTCGGCGGGTTCTGCGCGATCCCGGTCGCCTTCACGTTGGTGAAGGTGGCGGTGGCCGGGGCCTGCGCCTGCAGCGCGAACGTGCCGGCGCCGGCGATGGTCACGTTGGTCAGGTTCAGCCCGCTGGTGCCGTTGCCGATCCACTGGATCGCGGAGTAGGAGCTGTCCAGGATGTCGGTGTCGGTGACGTTGATCGTCGCCCCGGTGATCGCGCCCTGGTCCGGCCAGAACCACAGCGCGCCGATCCCGAAGTTCCAGTTGTAGTCGGAGTTGCCGGTCCGGATCAGGGTGTTGCGGGCCAGCGTCCAGGTGCCGGCCACCGCGGTCGGCCCGGTGACCCCGGGGTACCGGTTGGCGACGTGCAGGCCGCCGCCGTTGGTGACCGTCTCGGCCATCACGTTGTCGCTGATCGTGATGTCCCGGCCGCCGTAGCTGACGATGTTGTTCGCCAGGATCGGCGCGACCACGGTGTTGTGGGTGAACGAGTTGCCGACGTTCGCGGTGTTCTCCGCCCACATGGCCAGCCCGTCGTCACCGGTGTTGCGGACGAACGTGTTGGTGACCGTGGAGTTGGTGACGCCGATGTGGAAGTTCACGCCGTCCGCGGTCTGGTCCAGGATCCGGCTGTTCCGGATCGTGAACCTGTCCATCGGGCCGTCCATCCAGGCCCCGACCTTGGTGTGCTGCATCCAGACGTTGTCGATCGCCGAGTTCGACATGGCGCCGCCGAACGCGTTGACCTGGTCCTCGTCGACCCGCTCCTGGATGTCACCGATCACCGCGAGGTCCTTGACCGTGACGTTCTGGCTCGGGCCGCCCTGGCCGGCGTACTTGCCGTAGATGCCGGCCGCCAGGTTGCGCTGGCTGGGGTGCCGGCCGCCGAGCACGGTGTACCAGGGACCGGCCCCGGCGAGCGTGACCCGATCCACGATCACGTGGCTGTACAGCGTGTAGTCGCCCGGCGGGAGGTAGACGACCCGCCCGGCCGCCGAGCCGGCGTTGACCGCGGCCTGGATCTTCGCGGTGGAGTCGGTGGCGCCGGTCGGGTCCGCGCCGTAGTCGGCGACCGCGTCGATGGCGCCGGACGGCTTGCCGATCGGGCCCGGAACGTTCTCGAAGTCGGCCAGGTCGATGGTGAAGCTGGGCGACTGCGCGGTCGAGCTGACCTGGATCCGGATCTTGGTACCGGCCTGGTAGGTGGTCCCGAAGAGCGCCCGGGCCTCGTCGTAGAAGTGGTGCGGCCGGCCGTCCCCGGGGTTGTTGGTGAACGGGTAGTAGCCGTAGTACCAGGCGTACTTCGAGGTGACCGGCACCGCCTTGATCAGCGTCGAGCCGGTGCGCAGGTCCAGCGAACCGCTCTTGCCGTCCGGCACGCTGTACCGGAAGGTGACCGCGTTGGCCGGCTTGGTCAGGGTGAACTCGACGTACTCACCCGCCGCGTCGAGGGTGACCGCCTCCCGGCCGGAGGCCTCGGAGGAGAGCGTGCCGTAGGTCCGGTCGGTGCCGGTCGAGGTGCCGTTGGTCGCCGCCTTCTCCGCCTCGATCTCGGTGAACGGCACGGTCGCGCCCCGCCCGGCGATGTCGAACGGGGAGAGTCCGGCGGCCTGCGCCGGGGTGGAGGTCCAGGTCACTGCGGTGACCGCGGCGGCCGTGAGGACGGCGGCCAGGGTTGCTGTCGGGGCGGTGCGGTTGGCCATGGGTCCCTTCCTTGGTGTGGCCAGCCCCCGTGTTCGGTGATGTGTCCGTCCTGCTCGGCGGGCGTCCCCGGCGGTGGAACCGGGGACCGCCCGCACCGGTCAGAAGCGCAGCCAGACCGCGGTGTCCTGGGGGAGGAGGTCACCGTCGAGGGGGCCGCTGGCGAGCAGGATGGTCTTGTGCTCCGGCATGGGGATGGCGGCGCCGGAGAGGTTGAGCACGCACGCGACGTCGCCGCGGCAGTAGGCGAGCACGTCGGCGCCGGCCTCGAGCCAGGTCATCGCGGGATCGTTGATGTGCTCGCGGCGCAACCGGATCGCGGTGCGGTAGAGCTCCAGCATCGAGTTCGGGTCGCCGGTCTGCGCCTCGACCGTGCGGTCCTTCCACTCGGCCGGCTGGGGCAGCCAGGAGGTGCCGGTGGTGAAGGCGTACGGCGGCTCGTCCCCGGACCAGGGCAGCGGCACCCGGCAGCCGTCCCGGGTGTGCCCGCGCCGGGCGTACATCGGATCCTGGATCTGATCTTCAGGAATGTTCTCGTTCTCCCACAGCCCGAGCTCCTCGCCCTGGTAGACGTAGGTGGACCCGGGCAGCGAAAGGGTGAGCAGCGCGGCCGCCCGGGCCCGCCGGGTGCCCAGTTCCAGGTCGACCGGGGAGCCGTCGAGGTTGTTCTCGAAGCTGAACGTGGTGTCGGCCCGGCCGTACCGGGTGACGTGCCGGGTGACGTCGTGGTTGGACAGCACCCAGGTGGGCGGGGCGCCGACCTTGGCGTGCGCGTCCAGGGTCCGGTCGATGCAGGCGCGCATCAGGTCGGGGTCCCAGGCGCAGCCGAGGAAGTCGAAGTTGAACGCCGCGTGCAGCTCGTCCGGCCGCAGATAGTTGGTGAACCGTTCGACGTCCGGCATCCAGACCTCGCCGATCAGCGCCCGGCCCTGGTAGTCGTCGGCCACCCGGCGCCAGGCCCGGTAGACGTCGTGCACCGCGTCCAGGTCGTGGAACGGGTGCGGCTCGCCCTCCACCACCTCGGGCAGCGCGGTGTCCTTGAACAGCAGCGCGGCCGAGTCGATCCGGATCCCGTCGGCGCCCCGGTCGAACCAGAACCGGAGGATGTCCTCGAACTCCGCCTGGACGTCCGGGTGCTCCCAGTTGAGGTCGGGCTGCTCCGGGGTGAACAGGTGCAGGTACCACGACCCGTCCGGCGCCTTCGACCAGGTGGTCCCGCCGAACTCCCCGGTCCAGCCGGTGGGCATCTGCTCGCCGTTCTCGCCCCGCCCCGGGCGGAACCAGAAGTAGTCCCGCTCGGGCGCGTCCGGCGAGGCGATCGCGGCCTGGAACCACGGGTGCTCGGAGGAGATGTGGTTCGGCACGATGTCGACGATCATCCGGATCCCGGCCGCGTGCGCCTCGGCGATCAGCGCCTCGGCGCCGGCCAGGTCGCCGAAGACCGGGTCGACGTCCCGGAAGTCCGCCACGTCGTAACCGGCGTCCGCCATCGGCGACGGGTACCACGGGCTCATCCAGATCGCGTCCACCCCGAGGTCGCGGAGGTGGCCCAGGCGTGCCCGGATGCCGCCGATGTCACCGACGCCGTCACCGTCGGAGTCGGCGAAACTCCGGGGGTACACCTGGTAGATGACCGCGTCGCGCCACCACGCACTGTCTTTTGCGGACACGAAAACTCGCTTTCTGCGTATTAATGCAGCATTTTTTGCGCTTCAGCGGGTGAGCGCCGGCTGTCGGCGACGGCGCTCTAGCCCTTGACGCTGCCTGCGGTCAGGCCGGACATGATGTTCCGCTGGAAGATCAGGAAGATGATCACCGTGGGAATGGCGGCGATCACCGAGGCGGCGATCACCTCGTTCACCGACGAGCCGCCGGAGAAGGCCACGATGCCCACGCTGACCGTGCGGGTCGAGCCGTCCGGCATGACCAGCTTCGGCCAGAGGAAGTCCTTCCAGACGTAGGTGACCGAGAAGATCGAGACGACGCCGAGGATCGGACGCGACATCGGCAGGATGATCGACCAGAGGGTGCGCAGCGGGCCGGCGCCGTCCACCTGGGCGGCCGCCATCAGGTCGTCCGGGATGGAGTCGAAGAACCGTTTCAACAGGAAGATGTTGAACGCGTTGGCGACCAGCGGCAGCCAGATCGCGAGCGGCTGGTTGATCAGGCTGGTGTGCACGAGCGGCAGGTCGATCACCGTCACGTACTGCGGCACGATCAGCACGATCACCGGGATCATCAGGGTGGCGAGCATCGCGCCGAGCACCACGTTGCCCAGGACCGGGCGCAGCTTGGACAGCGAGTACGCCGCCGCCGTGTCGAACACCAGCTGGAACAGCACCGCGCCGAGGGCGTAGTAGAAGGTGTTGAACAGCAGCTTGGAGAGGTTGAGGTTGCTCCACGCATTGGTGTAGTTGCTGAAGTTCGGGTCCTGCGGCCAGAGCGTCGGCGGGGTCTGGGCGATCTCCTGGCCGGTCTTCAGCGCGCCGGTGACCATCCAGTACAGCGGGCCGATGAACACCAGGGTGAAGCTGACGACGACCAGGCTCAGCAACGTCCAGTAGACGACCTTGCCCTTGCCCCGCTGCAACTGCGCCTGCGAGATGAGCGTGCGGGTGCCGGAATTCTGCGACATGCGGGTCCGTCCTCAGTCGTTCCTCGTGGTGAGCCGCAGGTAGATCCCCGAGAAGGCGGCCAGCGCCAGCAGGGTGATCACCCCGAGCGCCGCGGCGCCGTTGAGGTCGTTCTGGTAGAAGCCGTGCTGATAGATCAGGTACGCCACGGTGGTCGCCGAGTCCTGCGTGCCGGCGCCGTTGGCGAGGATCAGCGGCTCGATGAAGACCTGCATGGTGGCGACGATCTGCATCATGGCGAGCAGGCCGAGGATCAGCTTGGTCTGCGGGATCGTCACGTTCCAGATCCGGCGCCAGAGCCCGGCGCCGTCCAGCTCGGCCGCCTCGTACAACTCCCCCGGGATGTTCTGCAGCGAGGCCAGGTAGATCAGCACGGCGCTGCCCATGTTCATCCAGGTGGAGGCGATCACCATGGCCGGCATCGTGGCGTCCGGCGACTGCATCCACTGCGAGGTGGGCAGGTGCAGCGCCTTGAGGATCGCGTTGAACAGGCCGGCGTCGCTCGGGTCGTACGCGTAGAACTTGAAGAGGAAGAGCGCCGAGGCGGGCGGCAGCATCACCGGCAGGTACACCAGGACGCGCAGGTAACCCTTCGCGTGCCGCAGCTCGTTGAGCAGGATCGCCACGAAGAACGGCACCGCGTACCCGATGATCAGGGCCAGCAGGGTGAAATAGATGGTGTTGCGCCAGGCGGGCCAGAAACTCGGGTCGGCGATGATCCGGGTGTAGTTGTCCCAGCCGACCCAGGTGGTCACGCCACGCCTGGTCTTCTGGAAGCTCATGATGATCCCGCGGATCATCGGATACCAGGTGAAGAGGGCGAAGCAGAAGATCGCGCCGATCAGGAAGGCGTATCCGGTGACGTTGTCACGGATCTTGCGGCTGCGCCGCCCGCTCTTCCGGGCCGGTACTGCGCTGCGGGTCAACTGGTCGGTCGTGCCCGGGGCGGTCATGGTCGCCAACGAAAAACTCCTGCGGTGAGTCGGAGGGATGCGGGCCGGTCGGCGACCGGCCCGCACTCCCCGCGGAATCAGCTACCGGCGGCGATCAGCTGGTTGACCTTGTCCTCGGCGGTCTTCAGCAGCTGGTCGATGTTGGCGTTCGGGTTGGTCAGCACCCCGGACATCGCCGAGTCGATGACCGCGTAGATGGCCTGGGCGTTGGCCGGCTCGCCCTTGATCGGCAGCTGCTGGTTCTCGAACAGCGTGTAGATCGACGGGTCCACGTTGGCGTTCGCCTTGCGCAGGTCGAACTCGGCCTTCGCGGTCTCGCTGCCCTTGGCGAACAGCAGCGGCTGCGGCAGGCCGACCGGGTAGTTCTGCGGCTTGGCCCGCGGGTAGTCGAACTGGCCCTTGCCGACCGTCAGCTTCTGGAAGGCGACCCACTTGAGGCCGGCCTTGACCTGCGCGTCGGTCAGGCCCTTCTTGAAGAAGTAGCCGTCACCGCCACCGAGGGTGGCCTTGGCCAGACCGTCCTGGCCGGGCAGCGGGGCCACCGCCCAGTCCTCGTACTTGCCCTTGAACTGGGAGACGATCTGCTGGGTGGTGTCCGGGGCGCCGACGAACATGCCGACCTTGCCGGCCGCCGCGTTGGTCAGCAGGTCGCCCCACTGCAGCAGCTGGCGGGAGCCCATGCTGTTGTCGGTGTACCGCATGTCCTTGAGGTTCTGCAGGACCTGCTTGCCCATCGCGTTGTTGAAGTCGGCCTTCTTGCCGTCCTCGGTGAGCACCTGGCCGCCCTGCGAGTAGATCTCGGCGGTGAAGTGCCAGCCGCCGGTGTTGCCGGCGCTGTACTCGGCGTAACCTGCCACGCCCGGCGCGGCGGTGGCGATCTTCTTGGCCGCGGCCCGGACCTCGGGCCAGGTCTTCGGCGGGTTCGCCGGGTCCAGGCCGGCCTTCTGGAACAGGACCTTGTTGTAGACCAGGCCCATCGAGTAGTTCTTGATCGGCAGCGCGTAGGTCTTGCCGCCGTCGGTGAACACCGCCTTGAGCGCCGGGTCGACGTCCTTCCAGGTCGGGACGTTCTCGTCGGTCAGGTACGGGGTGATGTCCATGGCCTGGCCGGAGTCCAGCACCTGCTGCAGGTCGGTCATGTAGCCGTAGAAGACGTCGGTGGTGGTGCCACCGGCGAGCCGGGCGGTGAAGTCCGGCGGGTTGTTGCACTGGGTGCCGACGCTGACGCTCTTGATCTGGACGTCCGGGTTCGCCTTCTCGAACGCGGCGACGTCCGCGTTCCAGTTGGCCACCAGCTCCTTCTCGGTGCCGACCGGCATGCAGTCCACCGTGATGATCGTCTTGCCGTCGGCGCTGGTGCTCTCGTCGTCGCTCTTCGTGGAGCACGCCGCGAGGCTGAGTCCCAGGCCGGCCGCGAGCGCGAACGCCACGGCCTTCCGGTACTGCGGTGCGGACATCTGTCCATCCCTTCGGGAACGGTTATCCATGTATTCGCTTCAGGTGCGAGGTCATCGATGCGTGTGGTCGCAGAGGTGGTCATCTCTGTGAGTGGAGTCACCGTAGCGAGGCCTACTGATTTCCGCAAGGTTTCGATCAGCCACTGAAAAGACGCGACTTTGAGATGGCAGATGTTGACAAGCGCTGGTCAAGCGATGGTTTGCCGGGTTTACGGCCAACTATGGCCATGAAAAAACGGCTGCCGACCGCAAGTAGCGGTCGGCAGCCGTTGGAGAGGTTGCGTTCAGGTGAAGGAAATTGCAGCGCCGAACACGATCAGCGCGGGGCCGGACCGGTCGATCCGCGGACCACCAGCTCCGGCTCGAAGAGCAGCTCGTCGCGGACCACCCCGGCCTCCTCGATCTGCGTCACCAGCAGGTCGACCGCCGACTGGCCCATCGTCTCGATCGGCTGCCGGACCGTGGTCAGCGGCGGATCGGTGCAGGTCATGAACGCCGAGTCGTCGAAGCCGACCACCGAGACGTCGGCCGGGACGGCGTGCCCGAGGCGGCGCGCCGCCCGGATCGTGCCGAGCGCCATCACGTCACTGGCGCAGATGATGCCGGTGGCGCCGCGCTCGATCAGCTTGGTGGCGGCCACCCGGGCGCCCTCCATCGAGAAGCTGGAGCGCTCCACCCATCCGCGACCGGGAGAAAGCTCGGTGTCGGTCCAGCCGGCCGCCTGGATCATCGCGGCCAGCTTGCGGCGGGACGGGATGTGCCCCTCCGGGCCGAGCACCATCCCGATCCGCTCGTGCCCGAGCGAGCGCAGGTGCCCGTACGCCTGCTCGACGGCCACCGCGTCGTCGGTCGACACCCGGGGGAAGCCCAGCTCGTCGACGCCCGCGTTGACCAGCACCACCGGCAGGCCGCGGTCGGTGAGCCGGCGGTAGTGCTCGTGCGAGGCGTCGGCCAGCGCGTACGACCCACCGGCGAAGATCACGCCGGAGACCTGGTGGTCGAGCAGCATCTCCACGTAGTCCGACTCGGGGACGCCACCGATGGTCCGGGCGCAGAGCGCCGGGGTGAAGCCGCGCTGGGCGAGCGAGGCGGTCACCACCTCGGCCAGCGCCGGGAAGATCGGGTTCTGCAGCTCGGGGAGCACCAGGCCGACCAGCCGGCCGCGCTCACCCCGCAGTTTGGTGGGGCGCTCGTAGCCCAGGACATCGAGGGCGGTGAGGACCGACGCGCGGGTGGCCTCGGAGACGCCGCTGCGCCCGTTGAGCACCCGGCTGACGGTCGCCTCGCTGACCCCGGCCTTCTTCGCCACCTCGGCAAGACGTTTGGTCACGACGGAATCCTACGTCAAGTCATTGCAAAAACTGAACCGGTCCTTGCGGTCAGTTCCGGAACCGATGACAGAGATTTCTGACCAACGGCGACCACCCGATCAAGTTTCCGCCATGTTTCACCGGCGGTGACCGATCGAGGGCCGATCGGCCGAGACTGATCCGGTTAAGTCGTCGCGCTGTGTGCTGACTCCGCTTTCGGCACGGTTCCATAACGGACCGGATCAGCGAAAACGGCCCGCGACGAGCGGGCCGGATGGGATGTTGTGAGTTACCGGCAAGAAAGGGATCAGCACGAGATGACCGACTGGGATCAGAACGACAGCTGGTCGTCCGGGGGCGGCCAGGACGACTGGTCGGCACAGGCGCAGGACCGGCAGCGCGACTCGGTGCACCGGTTGGCCAACGTGAGCAACGACATGGCCACCGCCACCCAGGCCGCCGTGCACGCCGCGGAGACGGCGGTACAGGTGATCCAGCGGCTCGAGGCGAGCAGCACCGAGATCGGCAAGGTGGTCCAGCTGATCGCCACCATCGCCAAGCAGACCAACCTGCTCGCGCTCAACGCCACCATCGAGGCGGCCCGGGCCGGCGAGGCGGGCCGCGGCTTCGCCGTGGTGGCCAGCGAGGTCAAGGACCTGGCCAACGAGACCGCCACCGCGACCAGCGAGATCGGCACGCAGGTCGGCGGCATCCGCACCGACACGCAGAACGCGGTCGAGGCGATCCAGGAGATGCAGGGCCTGATCGAGGAACTCGACCGCTGCCAGAAGGTGATCAGCGGGATCGTGGTGGAGCAGCAGGCCGGCTGAGGAAGACTGTCCGGCATGGCAGGCAAGCGCACCGCCCGGGCCAGGTCGTGTCCGTGCGGCTCCCCGGCGTACGAGAATTGTTGCGGACCGCTCCACGCCGGCAACCCGGCGGCGGACCCGGAGTCCCTGATGCGATCGCGCTTCAGCGCGTTCGCCCTGGACCGGTCCGACTACGTGCTGGACACCTGGCATCCGGACACCCGGCCGACCGGCATCGAGAGTGACCCCGGCCTGCGCTGGGTACGCCTGGAGGTGCAGGAGAGCACCGGCGGCGGGGTCTTCGACGCCGAGGGGTTCGTCACCTTCCAGGCGCATTTCCGGGACGACGGGCAGGCCGGCGTGATGACCGAACGCAGCAGGTTCGTCCGCCACGATGGCCGATGGGTCTACTGGGGGCCGGTGTGATCTCCTGAAGTCGAAAAGGTAGGTGATCACCATGTCGGCAACGAGGCCGATCGAGGACGGGATCGTCCGGGACTTCAAGGTCAATCTTTCGTACGGCGAGTACCTGCACCTGGACGAGGTGCTGAACGCCCAGCACCCGGTCAGCGTGCCCGAGCACCACGACGAGCTGCTCTTCATCCTGCAGCACCAGACGTCCGAGCTGTGGTTGAAACTGATCATCCACGAGCTGCGCGCGGTGCTCCAGCACCTGGCCAAGGACGATCTGAAACCGGCGCTCAAGGGCCTGGCCCGGGTCAAGCACATCCAGCGCACGCTGACCGAGCAGTGGTCGGTGCTGGCCACCCTGACCCCGACCGAGTACGCCCAGTTCCGCAGCTTCCTGGGCACCTCGTCCGGCTTCCAGTCCTACCAGTACCGCGCGGTCGAGTTCCTGCTCGGCAACAAGGACCGCCGCATGCTGCAGATCTTCAACGACCAGCCGGCGGCTCGCGCGCTGCTCGACGACCTGCTCGGCACGCCGAGCGTCTACGACGAGTTCCTGCGTTACCTGGCCCGGCACGGACACCCGATCCCGGTGGAGATCCTGGACCGGGACGTCACCGAGGCCTGGTCGTTCTCCGAGGCACTGGTCCCGGTCTTCCAGACCATCTACGAGAAGGCCGAGCAGCACTGGGAGGTGTACGAGGCCTGCGAGGAACTCGTCGACCTGGAGGAGAACTTCCAGTTCTGGCGGTTCCGCCACCTCAAGACGGTGGAGCGGACGATCGGCTTCAAGCGCGGGACCGGCGGCTCCAGCGGGGTCGGCTTCCTGAAGGCGGCTCTCGATCTGACATTCTTCCCGGAGCTCTACGCCGTCCGCACCGAGATCGGAGTCCCTCGTTGAGCCTCGCAGACCGGGCCGCCGCCCTGGACGCCGCCGATCCGCTGGCCGCGTTCCGGGACAGATTCCTGCCGGCCCCGTCGGTCGTCTCCTACCTCGACGGGAACTCGCTCGGCCGGCCGCTCGAGGCGACCGCCCGGCTGATCGACGACTTCGTCCGCGACCAGTGGGGCGGCCGGCTGATCCAGGGCTGGACCGACGGCTGGCTGGAGTGGCCGCTGGTGCTCGGCGACCGGCTCGGTGCGGTGGCGCTGGGCGCGGCGCCCGGGCAGACCGTGGTCGCCGACTCCACCACGGTGCTGCTCTACAAGCTGGCGCGGGCCGCGGTGGACGCCCGGCCGGGGCGGCGCACGGTGGTCCTGGACACCGACAACTTCCCCACCGACCGCTATGTCCTGGAGGGCATCGCGGCGGAGCGGGGGCTTCTCCTCCATTGGGTCGAGACTGACCAGGCCACCGGAATTCGTCCCGACCAGGTCGCTGAGGCGGTCGATGAGGACACCGCGCTGGTGCTGTTCTCGCACGTCGCGTACCGCTCCGGGTGGCTCGCCGACGTGCCGGAGATCAACCGGATCGCGCACGAGGCCGGTGCGCTGACGCTGTGGGACCTGTGCCACTCGGCCGGCTCGGTGCCGGTGCAGCTCGACGAGTGGGGCGTGGACCTCGCGGTCGGCTGCTCCTACAAGTACCTCAACGGTGGCCCCGGCGCGCCCGCCTTCGGCTACCTGCGGCACTCGCTGCAGGACTCGCTCAAACAGCCGATCCAGGGCTGGATGGGGCACCGGGCGTCGTTCGAGATGGGCCACGGCTACGAGGCCGCCCCCGGCATCCGCGCCCTGCTCAGCGGCACCCCGCCGATCCTCGCGATGGTCCCGATGCACGCCAACCTGGACCTGCTCGCCGAGGCCGGGATCGACGCGGTCCGGGCGAAGTCGCTGCAGCTCACCGACTACGTGCTGGAACTCGCCGACGAGTGGCTGGCGCCGCTCGGCGTCGAGGTGGTCAGCCCGCGCGACCCGGCCCGCCGAGGCGGGCACATCACGCTGCGCCGGGCCGGCTTCGAGCAGTTGCTGGCCCCGCTCTGGGAGAGCGGGGTGATCCCGGACTACCGCCGGCCGGACGGGCTGCGGATCGGGCCGGCGCCGCTGAGCACCAGCTTCACCGAGGTCCACGACGGCCTGGCGATCCTGCGCGACCTCGCCGAGAAACACCGGTGAGCACCGATCACAACCCGGGACCATGTGGCGGTGCGGGCTGCGGCGGGTCCGGGTGCTTCTCGCGTACGGCCCGGGCCGGCCGTGACTGCGAACCGCGCCCGACCGTGACCGAGGTCCCGGACCCGCGCGAGGACCAGCGCATCCGGTGGCTGGCCGCCGACACCATCTGGTGGGGCGGCCGGCTCCGCGCCGGCGTGGCACTGCGCGTCGGCGCGGACGGCAAGGTCAAGCCGGTCCCGGCGGAGATGGCCCCGGCCGACGGCACGCGCCGGCTGCCGGGCACCCTGCTGCCCGGCCTGGTCGACGCGCACGTCCACTCCGCCCTGGTCGACCTCGGCACGGTCCGGGCCGGCGGCATCGCCGCGGTCTGGGACCTGGGCGGCAACCCGGCCGCGGTCGCCGCCCTCGCCACCCGCGCCGCCGCCCCGGCTGTCTCTTCGTTGCCGCGGATCCGCTATGCCGGACCGTTTCTGATCGCTCCCGGCGGCTATCCGAGCGACCGAGCCTGGGCCCCGGCCGGCAGCTGGCGGGAGATCGCCTCGGAGACGGACGCGGGCGCGGCGGTGGCCGACGCCTGGTCGGCCGGCGCCACCCTGATCAAGGTCACCGCGCACGCCGGCGGCCCGCTGCTGCCCCAGCCGGTCCTGCGCGCGCTGGTCGACGCCGCCCACGCGTCCGGCCTGCCGGTCGTGGTGCACGCCGAGGGCCCGGGCACGGTGACCGCGGCCGTCGAAGCGGGCGCCGACATCCTGGCCCACACCCCGTGGACCGAGACTCTGCCGGACAGCCTGATCCGCGCCTGCGCCAGCCGGATGACCTGGCTGAGCACCCTGGACATCCACGGCTGGGGCGACCCGGACCCGGCCCGCGAGGTGGCGATCGGCAACCTGCGCCGCTTCGTCGAGCAGGGCGGCAAGGTCCGCTACGGCACCGACCTGGGCAACGGCCCGCTCCCACCCGGCGTCAACCCGCGCGAGCTGCGCGCCCTGCGCGCCGCCGGCCTCACACCGGACGAGATCCTCACCGCGATGACCGAGCCGGACGCCCCCGAGATCACCTGGGTCCCGGGCGGCCTGGACCTGTCCCCGGCCGCCTTCGCCGACTCGCTGGCCACCGCCCGAGTCCTCGACGACTCCGTCCGCCCCCGCTGATCGCGGCGCACGGCTCACCGCGACGGTCACGGTCCCGGCTGTGCCGCACGGGTCCCTCAACACACCCGAGACACCCATGAAACCCAGCCCGGACCGCCGCCCCCTCACGACCTCGGCTGTGCCTCACGGGTCCCTCAACACGCCCCAGACACCCATGAAACCCAGCCCGGACCGCCGCCCGCTCACGACGCCAGCTGTGCCTCACGGGTCCCTCAACACGCCCGAGACACCCATGGGACCCAGCCGGGACCGTGACCGGACCGCTGCCCGGTCGCGGGCTCGGGCTGGTTGTCAGGGGTGCCTCGGAGGCCGTGAGACACCCCTGACGGCCAGCCGGCTTCCGTGAGCCGGCGGCGGTCAGGGGTGTTTACGGCCTCGGGTCAGGCGGCTGGGGTGTGGACCGGGCGGTGGGCGCCGAGGAGCGGGTCCACCTCGTACATGCGGGCTTCGGCTAGGTCGAAGTACATGCCGGTGAGGCGGAGGCGGCCGGCTGCCTCGGCGGCGCGGACCACCGGGTGGGTGCGGAGGTTGGCCAGCTGCTGGAGGACGTTGTCGGTGCAGCAGCGTTCCTCGTCGGCCGGGTCGGTGAACTCGGTGCCGGCCAGCGCCAGCCAGTCACCCAGCGACGAACCCGGAGCCGCGGCGCCGGAGATCAGGGCCCGGACCGCCCCGCACCCGGAGTGTCCGCAGACGGTGATGGTGGTGACCCCGAGGACGTCGACCGCGTACTCGATGGCGGCCCCCACCGAGGCGTCCCCGGACGACCGGCCGTGTGCCGGGACCAGGTTGCCGACGTTGCGGACGCAGAACAGGTCGCCGGGACCGCTGCCGGTGATCAGGTTGGGCACCACCCGGGAGTCGGCGCAGGTGATGAAGAGCTGCTCCGGGCGCTGACCGTCCCGGGCCAGGGTGGCCAGGTGCGGGCGGACCAGCGGGGCCACGGTGCGTTCGAACTCGGCGATGCCGGCCGCCATCGCGTCCCGGCGCTGCAGGTCCAGGCTCTGCCAGCGGGACCAGGAGCCGAGCAGGCGAGGCGTGCTCTTCGCCTCGCCGAGCCGCCCGGAGGTGGCCCGGGAGAACCAGGAGTCGTGCACCTCGCGGATCCGCACCTGGCCGCCGGCCTTCTGGTAGGCCTCCCGCCAGTCCCGGATGGTCTCGAACGCGCCGTGGTCGAGGTAGTCCAGGTGCAGCTCGACGTCCACCTCCTCGCCCTCCGGCAGGGCGGCGAACTCCCGGGCCAGCCGGGCCGACTCGATGAACGCCAGGGTGCCGCTGATGGTGACCAGCCACTGCCCGGGGGCCCGCTGGACGGTCCGGATCTCGCAGCGGGTGAGCCGCCAGAGGATCAGCACGGCCGCGGTGACCATGCCGAGCGCGACCCCGGTGAGCAGGTCGACGGCGACCACGCCGAGCGCGGTGACCAGATAGGTGGGCAGCTCCCGGTGCCGGGCGTAGGTGCGGATCTGGGCCAGGCTGACCAGCCGCAACCCGACCACGATCAGCACCGCGGCGAGCACCGCCATCGGGATGCGTTCCAGCAGGCCGGCGCAGAGCAGCACGAACCCGGCCACCCAGACGCCGTGCATGATCGCCGACGCGCGGGTCCGGGCGCCGGCCGCCACGTTGGTCGAGCTGCGCACGATCACGCCGGTCACCGGCAGGCCGCCGAGCAGGCCGGAGACGGTGTTCGCGGTGCCCTGGGCGACCAGCTCGCGGTTCAGGTTCGCGCGCGGGCCGTCGTGCATCCGGTCCACCGCGACCGCGGAGAGCAGCGACTCGACGCTGGCGACCAGCGCGATGGTGAGCACCGCGACGGTGATCTGGCGCAGCGGCGCGTCCGGCCAGACCGGGGTGACCAGCTCGGCGAGTGGTTCGTCGGGGAGCCGGACGCGGGCCACGTCGGCGCCGGTGACGTGGGCCAGCACGGTCACGCTGACCACCGCGACCAGGGCGGCCGGCAGCAGCGAGATCCGGACCAGCCGGGGCCAGAGGATCAGGATGGCGATGGTGAGCAGGCCGAGCCCGGCGGACAGGCCGTGGTGGGTGGCGATCTGTGCGGGCAGGTCGCGCAGGTTGTGCCAGGCGGAGCTCTGCGGCGCGCCGCCGAGCAGCACGTGCACCTGGCTGAGCGCGATCACCAGGCCGATGCCGGCCAGCATGCCGTGCACCACGGCGGGAGACAGGGCCAGGGCGGCGCGGCCCAGGCGGGACGCGCCGAGCAGGATCTGGACGAGCCCGGCGACGGCCACGATGGCGGCGGTGCCGGCGAAGCCGAAGTCGGCCACGGCGCCGGCCACGATCACGGTGAGGCCGGCGGCGGGGCCGCTGACCTGGAGTGGGGCGCCGCCCAGGGCGCCCGCGACGACGCCGCCGACGACGGCGGCGACCAGCCCCGCGAAGAGCGGGGCTCCGGATGCCGCGGCGATACCCAGCGACAACGGGATGGCGATCAGGAACACGACGATGGACGCCGGCAAGTCCCGGCGCAACAACTGCGTCAAGTCGGACATTTCGTAAATGTACCGAAGAATGGTTACGCCGCCTTTACGGCAGGCGCACATCCAGGGAAAACACAGCTATTTGCCGACCAGTTCCCAGGAAATGGGAGGAAATCGCACAAGGTGTGCGGCGACGTCGGCGAAATGAGAAAAGGGCCCTGCCGGGCCCCTTTCTTCAGCGAAGCGTCACGCCTTCCAGACGTCCTTGTTCGACTCGTACATGTCGCGCAGGATCATCGGCACGTCGTAGGTCACCTTCCAGTCCGGGTAGTGCTCCTCGAACCGGGCCGTGCTGCTGATCCACCACTGGTGGTCGCCCGTCCGGTTCTCCGGCACGTACTCGGTGTCGGCGGGCAGCCCGGCGATCTCCGAGGCCAGCTGGAACGCCTCCAGCACGCTGCAGTTGGAGGTGCGGCCGCCGCCCATGTTGTAGATCTCGGCGACCCGCGGCGCCTTCTGGAACGCCTCGAACGCGGCGACCAGGTCGTGCGAGTGGATCGCGTCCCGGACCTGCTTGCCCTTGTACCCGAAGATCCGGTACTTGCGCTGCTCCATCACGCACCGCATCACGTACGCCAGGAAGCCGTGCAGCTCGGCGGCCGAGTGACCGGGACCGGTCAGCGTGCCGCCCCGGAACACCGCGGTCGGCATGTCGAAGTAGCGGCCGTACTCCTGCACCATCACGTCGGCGGCGACCTTGCTGGCCCCGAAGATCGAGTGCAGGCTGTTGTCGATCGTCATCGTCTCGTCGATGCCCTGGAACCACTGGTGGTCCTCCGGCAGCTCCCAGCGGGTCTCCTGCTCGACCAGCGGCAACGAGTTCGGCGTGTCGCCGTACACCTTGTTGGTCGAGGTGAAGATGAACGGCGCGTCGATCGCGTGGCGGCGGGCCGACTCCAGCATGTTCAGCGTGCCGACCGCGTTCACGTCGAAGTCCGTGTACGGCTCGCGGGCCGCCCAGTCGTGGCTCGGCTGCGCCGCGGCGTGGATCACCAGGCCGATGTTCTTCCCGTACTGGGCGAAGAGCCGGCCCAGGCCCTCGCGGTCCCGGATGTCCAGCGAGTAGTGCGTGTACCGGTCACCGATCTCCTTGGTCATCCGCTCCAGGTTCCACTTGGTGGAGCCGTCGGCGCCGAAGAAGTAACCCCGCATGTCGTTGTCGACCCCGACCACGTCCATGCCGAGGGCGGCGAAGTGGCGGACCGACTCGGAACCGATCAGACCGGCCGAGCCGGTGATGACGACGACGCTGCCCATCAGAACCTCCGCAGGAGTGGGTGCCGACGCCGAGGTTACCGGTAGCGACGAACGGCGCCGCCCACCGGTCGGGACGTAGTGACCGGCATGCTTGGCAAGAGCACGAAATGGGCACGTCACACATCTGCCACATCTGATGGAAACGCTGGCCTCCCCCCGAACAGAGAGGTGGTCGTGATGACGGAGTCCGTGCCGACCCTGCAACCCGTGCCGTCCGGCGACGCCGAGTCGCTCACGCTCGGTGCCGAGGAGGAGCTGCACGTCGTCGACCTGACCACCCGGGAGCTGGTGCCCCGGGCGCCCGAGGTGCTCGACCGGCTCGACCCGGCACACTTCTCGGCCGAGCTGCACCGCTCGGTGGTGGAGACGAACACCCCGGTCAGCACCACCCTGGACGGCCTGCGCGCGGGCATCACCGACCGCCGCCGGACCGCGGCCGCGGTGGCCGGGTCGCTCGGCCTGGGCCTGGTCGCGGCCGGCACCGTCCCGCTGGTCGACCTGGACGCGCTGGCCATCACCCCGACCCACCGGTACCGCCGGATGCTGCACGAGTACCAGATGCTGGTCCGCGAGCAGCTGATCTGCGGCGCGCAGGTGCACGTCGGGGTGCCCGACCGGGAGGAGGCGGTCGCGGTGGCGCAGCGGGTCAGCCCGGCGCTGCCGGTCCTGCTCGCCCTGTCGGCCAGCTCGCCCTACTGGATGGGTGAGGACTCCGGGTACGCCAGCGTCCGCTCGCTGGTCTGGTCACGCTGGCCGACCGCCGGCGACAGCGGCGTGCTGCGCTCCGCGGCCGAGCACGAGCAGCTGGTCGGTGACCTGATCGCGTCCGGGACGATCAGCGACCCGAAGATGGTCTACTTCGACGTCCGGCCGTCGGCGCACGTGCCGACCGTGGAGCTGCGGGTCACCGACGCCTGCCCGGACGTGGACACCGTGGTGCTGCTGGCCGGCCTGTTCCGCGCCCTGGTCCGGCGGGCCCGCGACGAGCACCGGGCCGGCCTGCCCCTGCCCACCCCGCGGCCACCGCTGCACCGGGCGGCGATGTGGCGCGCCGCCCGCTCCGGGCTGGAGGGCGACCTGCTCGACCTGCCCCGCTCGCCCGGCCCGGTGCCGGCCTCGGTCGCGGTCGAGCACCTGGTCGCCGACCTGCGCCCGGACCTGGAGGCGCTGGGCGACTGGGAGCAGGTGTGCGACCTGTCCGCGCGGACGCTGAGCCGGGGCAGCTCGGCGTCCCGGCAGCGGCGGGCGCTGACCCGGCGTGGCCGGATCGCCGACGTGGTCGACCTGCTGGTCACCGAGACCGGCGGCGAGGCGCACCGGCCCGGGACGGCGGCACCCACCCGGCTGGTCCCGTACGCGCAGGAGGGCGACGAGGCGTTCCCGGGCCCGGTGGCGGCGGAGTACGCCGGGATCGTCCCGGTGCTCACCGCGCTCGGCGCCACCGGCCTGCGGCACCGGGAGGACGCCCGGGACGAGGAGCAGCGGGCCAACGGGGTGACGTTCAGCGTGGCCGGCGAGGCGGCCACCCGGCTGTTCCCGTTCGACCTGGTCCCCCGGGTGGTCCCGGCGGACGACTGGGCGGCGCTGACCGGCGGGCTGACCCAGCGGGTCCGGGCGCTGAACGCGTTCCTGGCCGACGTCTACGACAGCCGGCAGATCGTGGCCGACGGGATCGTGCCGGAGTGGGTCATCGACGGCTCGCCGGAGCTGCGGGCCAGCGGCGCGCTCTCGTCCGGGCCGGGCGTGCGCGCCCAGGTGGCCGGCGTCGACCTGGTCCGGGACGGCGACGGCCGGTGGTGCGTGCTGGAGGACAACCTGCGGGTGCCGTCCGGGATCGCCTACGCCATGCAGAACCGCCGGCTGACCGAGAGCATCCTGCCCGAGCTGCCCCGGCCCGGGGGCCTGATCCCGGTGGACGACACGCCCCGGCTGCTCAAGGAGGCGCTGCTGGCCTCGGCCGCCGGTGACGATCCGGCGCTGGTGGTGCTCAGCCAGGGCCCGGACGACTCGGCCTGGTTCGAGCACCGGATGCTGGCCGAGGCGATGGACGTGCCGGTGGTGCGCAGCACCGAGCTGTTCGTCGACGGCGGCCGGGTGTACCGGCTGCGGGACGGCAAGCGCTACCCGGTGGACGTGATCTACCTGCGGATGGGCGAGGACAGCCTGGTCCACTCCCCCGGCGCGGACGGGATGCCGCTCGGGCCGAGCCTGGTCGCGGCACTGCACGCGCGGACCGTCACGCTGGCGAATGCGCTGGGCAACGGGATCGGCGACGACAAGGCGGTCTACGCGTACGTGTCCCGCATGATCGAGTACTACCTGAACGAGAAGCCGCTGCTGGACGACGTGCCGACGTACCTGTGCGGGGTGCCGGAGCAGCGCGCCGAGGTGCTGTCCCGGCTGGACGAGCTGGTCTGCAAGCCGGTCGACGGGTACGGCGGGGACCGGATCGTGATCGGCCCGCACGCCTCCGCCGACGAGCTGGACGCGCTGCGCCGGCAGATCCGCACCGCCCCGCACCGCTGGGTGGCGCAGGACCTGGTCCGGCTCTCCACCCACCCGGTCTTCGACGGGGACCGGCTCGCACCCCGGCACGTGGACCTGCGCGCGTTCGTGTTCACCGCCGGCGACCGCCCGGTGGTCGCCCCGGCCGCGCTGACCCGGGTCGCGCCGGCCGGTTCGATGATCGTCAACTCGTCGCGCGGCGGGGGCTCCAAAGACACCTGGTTGCTGGCCTGAGGAGGTTTGTACATGTGCGGAATCGCCGGTGAGATCCGGTACGGCGAGCGTCCCGCGGACGTCGAGGCGGTCCGGCGGATGCTGCCCGCCCTGGAGTCGCGCGGCCCGGACGGCGAGGGGCTCTGGGAGCACGGCCGGCTCGTCTTCGGCCACCGCCGCCTGAAGATCATCGATCTGAGCGACGCCGGCCGGCAACCGATGACCGACGAGGAACTCGGGCTGACCGTGGTCTTCAACGGCTGCGTCTACAACTATCGGGAACTGCGCGACGAGCTGGAGAAGGCGGGCTACCGGTTCTTCTCCGGCTCGGACACCGAGGTGATCCTCAAGGCCTATCACCGGTGGGGCGCGGACTGCGTCACCCGGTTCTTCGGGATGTTCGCGTTCGCGGTGGCCGAGCACGACACCGGGACCGTCACGCTGGCCCGGGACCGGCTCGGGATCAAGCCGCTCTACCTGGCCGAGACGCCCGGGCGGCTGCGCTTCGCGTCCACGCTGCCGGCCCTGCTGGCCGCCGGCGGGGTGGACACCACGCTGGACAAGGTGGCGCTGCAGCACTACATGACGTTCCACTCGGTGGTGCCGGCGCCGCGCACGATCGTCGCCGGGATCCGGAAACTGCCGCCGGCCACCGTGCGGGTGGTCCGGGCGGACGGGACGGCGACGGACCGGGTCTACTGGACGGCGGCCGCTCATCGTACGAAAACCATGTCGGGCCCGGAGTGGGCCGCAGCCGTGCGGGAGACGCTGGGTCTCGCGGTCCGGCGGCGGATGGTCGCCGACGTGCCGGTCGGGGTGCTGCTCTCCGGCGGCCTGGACTCCAGCTTCATCGTCGCCCTCCTGGCCCAGCAGGGGCAGCGGGGGCTGACCACGTTCAGCATCGGGTTCGAGTCCGGTGGCGGGGAGAGCGGTGACGAGTTCACCTACTCGGACCTGATCGCCAAGGAGTTCGGCACCGACCACCACCAGATCAGCATCGGGCGGGATCGGTTCCTGCCGGCCGTGGACCGGACCGTGGCGGCGATGAGCGAGCCGATGGTCAGCCACGACTGCGTCGCCTTCCACCTGCTCAGCGAGGACGTCGCCAAGCACGTCACGGTCGTCCAGTCGGGACAGGGCGCGGACGAGATCCTGGCCGGCTACAGCTGGTATCCGCCGCTCGCCGGGGTGCCCCGGGACCGGGCCGTCGAGGCCTACGCCGCGGAGTTCTTCGACCGGACGCACGCCGAACTGGCCGGGCAGCTCAGCCCGGCCTGGCACCTGGACCGGGACCACGCCACCGCGTTCGTGGCGGAGCACTTCGGGCAGCCCGGGGCGGAGACCGCGGTGGACGCGGCGCTGCGCCTCGACTCGCAGGTGATGCTGGTCGACGATCCGGTCAAGCGGGTGGACAACATGACCATGGCGTGGGGACTGGAGGCCCGGGTGCCGTTCCTCGACCACGAGCTGGTCGAGCTGGCCGCGGCCTGCCCGCCCGAGCTGAAGCTCGCCTCGGGCGGCAAGGGTGTGCTCAAGGACGCGGCCCGCGGGCTGGTGCCGGACGAGGTGATCGACCGGACGAAGGGATATTTCCCGGTGCCCGGCATCCGCCACCTGGAAGGCCCGATGCTGGCCAAGGTGCGCGACGCGCTGCACGCGCCGGAGGCCCGGGCCCGCGGGCTGTTCCGGCCGGAGTACGTCGCGGCCCTGCTGGCCGACCCGAACACGCCGCGGACCACACTCGGGGCGAACCAGCTGTGGCAGCTCGCGCTGCTGGAGATGTGGTTGCAGGACAAGAAGCTGTAGGAGGCTGGTTTTGCTCGATCGCGCCGACGTCACGCTCCTGCCGGCGTTCTCCTCGCTGCCGGCGACCATCGCCGGGACCTGGTCGCCGGCGCTGTCCCCGGACGGCCGGCACGCGGCCTACGTCTCCGACCGCAGCGGCACCCCGGCCGTCTGGGTGCAGCCGGTCGGCAGCGAGCTGGCCTTCCACATCCCGTTCCCGGAGCCGGTGAGCGCGGTCGCCTGGTCGTCCGGCGGCGGGTGGCTGGCCTGCCAGCTCGCCCCCGGCGGCGCGCCCCGGCAGGAGGTGTGGCTGGTCCGCCCGGACGGGTCCGACCCGCACCAGGTGGCCGGGTTCGGCAGCGACACCGCGGACACCATGCGGTGGCTGCCCGGGCGGCCGCTGCTGGCACTCACCGAGAACCTGACCGACGCGATCGTGATCGACGTGGTGGCCGGGACGCGCACGGTGATCGCGTCCGGCGAGCTGATCTCGCTCTGCGACGTGGACGCGAGCGGGCGCGGCGCGCTGCTCCGGCAGGGACCGCGCGGGGCGCGGTGGATCCTTTTCAAGGACCTGCTTTCCGGTACGGAGGAAGCGCTCGCCCCGGGTGAGCAGGCGGTGTTCAGCCCCGGTGGCGGATGCGTCTACGTGCGCAGCGAGGACGGGGAGTTCCCGGCCCTGGTCCGGCTCGCCGGCGGCGCGGCCTCCCCCGACGCGCTCGCCGCCGGGCGCGCTTTCGCCGGCGGGACGGCGGACGTGCTCGCCGCCGGGGCCGCCGAGGTGGAGTCGTTCGCGGTGACCTCGGACGGGCGGACCGCGGCGGTGCTCTGGAACGTGCGCGGCGGCGAGTCCGCCCTGGAACTGGTCGACCTCGACCACGCCGGGCCGGCCGCGCCGGTGACCGTGCCGCTGCCCGGGCCGGTGGTCTCCGGGCTGGCCTGGAGCTTCGACGGGTCGACGCTGGCCTTCACCGCGGAGGGGCCCGGGCAGCCGCACGGCGTCTGGGCCTGCGACCGGGACGGCAAGAACCCGCGGGCGATCTCGGCCGAGCCGGCCGACGCCGACGCCGTCCGGCCGTCGCTGGAGAAGGTGACCGCGCACGACGGGCTGGCGCTGACCGGGTGGCTGTTCACGCCGGCCGGGACCGGGCCGTACCCGACGGTGATCTGGCTGCACGGCGGGCCGGAGGCGCAGGAGCGGCCCGGGCACGGTCCGCTCTTCCAGGCGCTGGTGCGGCAGGGCATCGCGGTCTTCGCGCCGAACGTGCGGGGGTCGTCCGGGTCCGGGCGGACCTACGTCAACGCGGACAACGGGCCGCTGCGCTACGACGCGATCGAGGACGTCCGGTCGTGCGTCCGGCATCTGCGGGACGCCGGGCTGGCCGGGCGGATCGGGGTGATGGGACGCTCCTACGGGGGTTACCTGACGCTGGCGGCGCTGTGCGCCTTCCCGGACCTGTTCGACGTCGGCATCGACATCTGCGGCATGTCCAACTTCTTCACTTTCTATCAGCACACCGAGCCGTGGATCGCGGCGGCGGCGATCAGCAAGTACGGCGACCCGGTGGCGGACGCGGCCCTGCTGCACGACCTCTCCCCGATCCACCGGATCGACCGGCTGCGCGCCCCACTGCTGGTCGTGCACGGCGAGAACGACAGCAACGTGCCGGTGATCGAGGCCGAGCAGGTGGTGGCCGCGCTCGCCGCCCGGGACGCCCCGCACCGCTACCTGCTGTTCCCCGGCGAGGGGCACGAGCTGCTGCACCGGGCGTCGCGCGACGAGTTCCTCCGCGAGACGCTCGGCTGGCTGACCACCCACCTTCAGCCGACCAGCAGCAGCACGACCAGCAGGTAGCACAGCACCGCCGCGACCGCGCCGGCCCACCGTCCCGCTCTCGTCGTGGGGCTGGACCGGCGGCGCGTCATCCACATCAGCACGTTGTCCACAGGCGCGCCCCCGCGATCCCTCCTTCCGCGCCACACTGTCTTCGGGGGGCTCCCCCTGGGTGGGCGGGGACTGGCACGTGGCCGCCTGACCGGCCTCATTGCGGGTCCAGGCGCTGCTCCAACCGCTCGATCCGCTCGATCAGCGGCTGCAGGGCCTGGGCCAGCAGCTGGGCCGGGCCGGCGTCGCCGGTGTTGCGCAGCTGCGCGTAACCCTGCGCGGCGGCCGTGTTGGCCTGCAGGTGGCGGTAACCGGCCAGGGCCGAGGCGACCCCGCGGCGGGTCAGCCGCGGCTCGGCGCCGGCCGCCCGCAGCACCCGGCCGCCCGCGCCGTCCGGCTCGGCCACCAGCCCGAGCAGCAGGTGCTCACACCCGACGTAGTTGTGCCCCAGGCCGACCGCCTCGCCCACCGCCAGCTCCAGCGCGCCGGCCGCCGGGACGCTGAAGTGCACCCCGGCACCCGGGCCGGGCGGCTCGTCGGCCGGCTCCCGGTCCAGCTCGCGGGCCAGTCGGGCCGGGTCGATCTCCAGCGCCTGCAGCACGTGCAGCGACAGGTTGCCGCCCTCCTCGATCATCGCGCCGAGCAGGTGGCCGGTGCCGACCGCGGTGCGCGAGGCGGCCCGCGCGCGCTCCACGGCCAGCCCGATGACCACCCGGGCCCGGCCGGTCATCAGCGGGAAGCGCTCCTCCAGGTCGGCGCCGGCCAACTCGGACAGCGACGTCTCGCGGATCGCGGTGACCCGGCGCACCGCCTGCTCCAGGGCCCGCTGGCAGATCGCCGAGACCGGCAGCCCGGTCTCCTTGACCGCCTCGGCCAGCTCGTCCGGCAGATACACGTTGATCTTCGGCATGGGGCGCACCCTTCGTCCGGCTTGGGGTTATCAACCTATACCCCCATTGGGGTTACAACAAGCACCGGCAGTGGGCAAGCGCACGTTGCAACGTGGCGACCTGCGGAGAAGTCTGGAAACGAACCTGCTGAAGCGCGAGCGGAAGGCGCCACATGTCCCTGCGACCCGGAGCCCGGGCCTGGGCGGTGTGGGCCGCCGGCCTCGCCGCCTACGTCGTCGCCGTCCTGCACCGCACCTCGCTCGGGGTGGCCGGCCTCGACGCGCAGCACCGGTTCGACGTGGGCGCCGGCGCGCTCGCCAGTTTCGCGGTGCTCCAGCTGCTGGTCTATGCCGGCCTGCAGATCCCGGTCGGGCTGCTGCTCGACCGGTTCGGATCGCTGCGGCTGGTGGTCTGCGGCGGTCTGGTGATGGCCGCCGGGCAGACCCTGATGGCCTACGCGGACGGGATGACCGGCGCGATCGTGGCCCGGGTGCTGGTCGGCGCCGGCGACGCGATGACCTTCATCAGCGTGCTGCGCCTGGTCCCCCACTGGTTCCCGCCCCGCCGGGTGCCGGTGCTGACCCAGCTCACCGGCATCGTCGGGCAGCTCGGCCAGATCCTCTCCGCGGTGCCGCTGGCCGCGGTGCTGGCCGCCGCCGGCTGGACCACCGGGTTCCTCGGCGCGGCCGGTGCCGGGCTCGTCGTCTCGCTGGCCGCCCTCGCGGCGCTGCGCGACACCCCGGACCGGCGGATCAGCAGCGGCCACCCGATCAACCTGCGCCGGCTCGGCGAGGACCTGAGCGGCGCGTGGCGGCACCCGGGCACCCGCCTCGGCCTCTGGACCCACTTCACCACCCAGTTCACCGGCACGGTGTTCGCCCTGATGTGGGGCATCCCGTTCCTGATCGCCGGCGAGGGGCTGACCCGCGGCCAGGCCGGCAGCCTGCTCACCCTCTTCGTGATCACCGGCATGTGTGCCGGCCCGGTGCTCGGCACCCTGGTGCAGCGTTACCCGCTGCGCCGCTCGCTGCTGGTGCTCGGCATCGTCGCGATCAACCTGGGCGCCTGGGCGCTGGTCCTGCTCTGGCCCGGCCGGGCGCCGCTCCCGCTGCTGATCCTGCTGGTGGTGGCGCTCGGCTCGGGCGGTCCCGGCTCGATGATCGGCTTCGACTACGCGCGGACCTTCAACCCGCCGCACCGCCTGGGCACCGCGACCGGCGTGGTCAACGTGGGCGGGTTCGTCGCCTCGCTGCTCACCATCGAGCTGATCGGCCTGATCCTGGACGCCCGCACCGGCGGCCGTGCCGACTATCACATCGCCGACTTCCGGGTCGCGATGTCGGTTCAGTTCCTGGTCGCCGCGGTCGGCCTGGCAGGCATCCTGCGCACCCGGAAACTGGCCCGTCGCCGCCTCGAGGAGGAGGAAGGCATCGTCATCCGCCCGCTGCGGGTGGCCCTGGCCGAGCGGCGTGGTTTAGCGGCGAGCCGAGCGGTAAAGGCGGAGAGCTGGCGCGACTGAGAGGGGGCACATGACCGAGCACGCGCAATCCCGGATCTGGTCCGGCATCGACATCCCGAAAACCCTGGCCGGCACGCTCGCGGCGGTCTCCGCCGCGGTGGTCGGGTCGTTCCTCGGGGTGGCCGGCACGCTGATCGGCGCGGCACTGGTCAGTCTGATCAGCTCGATCAGCACCGAGATCTACCACCGCTATCTGGAGCGCGGCACCAAGAAGCTGCAGGCCGCCTTCGTGACCGCCCCGGCCGCCGTGGGGACGCCGGAGGTGGCCGCGGCCCCGCAGTCCCCGGCGGCCCCGCTGCCGGTGTCCTCCGCCGGCACGCCGGGATCCCCCGAGACGCCCCGCTTCGCCGCGGCTTCCGCCGGCCTTCCCGGCACCTCCGCCCTCAGCCTTTCCGGCAGCTCGCCGACCGGCCTTCCGGCCACCTCCGGCACCCTTTCCCCGGGGCCGACGCGGCGGATCCGGTGGAAGCGGATCTGGCTGGTGGCCGGCGCGCTCTTCGTGCTGGCGCTGGGCACGCTCACCGTGGCCGAGCTGCTGGCCGGCCGGTCCGCGGCGGATGTCACCGGCGGGCGGGACGGCAGCGCCCCGACCGTGTTCCACTGGACCGGCAACGACTCCGGCGACGATCAGAAGCAGGCCCCGGCCGGCACGCCGAGCGACTCCGAGCAGTCGCCGGCCCCGCAGCCCACCGAGACCGGGGAGAGCACGGGCACGACCCCGGCCGACCCGGAGACCGGCGCCACCGAGCCGGCCCCGCAGCAGACGACCGGGGCTCCGACCGAGCCGGCGCCGACCGGCGGCAGCGAGGAGGGCCCGGACCAGGGCACCGATCAGGGCACGCAGCCGGACGCCGGGACGGAGCAGCAGGGCGCCGCCGAGCAACCGCAGCAGTAGGAGGGAGACCCCGATGGACGCGCAAGGTGTGCTGACCGAGGCGTACGGTCGCCTGCCCGATCTGGTCGCTACCGCGATCGACGGCCTGACCCCGGAGCAGCTCCGCTGGACCCCGCAGCCGGGCGCCAACTCGATCGGCTGGCTGGTCTGGCACCTCACCCGGGTGCAGGACCACCACCTGGCCGAGCTGCTCGACACCGAGCAGGTCTACCTCACCGGTGACTGGGCCGCCCGGTTCGGCCGCAAGCCGGACCCGTCGGACACCGGTTACGGGCACACCGCCGCCGACGTGGCCGCGGTCGTCCCGGAGAGCGCCCAGGCGCTGACCGATTACTACCAGGCGGTCCACGACCGTACCGTCGACTATCTCGCCACCTTGACCGACGCGGACCTGGACCGCGTCGTCGACCGTCGGTGGGACCCGCCGGTGACCCTCGGCGTCCGCCTGGTCAGCGTCTACGACGACGACGCCCAGCACGCCGGCCAGGCCGCCTACCTCCGCGGCCTGCTGCCCTAGGTTCCGTCCCAGGGGATCGACGACGTTCCGTCCCAGGGATCGACGACCGTGACATCCGGTGGACCGGGCCCGTGACATCCGGCGGCCCGGGCCGGTGACAGGTGTCAGCGGTCCGCCGGCCGCACCGGCACTACCGTCGGCTGTGGAGCTGAGGGGGAGCGATGCCGGAGTATCGGGCGAGTCAGACCGCGGTGCTGGTCTGCCAGGGGCGGGCCGCGGCGCACGGGCGGCTGGCCCCGGGGCGGTTCGCCGATCCGACCGCGATGGCGCTGCTGCGCGCCAACGAGCGGGCGCTGGTCGAGCTGGTGCGCGCGGAGCGGCAGCCGGCCGACTGGAACGAGCGGGTCGGCTTCGAGATGGTGACCCGCTGCGCCGAGATGATGGTGCCGCGGACCGTGGCCATCGACGAGGCGATCCGGGAGCGTCCGGCCACCCAGGTGGTGATCCTCGGGGCCGGGCTGGACGGGCGGGCCTGGCGGCTGCCGGAGCTGGCCGACGTCCCGGTCTTCGAGGTCGACCAGCCCGCTTCCCAGCAGGACAAACGGGACCGGGTGGCGGCGCTGGACGGCAAGCCGCCGGTGTTCGTGCCGGTCGACTTCGGCCGGGACCGGCTCGGCGACGCGCTCGCCGCGGCCGGGCATCGGGCCGCCGAGCCGACCACCTGGGTGTGGGAGGGCGTGGTGCCCTACCTGACCCGGGCCGAGGTGGCGGCCACGGTCCAGGCGGTCGCCTCGCTCTCCGCCGCGGGCAGCCGGTTGATCGTCAACTATCAGGCCCGCTCGGCGAAGGCCCGGCTCGGCCGCCTCGTCGTGCAGGGCATGGCCAGGCTCGCCGGCCGCGCCAACCCGTGGGCCGCCGAGCCGTGGCGCTCGACCTGGCCGCCGGCCGCCATGGCCCGGCTGCTGAGCCGTCACGGCTTCACCGTCCGCCGCGACGACCATCTGCGCACCCTGGCCACCGGCATGCTGGACGGGCGCTCGGACACCGTCTCGTTCCGCTCCGGCCGGGTCGCCGTCGCCGACATCTGACCGCGCCCAGGCAGGACCGGTCCGGCCGGGAAGATCAGGCGGCGGCTTCCAGGACCGCTTTCAGCTCCAGGATGCCGCGTTCCACGCGGGCCCGGACCGCGGGCGCCAGGGCGTCCGGGAGGAGATCGGTCGTCCAGACGATTCGGGTACGCCCGTCGCCCTCCACCACCTGGAACGCCGCATGATGGTAGGTCAGCGGCAGCGCCTGCCCGTCGATCACCGAGTACGCCAGCCGGCGCAGCTCGTGGTCGACGGCGACGATCCGTTCCCGGATCCGGGCGCCGCCCGGCATGGTCAGGGTGCGCAGGTCGCCGTCGATCTCGGCGGCCACCACCCGCCCGGGCAGCAGCCGCTCGTGCACCGCGCCGACGTCGGCGATCGCCTCCCACGCGCGCTCCGCCGTGACGTCGACGAACGCCTCCACACGAACCGTGGCCACTCTCGGATCCCTGCCTTTCCTCGTCGATCTCGTCACTCGGGGGTCAGGGCGCCGAGCAGCCCGGCCGCGTCCGCCGCCTGCCACGGCTCGTCCGGCTGGCCGGTCACGGTCAGCGCCACCGAACCCTGCGCCACCCGGCCCGGAACGTAACCGCCGAGCGTGTCCGCGTCGGTGACGGCGGCCAGCACGGTCCGCCCGGCCGCGTCCGGCGGCGCGCTGTCCCGCGGCGCGCCGGCCAGCGCCCGGATCGCCTCCGCGGTGACCTCGGCGTCCGGCGGCAGCGTGGCGTAACCACCGTCCGGGAAGGCCAGCACCACCCGGCCGGCCCGGCCGGCGGCGTGCCAGGCGGCCAGGTCGAGCAGGGTCGGCCGGGGGCGGGCGGTGAAGTACTCCCACTGGTCGGCGGCGGCGCGGGCCAGCTGCCCGCCGTGCCCACCGGCGTCGTGGAAGGCGCCCCGGGAAGCGAGGCTGTGCTCGGTCCAGAGCAGCCGCCGCTCCTCGACGTCGATCACCATCGGCATCAGCGCCTTGGCGTTGCCCCGCAGGTCGAACCGCTGCACGACGCGCGCGGCGTCGAAGTGCCGGGCGCCGCCCGCCCAGGGCAGCGCGAACCCGGCGAACGCCTCGCTGAGCAGCTCGAACGGCACGTCGTTGTAGCTGAACACGACCGGCGCCAGGTAGCGGACGCCGAGCTCGCGGAGCGCGGGCAGGTAGAGCTCCAGATACTCGGTGGCGCCGGCCGGCGGCGGGGCCGAGGTGAAGTCCCCGGAGTGCACCGCGGCGCTGCCGTGGTAGCGCAGTCGGGTGTAGTCGCAGTGCCCCATCCGCTGCCAGGCCGCGTCGAAGAAGACGCCGGACAGGTCGAGGTCGACGCGGTGCGTCGCGGTGTCCTCCCAGTGCAGGTAGAACCGCAGCCGGTCCCCGGCCGGCAGATCACGCAGGCTGCCCCGGGGCCAGCTGGCCAGCCCGCCGGAGGAGACCCGGGCACGCAGCGGGGTGGGCACGTCGGCCAGGGTGGCGTCGAGGACGGCCAGGTCGAACCGGCCGAGCCGGGCAGCCCGGCGGGTCAGCTCGGCGTCCGCGGCCGCCCGGACCGCGGCGATCGGGGCGGACGGCAGCGGATCCCGCCGCTCCGGCTCGGTCCATGTGCGACCGACGTCGCTGGCCGGGAAGAACAGGCGCCGCGGGGTGCCGGGCGCCGGGGCCGCACCCCGCGCGGCGATCGGCGCCGCTCCCGTCCGCCGCCGGCCGAGCCGGGCAACCGCCCCGGCCGCCGCCCGGAGCACCCCACCCGCCGATCCGGCACCCGCCGCGCGCAGCGCTTCACCGACCGCGCCGCCCGGCGCCGCGCCCGCCGCCGCACGCAGCGCCTCACCCACCGCGCCGACCGGCGCGGGGGCGGCCGGGACCCGGACCGTCCGGTCGCGCCCGGCCAGCTCGGCGCTCGCGGTGGCGACCACCGCGGGTGCCACCCGGGCCACGCCCGCCCGGGCGCCGGCCTCGACCGCGGCCAGCGCCGCCGGGTCCGCCCCGGCGGCCCGCAGCAGGTGGTCGAGCCGCCGCCACAGGGTTCCCGGCCGCTCGGCGAGCAGCTGGACCGCGCCGGGCACGTCGCCCTGCTCCAGCGCCGCCTCGACCTCGCCCGCGTGGCTGCGCACCCGCACGCCGATCCGGCCGTCCGGCTCGTCGACCAGGACCAGCCGCCGCGGGTGCGCCGCCACCGCGGCCCGGACCGCCCGGCCCAGGGCGCTCTCCGCCGCCGTCCGGGTGCCGCGCAGCGCGGCGAACGCGACGGCGGCCGCCGGGAACGCGCTGACCCGCTCGAACGGGTGCAGCCGCTCGCCGATCCGCTTCCAGACCGTGGGGTGCCGCTGCAGGTCCTCGGCGGCCGCCACCCCGCACGCGTCCAGGTGGGCGAGGACCGCCCGGCGCAGCGGCCGGGTCAGCGCCCGCACCCGGGTCACCGGCACCTGCGGGCGCCGGACACCGCGGACGGCCGGCGCGGCGGTGCGCGGCGGCAGGATCAGGCCGGGGTCGCCGCCCGAGTACGCCCACAGGGTGCGCGCCGCGTCGGTCGCCGTCCGCCAGCACTCCCGGGCCTGTCCGACCACCGCGGCGTGCAGCGAGGTCAGCGCGGTGGCGTGCAGCGCCCACGCGATCACCAGCGCCCGGGTCTCCCGCGGCACCGGGCCGGGGTGGGCGTGCAGCCAGGTGAGGTCGTGCGGATCGGTGCGCGCGACGAGCGTACGCAAATCCTCTCGATCGCCGGCGCCCAAGGCCTGGGACCGCGTGACGATCCGGTCCCGCGCCTCGATCGCGGACTTCTCCGGGTCGGTGTCGAGGCGCAGCACGCGGACCCGCAGCGCGGGGCCCGGCGCGCCCGGGTCGCGCTCGGCCGTCATCGTCAGGTATCCGGAGCCGGCGGCGAGGCGGCGTCCGCAGATCGGGCAGCCGCTGAACTCGGCGGGCGGGAAGCAGGACGGGCAGACCGGGTGGCCGCACGGGTCGAGCGGCGCGCCGACCTCGTCGCGGCCGCAGAGCACGCAGGGCGCGCCCTCGGCGGCGAACAGGTGGGTCAGCAACCGGTTGACGAAGACCGTCTCGATGTCCGCCGGAGTGTCCGGAAAGGATCGGTAGAGCGGGGTCAGGTCGCGGTCCGCGCCGACCAGGTCGTCGAGGGCGGCGAGCAGCCAGCCGGCCCAGCTGTCCCGGGCCGGCGGGCGGGCGGTCAGCAGCGCGGCGCGCAGGTCCCGGTGCAGCACCCAGCCGCGGGCGGCCAGGTCGGCCTCCACCGTGGCGGTCCAGGCCGCGCCGTCCGGGACCGGTCCACCGGACGGCGGCGGCAGCACCAGGTGGTGCCGGCGCAGCATGATCGTGGCAACGGCGTCCATCGCGGGACTCCCCCGGGTCCGGGAACGAGAAGGCGATGGGCGGAGAGAAGCAGCGCTAGTCCCGTCGATTTGCAGTCGAAAAGAAGGAAGCACCGCGGAGAGCCGCCCATCGCCGGTTCCCGATCCTAGGGATCGGCGACAAGCGGCTCCACCCGATTACCCGTCAGGCCGAGGCCGGCTCGCTCAGCGGCAGCCGGACCAGGAAGCGGGTGTCGCCCGGGACCGACTGCAGCGAGATGTCGCCGCCGTGGCCGTTGACCACGATCCGGTACGAGATGTCCAGCCCCAGCCCGGTCCCCTCGCCCACCGCCTTGGTGGTGAAGAACGGCTCGAACACCCGCTTCTTGATCTCGTCGGGCACACCCGGGCCGGTGTCGCCGATCGAGACCACCACCCGGTCGTCCTCCCGGTAGGTGCGCACGGTGAGCGTGCCGGCGCCGGACATGGCCTGCACCGCGTTGTCGATCAGGTTGGTCCACACCTGGTTCAGCTCGGCCGGGTGGGCCGGGACCTGCGGCAGCGTCCGGTCGTACTCCTTGACCACCCGGACCCGGTCGCCGATCTTGTGGGCGAGCATCACCAGCGTGCTGTCCAGCCCGCCGTGCACGTCGATCCACTGGTGCGCCGAGCGGTCCACGTGCGAGTACTGCTTGGCGGCGTTGACCAGCGAGGACACCCGGCCGGTGGCGTCCTCGATGTCGCTCATCAGCTGCTCGGTCTCCAGCGCGTACCCGATCCAGTGGATCGCCTGGTCGAGCAGCTCCGGCGCCTCCAGCCGGTTCAGGATCTCGGTGAGGCAGCCGGTGTCGATGCCGCCCTGGGCGAAGATCGGGGCGACGTCCCAGCCGTTGGTGACCCCGCGCTCGTCCATCCAGTCGCCCAGCTCGTCCTCCAGGTCGGCGATCTCCATGGCGGTGCGCACCGGCGCCTTGGCGGCCCGCTCGATCACCTCCTCCTGCAGCTCGAGCAGGGCGGTCAGCCGGTCCGGGGCGACCTTGCCCTTGGCCAGCTTGCCGAGTTTCATCCGCATCGCGGCGACCCGCTCGCGCAGCGCGCCGGTGGCCCGGGCGGCGGCCGCGGCCGGGTTGTTCAGCTCGTGCATCAGGCCGGCCGAGAGCGCGCCGAGCGCCTGCAGCCGTTGCCGCTCGCCGATCGCCGCCTGCGAGTTGCGCATCCCCAGCGCCAGGCCCTCCAGCAGGTGGATGGCCATCGGGAACCACTCGCGCATCAGGTGGCCGAAGTCGCGGGCGGACAGCACGAAGAACTCGCTGTCGGAGAGCGCCCGCATCGAGCCCATGTAGTTCTGCGGCACGCCGTCGTCGCGCAGGTACGCGTTGGTGGCGCCCATGTAGACCCCGCGCTGCTCGGTGCGGACCGTCTGCACGTCGTCCTGCCCGACCCGGCGGGTCAGCGAGATGGTGCCGCTGAGCAGCACGAAGAACTGGTCGGCCGGGTCGCCCTCGCGGAGCACCAGGCCACCGGCCGGCACCCGCATGGTGCAGCCGTGCTCGGCGATCCAGGCGAGCTGCTCGCCGGTCAGTTTCTCGAACAGGAACAGGGTCTTCAGCTCGTCCGGCGTGAGCCGGCCCGGCTCGCAGGGTTCCAGCCGGATCTCGTCTGTCGCATCAGCCATCTTTACTGCGCCTCCAGGTAACGGTGGACCAGCGCGACGGCCATCGCTCCCTCGCCGACCGCCGAGGCCACCCGTTTGATCGAGTTGGCCCGGACGTCGCCGGCCGCGAAGATGCCGGGGACACTGCTCTCCAGATAGAACGGATCGCGGTCGCGATCCCATCCCCGTGGACGCTCGCCGTTGGCGAGAAGGTCCGATCCGGTACGCACGAAGCCCTTCTCGTCGCGCTGCACCGCGTCACCCAGCCAGTCGGTCCGCGGCTCCGCGCCGATGAAGACGAAGAGGTAACCGCACTCGACGGTGGCTTTCGTCCCGCCCTTGCTGTCGCAGATGGTGATCGCCTGCAGGTGCCCGTCGCCGTGCGCCCCGATCACCTCGCAGCGGGTCCGCACCTCGATGTTCGCCACCTGGGCGAGCTGCTGGATCAGGTAGTACGACATCGACGCCTCGAGCGAGTCGCCGCGCACCAGCAGGGTGACCTTGCGGGCGTACCGGGAGAAGAAGAGCGCGGCCTGGCCGGCCGAGTTGGCCCCGCCGACGATGTAGACGTCGCTGCCCGCGCAGGCCGGCCCCTCGGTGGCCGCCGAGCCGTAGAAGACGCCCGAGCCGGTCAGCCCAGCCACCCCCTCGGCCAGCAGCGGACGGTAGGAGACGCCGGTGGCGAGCAGGATCGCGTGCGCCGAGATCTCCCCGCCGTCGGCGAAGGTCAGCGTCCGGGCCGAGCCGTCCGTGCGGAGCCCGACCACCTCGCGGGTGTTCAGCGTCTCGGCGGCGAACTTGTCGGCCTGCCGCCGGGCCCGGTCGGTGAGCTGGGCGCCGGAGATGCCGTCCGGGAAGCCCAGGTAGTTCTCGATCCGGGAGCTCTGGCCGGCCTGGCCGCCGACCGCCTGCCGCTCGATCAGCAGCGTTTTCAGCCCCTCCGACCCGCCGTAGACGGCCGCGCCCAGCCCGGCCGGCCCGCCGCCCACGATGATCAGGTCGTAGAAGTCGCGGCCCGGGGTCACCGAGAGCCCGGCCGCCTCGGCGACCTCCTGCACGGTCGGCCGGGGCAGCGCCCGCCCGTCCGCGGTGACCACCAGCGGGATCGACTCCGGCCCGGCGTCGGCCGCCTCCATCAGGCGGCGGCCCTCCGGCTCGTCGGCGCCGAAGTACTTGTACGGCACCAGGTTGCGGGCCAGGAAGTCGCGGATCTGGAAGGACGGCTCGCTCCACCGGTGCCCGACCAGGCGCAGGTCAGGCAGCTCCTGGTCGCCGGTGGCCTGCCAGGCGTCGAGCAGCGCGTCGAGCACCGGGTAGAGCTTCTCCTCCGGCGGGTCCCACGGTTTCAGCAGGTAGTGGTCGACGTCGACGACGTTGATCGCCTGGATCGCGGCGTCGGTGTCGGCGTAGGCGGTGAGCAGCGCCCGGCGGGCGTGCGGGAACAGGTCCATCGCCTGCTCCAGGAACTCGATGCCGTTCATCTGCGGCATCCGGTAGTCGGCGAGCATCACGGCGACCCGGCCGCCGCGCAGTTTCAGCTCCTTGAGCACGTCGAGCGCCTCGGTGGCGGAGCCGGCCCGGATGATCCGGTACCGGTCGGCGTAGCGGCGGCGCAGGTCGCGGGCGATCGCCCGGGAGACCGAGGGGTCGTCGTCGACGGTGAGGATCGCGGGTTGGCCCATGACTGGTTACCTCAGCTCCACATCGTTGTACTCGGGGTGGCGGTCCAGATAGCCGGCCACGAACGGGCAGGTGGCGATGACCGGGACGGCCCGCGAGCGGGCGTCGTCGAGGGCGGCCCGGGCCAGCCGGCCGGCCAGCCCACGGCCGGAGAAGGCCTGGTCGATCTCGGTGTGCAGCAGCTCGATCCGGTCGCCGTGCCGGCGGTAGTGCAGCACCCCGGCGGACTCGCCGCCGACCAGCACCTCGTAGCGCTCCTGCTCGAAGCTGTCCACCACGACGGCGGTGCCGGCGTCCCAGTCGCCGGCCTGCGCGCTGCCCTCCACCCGCAGCTTGCGCCGGGCCCGCTCGTAGAACGTGGTGCGGCCGAACCGGATCACGTTGGCGGCGGCCGGGATCGGCTCGATCTCGATCGCCGCGCCGGGCTCCGCGTAGCCCTCGATGATCCCGTCCACCTCGATGGCCAGCCGGCCGCTGGTGGAGAGCACGTCCAGGCAGAGGTGCTCGGAGGTGTCCAGCACCAGGGAGCGGTTGAACGACGAGTGCGCGGCGGCGGCGCTGACGATCAGGCCCTCCACGTTCGGCGAGACGATCGGGCCGCCGGCCGAGAAGCTGTAGGCGGTGGAGCCGGTCGGCGTGGCGACCAGCACGGCGTCGGCCGCGTAGTTGACGAACCGCTTGCCCTCGACCCGGATGCCGACCGCGGCCAGCCCGTGCCCGGGCACCCGGACCAGGGCGATGTCGTTGAAGGCGGTCACCGTCCGCCCGTCCGGCAAGGTCGTGCGCACCGCGGTCCGCGACTCGATCCGGTACGCGTGGTCGTCGATCGCCGAGAGCGCGTCCTTGAGGTCGGGCAGGTCCACCTCGGCCAGGAAGCCGAGCCGCCCGACATTCACCCCGAGCACCGGGGTCTTGCGCCCCTCGACCAGCCGCATGGTGCGCAGCATGGTGCCGTCGCCGCCCAGGCTGACCAGCAGCCCGGCCCGCTCCACCATCTCCTCGGCGGAGACCGGGACCGCGGTGCAGTCGATGCGGGTGATCTCGTCGGGCAGGCCGAGCACGGTCACCCCGCGGGCGGCCGCCCAGCTCACGATGGTGTCGACGGCCGACCCGCAGTCGCGGCGCGGGTGCAGCACCAGACCCACCACTTTGATCATGCCCATCAGTGTGCGCCCCCTTCCCCGTTTCGGATGTCAGCCTCGCACGCCGGGCGCGCGATCGGCGACCGATGCCGGGGTGGCGGGAAGCACTTGAATTCTGGTGGGCAGCGCGACGTCGTACCCATGATGTTGAATGCCGGTCATGACACGGTGGCGGGCGGTAGTCACGGATCTCGACGGCACGGTGGTCGGCCCGGCCGACGCGATCAGCCCAGCCACCCTGAACGCCGCCGCTCAGCTGCGCTACCGCGGGGTGCCGCTGCTGGCCGCCACCGCCCGGACCCGGAACGGGGTGTTGCGTCTCGGCGCCTTCGCCGGACACCTCTCGGTCGCGGTCTGCCACGGCGGGGCCCTCGGCTGGTCGCCGGCCGAGGGGGACCGCACCCTGTGGCAGCGCACCCTGCCCGCGACCGAGCTGCACGACCTGGTCGCCTTCGCCCGTGACCTGCCCGGGTCCGGCCTGTGCGCGTTCGGGGTGGCGTCCTGGGACCTCACCCCGGAGTACCTCGCGCTGCGCGGCCGGCCACCCGCCGAGCCGTGGCGGGAGGTCCCGCTGGCCGCCCTCGCCGACCAGCCGGCCTTCGGCGCCGCGCTCCGGCACCGCACGCTGAGCTCGGACCAGCTGATCGAGCGACTCACCGAGGCCGGCTTCGCCGGGCGCACCACGCTCACCTACTCGGCGCCGCACCTGGTCGAGATCGGTCCGCCCGGGGTGGACAAGGCGACCGGGGTGGCCCGCGCCCTGGCCTGGCTCGGCGTCGCCCCCGCGCACACCGTGGCCTTCGGCGACATGCCCAACGACCTGCCGCTGTTCGCGCTGGCCGGGCACGCGGTGGCGGTCGGCGCGGCGCATCCGGCGGTGCTGGCCGCGGCCACCGCGCACGCGCCCGGCCTGGCCGAGGACGGTTTCGCCCGGCACCTCGCCGAGCTGGGCCTGATCGACGGCTAGCAAGGCGACCGACGGTGAGCGTGGGGTTGATCAGAGGCTCTGATCAACCCCACGTTCGTCTCCACCCCTTGTCGCTGGTCACTTGCTTCGCGTACAGTTGTCGCATGCCATCCACCACCGCCGGAAGCGGACGGAAAACGGGGAAAGGGTCCGGCGCCTCACGCCTGCCGCGTCCACAGAAAGCCATCCGGGAGTAGAGGTATGCCGTACAACCTGGCAGACACAGTGTTCGGCCGCGAGATCGCTGAGGAGAACCGGGCCCGGGGACGCGAGGAGGGACTGGTCCATTCGATGCAACTCATCCTGCAAAGCCGTTTCGGTGATGTCCCCGGCCTGGAGGATCTGGCGCAGAAACTCGTGGCCGACGATCACGCGGCGAACGTGGCCCGGATCATGAACGGCGCCTCGCTGGAAGACCTGCGGCAGTCCTGACGAATCGACGCGTCAGCACCTACCGCCCATCCCGGACGGCCAGGGCCAGGAAGCGGTCGTCGCCGTCCTCGTAGTGAGTGATGGTCCAGCCGGCGCCGGCCAGCAGCGGGGCCAGCCGGGCCTCGCCGAGCGGCTCGTCCGGGCGCAGCGTCCGCCCGTGCCGGGTGGCCAGGGCGGCCCGGCCGACCGGGTGGAAGATCGCCAGGCGGCCGCCGGGCCGGGTGACCCGGGCCAGCTCGGCCAGCCCGGCCGCCGGGTCGGGCAGATGGTTGACCAGGCCGGCGGCGAAGACCACGTCGACCGCGGCGTCGGCCAGCGGCAGCCGCCGTGCGTCCGCCACGGCCAGGCTGGCCGCCGCGTCCCGGCCGGCCCGGCGGGCCTCGGCCAGCATGTCCGGGGTGAAGTCGAGGCCGAGCACCCGCCCGGCCGGGCCGGCCGCGGCGGCCAGGGCGGGCAGCGCGCGCCCGGTGCCGCAGCCAACGTCGACCGCGACATCGCCGGGGCGGACCCCGGCCTCCCGGACCGCGGTCGCGTAGGCCGGCAGGTCGTCGCCGAACTTGACGTCCCACTGCGCTGCCCGGGCCGCGAAGAAGGCCCGGCTCTCGGACAGGTACCAGCGATCCGGATCGGCCAGATCCGGGTGCACGTGGCGGATCACCGGCCACTCCGGGTCGCGGTGGTCGATCACCACCTGGGCGCGCCGCTCGCCGTCCCCGGCGGTGAACCGGTTGCGCGGGCCGCCGCGCAGGTAGACCAGGATCTGGTCGGTGGCCGGTTCGAGCACGTTGAGCGCCGAGTCGAAACCGCCGGCCCCCGGCCCGGTCAGGCCGAGCACCGCGTCGATGCTCCAGGCCCGGGACGCCGGCGGGAACGCCGCGGCCAGCCGGGAGGCGAAGGCGGCCGCCGCGCCCGGGTCGCCGCCGTCGACGATCACGGTGAGCGGCGCGCGCGGCGCGAGCACCTCGGCCAGCAGGGCGGTGACTTCGCTAATCCGTTCCGGCACGCCCCCCAGAATGCAACCGCGATGTGACGGACGCAACGGTTCACTCACTTAACCACGCCGGTGTGAGCTGCGCATATCTCTGGATAGCGTGCCATGTATGGAATCACTGGAGCTGGCCGATTTCCGGGCCGCGGTCGCCCGCGCCTACCTCGACGCCGGTGATCTGGCGGCCTTCCGGGCCCGCCGGGACGAGCTGTTCGCCACCCACCCGCAGTCCCCGATCCCGCCGGCGGACCGGCCCGGCTTCGCCGGTCTGCGGTACTTCCCGGCGAACGACGCGATGATCGTCGACGTGCCGCTGCGGCCGGCCGAGGGCGAGCTGACCATCGACACCGGTGGGCCGGACGGGGTGGTCCGCTACACCCGGGCCGGGATCCTGGCGACCCCGTTCGGCGAGCTGACGCTCTGGTGGATCGCGGCCTACGGCGGCGGCCTGTTCCTGCCGGTCCGGGACGGGACCTGCGGGCGGGAGAGCTACGGCGGCGGCCGCTACCTGACCGACACGGTGAAGGGCACGCACGGCCGCGGCCTGCGGTGGCTGGGCGCCGACCGGGTCCGCCTCGACTTCAACTACCTCTACAACCCGAGCTGCGCCTACGACCCCCGCTGGGCCTGCCCGCTGGCGCCACCGGAGAACCGGCTCACCGACCCACTGCCGGCCGGCGAGCTGTCATACCACTAGCGGCCGGCCCGGTCCGACCAGGAGCGGCCGGTGGCCAGGTTGGTGCGGCCGCCGTCGTGGACGGCGGTGTAGACGGCCCGGGCCATCGGGGTGCCCCAGTGCGAGCGCGGGCCGCCGTAGGCCGCCGGTGGGCCGTCGAGCGGGCACAGCACGCAGACCGCGTCGGTGGCGGTGCCGGTGGCGTCCAGGCCGAGCGCGTACAGCGCCTGGGTCTTCGCCTCGGTCGCGGTGGCGACCGCGTTGATCAGCGCGCCGTCGCCGAGGCGCTGCGGGATCCAGACGACGATGTTGATGGTGCCCGGGCGGTGGGCGAAACCGGTCACACCGGGCTCGGCGGCGCGGATCGGCGCACCCAGGCCGACGGTGGCGTAGACCTGCACGCCGTCCTCGCCGGCGGCCACCACGTCGTGCACGTCGACGCCGGTCAGCAGGCCGACCCCGGGGCCGGTGAGGCTCAGCTGGGCGGCCAGCTCGGCCAGGTGCGCCTCCGGGTCGGGGCGGGCGTAGGACATCGGCACGCTGGCGTTGATCAGCCACTCGCGCGGGCCGGCGCCGCCGCCGAGGACCGCGCTGGAGGCGGCCAGCACCGGCTCGGGGAACCGCCAGAGCAACAGCGGCACCTCGTGCCCGTCTTCTCTGCGGTGCGTCAGCGAGGGCTCGGCGAACATCCCGTAAATCCTACGGTGACCAGCATCAACCGGGCCTTTCGGCCTTACTTGGGGCCCGATCGCACGGCACCATTGAGCTATGAGCGAGGTCAAGCAGGCACTGGTGCAAGCGGCGGACGCGGCTCGGTTCGCCCCGTCGATCCACAACACCCAGCCGTGGCGCTGGGTGGTCCGGGCCGACCGGCTGGAGCTGTTCGCGGTGGCCGAGCGCCAGCTGCGCGCCCACGACCCGGACGCCCGGATGTTGCTGGTCAGCTGCGGGGCCGCGCTGCACCACGCGCAGGTGGCGCTGGACGCCGAGGGGTGGTCGCACACGGTGGACCGGCCGGCGTCGCTGACCCCGGACGCGCCGCTGGCCGTGCTCACCCCGGGCGAGCAGCGGCCGGCCGAGGCGTCCGCCACCCGGCACCTGCAGATGCTCCAGGTGCGGCGCACCGACCGGCGCACGGTGAGCGAGGAGGAGGTCCCCGAGTCGGTGCTGGACGAGCTGGTCAAGGCCACCGAGCAGGCCGGCGCCGGGCTGCACGTGCTGGGCCGCGACCAGGTGCTGGACCTGGCGGTCGCGGTGGAGCGGGCGCAGGCCGCCGAGGCCGCCGACGACCGGGCCGCCGCCGAGCTGGCCACCTGGGTCGGCGGGGAGCGTCCGGAGGGCACCGGGATCCCGTCCTCGGCCCTGCCGGCCGAGGTGCCGCTGACCACGGTCGCGGAGCGCGACTTCCAGACCGCGGGCACGGTCGCGGCAGGCGAGGGGCACGACCGTTCCGCGACGTACGCCGTGCTGTACGGCACCGGTGACGCCGAGGCGGACTGGCTGCGCGCCGGCGAGTCACTGAGCCGGCTGTGGCTGGCCGCGACCGAGCACGCGGTGAGCCTGCTGCCGTTCAGCGGCCCGGTCGAGATTCCGTTCACCCGGGAGGCGCTGCGCCGGATGCTCGGCGGCACCGGCGTGCCCTACCTGGCGATCCGCCTCGGCCTGCAGGACCCGGCGCACGCCGCCCCGCCGCACACCCCGCGCCTGCCGGCCACCCAGGTCATCGAGATCGCCGACGAGGAAAAGCCCTGACGGCTGGGCAGGCCCCGCCCACCCAGGGGGAGCCGCCCGAAGACAGTCTGGCGCAGAATTCCCACCCCGCGGGGCCAAGCTGTGGACAGCGCGTGAGTGTGGAAAACCGGCACCGTGTCGGCAGCAGCAGGCGCAGCGGCACTTCGGAAACGCGCCTACCGGGGCCGAGGCGGGCGGGGTCGTGCAGCACAGGGCGCAAGGGCGCACGCGGCTTCTGTGGACGGCGGGCGGCGGTTTCCGGGCTGTCAGCGGGCCCGCATGACACGCGCCGCGGTCGTGAGCGGGGCCGGTCAGCGGGCCCGCATGACACGCGCCGCGGTCGTGAGCGGGGCGGGCCTCGCGGGCCGACTGGCACGGGGCCGGTGGTCGTACCGGAAAAGGATCCGGACGGGTGCGGGCGGCATCGCGGCAGCGGGGATGGTTCTGATCGCTGAGGCGGGCCTCAGTGCGGGTCGCCCTCCGGGCCGAAGGCGGTCAGGAAGCGGTCGCGGAAGGTGTTCATCGGCCAGACCGGGGCGTCGGGGGCCGGCTTGACGCTGCTGGTCCAGCCCCAGGAGGCGATCCGGTCGAGGATCTTCGGATCCTTGGCGACGATGGTGATCGGGACGTCGTGGCCGGCGTTCTGGCCGACCACGACCGAGGCCGGCTGGTGGTCGCCGAGGAAGACCATGACCAGGTTGTCGTCGGCGTATTCGGTGGCCCAGCCGATCAGGCTGTCCACCGAGTAGGCGATCGACCGGGCGTACTCGGTCTTGACCCGGGAGTCGTCCTTCCAGACGCTCTTCGGGTCGGTGGTCCGGGCCTGCGGGCCGTAGACGCTGCCGTCGCCGAGCCGGTCCCAGTCGAGCATGCTGGGCACCGGCGCCCACGGGGTGTGGCTGGAGGTCAGGGTGATCTCGGCGAGCAGCGGGCCGCGGCCGGGCTTGGCGTACTCGAACTTCTGGAACTGCGCCAGGGCGTACTGATCGGGCATCGGCGACCAGCTGAACTGCGGGCCGTGGTAGTTCAGCGCGGCCTTGTCGTAGACCTGGTCGTACCCGTAGAACTGGCCCTCCGGCCAGGCGAAGATGACGCCCGGCTCGATGCCGACGGTGCGGTGCCCGGCGTTCTTGAACGCCCTGGTCAGGGTGAGCCGGTCGGTCGCCATCAGGCTGCGGTAGCGGGACTCGTTGTTGACCCACATCCCGGACAGGAACGTGGAGTGCGCGAGCCAGCTGCCGCCACCCGCCGTGGACGAGGTGAGGAAGCCGCTGCGGGCGGCGAACCCGGCGGCGGCCAGTTTCCGGTCGCCGTCGCCGAGCGCGGTCAGCACCGCGCCGTTGAACGCCGGGTTCTCCACCGCGTCCCGGCCGTAGCTCTCGATGAACGAGACCACCACGTCCTTGCCGCGCAGCGCGGTGAGCAGCTGGCTGCCGGGCCGGTCGTGGTAGCGGTCGTCGGCCGCCTCGGCCACGAACCGCCGCTTGTCGGCGAGGTCCTTGGGCAGCGCCAGCGCGGTGTCCCGGGCCAGGTCGGCGGCCGCGTGCGCGGCCACCGGGATGCCGCCGATCAGCTGGTAGCCGATCGCGAACAGGGCGGCCCAGGCCACCCCGGCCGCGCCCATGCCGCTCCAGGCGAGCCGCCGGTGGCCGACCGCGACCGCGGTCAGGCGCAGCATCGCCCAGGTCATCCCGGCGATCAGCAGCGCCGCCAGCAGCACCGCGCCGGCCGCCACCCCGATCGCGGATGCCTTGCCGATCGAGTCGATCAGGAAGTGGAAGCCGTCGTCGAAGAGCGTCCAGTCCAGCACCGGGTCGAACCGGCGGGCCAGCACCGCGAAGAACCCGATGTCCACCAGCTTGACCACGGTGAGCGCGCCGAGCAGCACGCCGAGCCCGGCGGCCGTCCAGCGCCGGGCCCGGACCGGCACCAGGAGCAGCACCGCGCCGGCGACCAGCGCCTCGATCGGGATCCGGAGTAGCGCGGTGTACCAGTGGTTGCCCGGCGGCAGCCGGGTGATCTGGTCCGGCAGGATCAGCGCGACGAAGACCAGAACAGCGGCGAAACCCGTGGTCACGTGGCGGATGACCCGGCGGTACGACTTCGGTTGGCTCACATCTCCTTGATACGCCGGTCTGCCGGTCCCGGTTCGAACGCCCCCGCCCATGACAAAAGTCAGTGGATGAGTGAGTGCTCGCTCATTAGGGTGGGCGGCGTGGAATCCCGACGCAGACGACAGCCGGCCCTGGCGCCGGACGAGAGGCGGGCCGCGCTGATCGCGGCGACCATCCCGCTGCTGCACGAGCACGGCACCGAGGTGAGCACCCGGCAGATCGCGCACGCCGCCGGGGTCGCCGAGGGCACCATCTTCGGCGTCTTTCAGAACAAGAACGAGCTCGTGGTCTGCTCGGTCGTCAAGGCGCTCGACCCACAGCCGGTGCTGGACGCGCTGGACGCCATCGACCGCTCGGCCCCGCTGCGGGACCGGCTGCGCGAGGCGGCCGAGATCGTGCACACCCGGTTCGAGCGGAACGCCGGCCTGATGCACGCGGCCCGCCGCCTGTTCATCGCCGGGGAGAGCAGCCCGGAGGCCCAGCATCAGATGACCTCGACGCGGGGCAAGCTGCTGGCCGCGGTCACCGCGGTGCTGGAGCCGGACACCGACCGGCTGCGGATCACACCGGCCGAGGCGGCCCGGCTGCTGCTGCTCTACTGCGGCGCCAACACGTTCGGGCCGTTCGGCGAGGGGGACGCGTTCAACGGCGCCGAACTGGCGTCCCTGCTGCTCGACGGCATTCTTCTATCCGATTCGGGGGAGCAAGCGACGTGCTGATCAAACTGCTTCGCGTGCACCTGCGGCCGTACTGGAACACGATCGGCGTGATCGTGCTCTTCCAGTTCCTGCAGACGCTCGCGACGCTCTACCTGCCGACCCTGAACGCTGACATCATCGACAAGGGCGTGGTCACCGGCGACACGAACTATGTGATGCGGGTCGGCGCCGGGATGCTCGGCATCACCGTGCTGCAGATCGCGGCGCAGATCGTGGCGGTGTATTTCGGGGCGCGCACCGCGATGGCGGTCGGCCGCGACCTGCGCGAATCGATCTTCACCCGGGTGCAGCGGTTCTCCGCGCGTGAGGTGGGCCAGTTCGGCGCGCCGTCGCTGATCACCCGGACCACCAACGACGTGCAGCAGATCCAGATGCTGGTGCTGCTCACCTTCACGCTGATGGTCTCCGCGCCGATCATGTGCGTCGGCGGGATCGTCCTGGCGCTGCGCCAGGACCTGCCGCTCTCCGCGCTGCTCCTGGTGATCATCCCGATCCTGATCGGCGTGATCGGCCTGATCGTCAGCCGGATGCGGCCGCTCTTCCGCAGCCTGCAGGTCAAGCTCGACCGGGTGAACCAGGTGATGCGCGAGCAGATCACCGGCATCCGGGTGATCCGGGCGTTCGTCCGCGACGAGCGCGAGCGGGCCCGTTACGAGGTGGCCAACGACGACCTGACCCAGGTCTCGCTGAAAGCCGGCAAGATCATGGCGCTGATGTTCCCGACCGTCCTGCTGATCGTGAACCTGTCCAGCGTGGCGGTGCTCTGGTTCGGCGGGCACCGGATCGAGGACGGCGCCATGCAGGTCGGCGCGCTGACCGCGTTCCTCAGCTACCTCATGCAGATCCTGATGTCGATCATGATGGCCACCTTCATGTTCATCATGATCCCGCGGGCCGAGGTGTGTGCCGAGCGGATCCAGGAGGTGGTCACCACCGACTCCTCGGTGACGCCGCCTGCGGCGCCGGTCACCGAGGTGACCCGGCACGGCGAGGTGGAACTGCGCGATGTCAGCTTCCGCTATCCGGGAGCCGAGGCCGCGGTGCTTTCTGACGTACGCCTGGTCGCCCGGCCCCGGGAGGTCACCGCGATCATCGGGTCCACCGGCAGCGGCAAGACCACCCTGCTGCACCTGATCCCCCGGCTCTTCGACGTGACCGAGGGCTCGGTGCTGGTCGACGGGGTGGACGTGCGCGAGCTCGACCCGGGCCTGCTGTCGCGGCTGGTCGGGATCGTGCCGCAGCGGCCGTACCTGTTCACCGGCACGGTCGGCTCCAACCTGCGCTACGGCAACCCGGACGCCACCGACGAGGAACTCTGGGCGGCGTTGGAGGTGGCCCAGGGCAAGGACTTCGTCGAGCGGATGGAGGGGCAGCTGGACGCGCCGATCGCGCAGGGCGGCACCAACGTGTCCGGCGGGCAGCGGCAGCGGCTGGCGATCGCCCGGGCGCTGGTGCACCGGCCGGAGATCTACCTCTTCGACGACTCGTTCTCGGCGCTCGACTACGCCACCGACGCGGCATTGCGGGCGGCGCTGACCGAGCACATCGCGGACGCCACCGTGGTGATCGTGGCGCAGCGGGTCAGCACGATCCGGGACGCCGACCGGATCGTCGTGCTGGACGACGGCAAGGTGGTCGGCACCGGCACGCACGACGAACTGATGGACGGCAACCCGACGTACCGGGAAATTGTTCTTTCTCAGCTCACAGAGCAGGAGGCGGCCGCATGACCGCGCCCACCCGCCGCCCGATGGGCCCGGGAGGCGGCCCGCCGGCCGCCCGGATGATGATGGCCGGCGGACCGCCGGAGAAACTGCAGGACTTCAAGGGGTCGACGAAGCGGCTGCTCGGCATGCTCAAGCCGCAGCGGGCGCTGGTCGCGCTGGTGCTCGCCTTCGGCATCGTCGCGGTCTTCCTGTCGGTGCTCGGGCCGAAACTGCTCGGCAAGGCCACCGACGTGATCTTCGCGGGCGTGGTCGGCAAGACGCTGCCGGCCGGCGTCACCCAGGAGCAGGCCGTCGAGGGGCTGCGCCAGCAGGGCAACGACAAGGTCGCCGACATGCTGGCCGCCATGCACGGCGTGGTGCCCGGCCAGGGCATCGACTTCGACGCGCTGATCCGGGTGCTGGCCTGGGTCGCCGTGGTCTACCTGTTCGCCTGGGTGTTCGGCGTGTTCCAGGGCCGGATCACCGCGCGGGTGGTGCAGACCGCTGTCTACGACCTGCGCAACCAGGTCGAGGCGAAACTGTCCCGGCTGCCGCTGTCGTACTTCGACAAGCAGCCGCGCGGCGAGGTGCTGAGCCGGGCCACCAACGACACCGACAACATCGCGCAGACCCTGCAGCAGACCTTCGCCCAGCTGGTCACCGCGCTGCTGACGGTGGTCGGGGTGCTCGGCATGATGTTCTGGATCTCGCCGCTGCTGGCGCTGATCGCGCTGGTCACCATCCCGGTGTCGTTCTTCCTGACCACCTTCGTCGGCAAGCGGGCGCAGCCGCAGTTCGTCGCCCAGTGGAAGACCACCGGCCAGCTCAACGGGCACATCGAGGAGATGTTCACCGGGCACACCCTGGTCAAGGTCTTCGGCCGGCAGCAGGAGGCGGAGGGCGCGTTCCGGGAGCACAACGACAAGCTGTACGCGTCCAGCTTCCGGGCCCAGTTCATCTCCGGCCTGATCCAGCCGGCCATGATGTTCATCAGCAACGTGAACTACGTGCTCGTGGCGGTGGTCGGCGGGTTGCGGGTGGCGTCCGGGTCGCTGTCGCTCGGTGACGTGCAGGCGTTCATCCAGTACAGCCGGCAGTTCAGCCAGCCGCTCACCCAGGTGGCCAGCATGGCGAACCTGGTGCAGTCCGGCATCGCGTCGGCGGAGCGGGTGTTCGCCCTGCTGGACGCGCCGGAGCAGTCCCCGGACCCGGCTGCGGTGCCGCTCCCCTCGGTGCAGGGGCGGATCGCGTTCGAGAACGTGTCGTTCCGGTACACCCCGGACAAGCCGCTGATCGAGAACCTGTCGCTGACGGTCGAGCCGGGCCAGACGGTGGCCATCGTCGGACCCACCGGGGCCGGCAAGACCACGCTGGTCAACCTGCTGATGCGGTTCTACGACGTGACCGGCGGGCGGATCACCCTGGACGGGGTGGACATCGCCACGATGCCCCGCGAGCAGCTGCGCGAGCAGATCGGGATGGTCCTGCAGGACACCTGGCTGTTCGGCGGGACGATCGCGGAGAACCTGGCGTACGGGGCTGATTCTTTTGAGGAGTCCGCAGTCGTCCAGGCGGCCGAGGCGGCGCACGTCGACGGCTTCGTCCGGATGCTTCCCGAGGGCTACGAGACGAAGATCGACGAGGAGGGATCGAACGTCAGCGCCGGGCAGAAACAGCTGATCACGATCGCCCGGGCGTTCCTGGCCGAACCCAGCATCCTGATCCTGGACGAGGCGACCAGCTCCGTCGACACCCGTACCGAAGTGCTGATCCAGCGGGCGATGGCGACGCTGCGGACCGGGCGGACCAGTTTCGTCATCGCGCACCGGTTGTCGACGATCCGCGACGCCGACCTGATCCTGGTGATGGAGAACGGCTCCATCGTGGAGCAGGGCACCCACGATCAGCTGATCGAGGCGGGCGGGGCTTACGCGCGGCTCTATTCGGCGCAGTTCGCCCAGGCGGTCGTCGAGGTGGACTGACCGGCGCGGGGCGGGGTCTTCAGGACCCGCCCCGCCACTGCTCCATGCTCTCCATGAGGTGTTTCACGTTCGCCGGCGACCGGAGCAGGTAGTCCGTCTCGACGATCGAGTCCCATTCCGCCTTGCTGATCAGGACCGCAGAACCTCGCTCCGAGACGACCTCGACGGTGGTGTGGTCCTTGTTGACCCGGTCGATGAGTGAGTCGAGGGTCCTACCAGCTTCGTCGGCGCTGATTGACGCAGCCACGAAGCCCACCGTAGCCGACGAAGAGAACGGGGGCGGCCTCGCGGCCGCCCCCGTTTTTTCGGGTCAGGTGGTGCTTACTTGATGGTGATGGTCTTGGTCGCCGAGTAGCCGGACGCGATGCCCGTGCTGCTGTTGCCGGAGACCAGGGCGCGCACCGAGACCTTCGTCTTCGACTTGATCGACACGCTGGTGCGGTAACCGCTCGCCGTCGTCTTGCCGGAGCCGATGGTGGTCCACTTGCCGCCCACCAGCCGCTGGACGGTGACCGTCTGGCCGGTGGCCTTCGGGTTGCCGTAGACGATGACGCTCAGCTTGCCCTTGGTGGAGCCCAGCGTCAGACCCGGGTTCTGGGTCAGCTTCACCGTCACGGTCTTGGAGTTGATCTCCTGCGACCGGGCGACGAACGCGTACCCCTGGGCCAGCGACTTCGTGACGAACTTGAAGTTGCCACTGCCGTCCGACTTGACCCGCTCCCAGAAGGACATCTTGGTCGGGTCGGTGGTCGGCAGCGCCGACGCCCAGAGCTCGACGTAGGTGTTCGGGGCGGCCTTGCCGGTCAGGGTGACCGCTCCGGCACCCTTGGCCGGCCCGGAGGCGGACAAGGTCGGCGTGACCGCTGGGGTCTTGTCGTCGCTCTTGATCGTGACCGTCGCGTCGCCGTTGACCACCGAGCTGCCGAACGGGCCGACGTTGCCGAGACGGACCGAGAAGGTCTCGTCGTCCTCCATGTCCCGGTCATTGATCACCGGCACCTTGATGGTGCCCTTCATGTCACCGGCACGGATGGTCAGCGTGCCCTTGGTGAGCGTGTAGTCCTTGCCCACCTTGGCGGTGCCGTCCGCCGTGTAGTACGGGATCGTGGTGTCCTGGACCGTCGAGGTGGCATCCCCCGTGAAGGTCAGGTTGACCGGGATCTCCGCGTTGCCGGCGTTCTCGCTCACCGTGGCGTCCGCGATCGACACCGCCGGCGGCAGGTCCATCGGGTCGTCAGCGATCTTGACGGTGGTCGACGACGGCGCGAAACCCATCGGGATCGGGGTGATCTCGCTGGCGGTGATGACCAGCGTCTCGGTCGGCTCGTCGATGTCGTCGTTCAGGATGTCGATCGCCGGCGCCGAGTAGCCGCCGGACTGCGCGGCGAAGTTGCCGCCGCCCGTGGTCAACAGGCCTTTCTCACCCGGTCGGATCTCGGCGTCGAAGGTCGCGAGCGCGTCCGCGGCCTTGTAGTCGGCACCCGCGGTCGCCGGGTCGGTAGCACCACCACCGACGCTGAAGCCGATGTGGTACGTGTACTGCGAGATGCCGACGACCGTACCGGTCACCGCGATGCTGCCACCCTCGGTGACGGTGCCCTGCGCGAAGGTGAGCTTCGGCATGGCGTCGTCGTTCGCGATGGTCACCCGCGCCACCTTCTGGGTGACGTCCGTCGACGTGGTGACGTTGGTGGAGTTGCCGGCGTTCGAGGCGAACGTGACGTTGAACGTCTCGTCCCGCTCGTAGACCTCGTCCCCGTAGACCGGGAGGTCGAAGTACCCGACCGTGTCGCCGGCCTTGATCGTCACCGAGGTGGCGCTTGGGTGGTCGAAGTCGTTGGATCCCGCGCCGGACCCCTGGTAGGTGGCGCTGCCCGCAGGCGCGTAGGTGGCGTCGAAGACGAGATCGACGGCGGCCGGGCCGCTGAGCGTCACCGGCACCCGGGCCAGGGTCGAACCGCTGTTGCCCTCCTGCACCTTCACGTCCGCGGTGGTCCAGGTGGGCGCCGCGTCGTCGTCGTCGATGGTGAAGCTCTGCTCGCCCAGCGAGCTCTCGTCCACCACTCCGGACGGGCTGGTCAACGACAGCTTGAAGGTCTCGTCCGGCTCGGCGTTCGTGTCACCGATGATGGTCACCGGAATGGCGACGTCCTTGGTCGCGTCCTTCGGCACCGTGACGGTGCCGGCCGCGCCCTTGTAGTCCACCCCGTTCTTCGCCGTACCGTCGACGAAGGTGTAGTTCAGCACCGCGTCCTGCGGGGAGTTGGTGTCGAAATGGATGTAGATCTTCTTGTCCGACGAGCCGACGTTCCCCTCGGCGAACGTCCGGTTGGTTGGGGAGTCCGTGCCGTTCGGGGTGTTCTTGGAGTACACCAGCGTCTTGCCCGCACCGGCATCGGTGACCACACCGGTCGCCGTCGACTTGGTGCCGAGCGTGGAGGTCGCGCCGCTGACCGGCTCGCTGATCGTGACCTTGACGCCTTCCGGCCCCTCGAACGCGCTCGGACCCGTCGGGTTGGTCGTGGTCGTCAAGGACAGGTTGGTGGAGGTGGCGTACTTCGCCACCGTGACCGACGACGCCGCGGCGACAACGTCAGTGGTCGACCCATTGTCGGTCGATCCCACGATCGCAGCGGACGCGGTCCCGCCCAGGGTGTCACCGGCCACCGCGATGTCGAGCGGCACGCCCTTCTCGGAAGGGTTTGTCAAGTTGACCGGGAAGATGAGACGGCTTCCCTCGACCGCCGTCGGCGCGTCGCCGATGGTGGCGACCGGAACGGCGTCGTCGTCCTTGATCCCGATCTTCACCGAGCTCTGGGCGCTGACCACAGCGCCGCCGAGCGTCGGGCGGCTGGCGTCCTTCTTGACGACGAAGTACTGGGTGTCCGTCTCGTCCGAGTTGTCATCCCAGAGCGTCACCGTCGCCGTCCCGGACGTCTCGTTCGCCGGGATCGTGATGACCGCGTCCGCCGCCAACGCCGTGTAGTCCCGGTTTGCGCCACCCTGCGAGGTCGCCATGTCGGTGGCGTAGCTGGTTCCCGCGAAGTCGGCCGTCTGGACCGGGATGGTGACGTCGTGCGGCGCCGGATTCGTCGAGGTCGCGGTGATCGTCACCGTCTTCTGGGTACCGCTGGTCGCCGTCTCCGCGACCGTGGTCGCACCACCCAGGACGATGTCGTTGGTCGCGTCGGGCTCCCAGATCGTCCCGGTCCCGGTTGACGTGCCACTCGCACCCGTGGCGGTCAACTGGAACGTCTCGTCGGCACCTTCGCCAGGGGAGTCGGCCGTCGTATCTACCGTCACGGTGATGGTATTGGTGCCACCGGCGGCCGTGCCGGGGAAGGTGTAGCTGGCAATACTCGGCGTCCCGGTGAAGTCCGTTCCCTTGGTGGCCGTGAGACTCGGGGTCTCGGCGCTCCCGACCGTACCGAAGGCGATGCTCCCCGACGAGGTGGTCCCGGTGTAGGTGACGGTGAAGCTGGCCGTTCCCCCCTCCCAGACACCAGCGGGGCTGACGGTGAGATTATTGACCTTCGTGTCGGCGATCGTCGCCGTCGCGCTGGTCACGTAGCCGGTGTTCGCCTCCGTGGCGACCAGATTGAACGTCTCAGGGCCTTCAGCCGAAGAGTCCGCAGTCGTGGGGACGGTTACCACGATGGTGTTGGCGGAACCACCGGCGGTTGTGCCGGGGAAAGCTCCTGCGGCAATGGTGGTCGCAGGGCTACCCGTACCGCCGGGCACCGTCGGAACGGTGGTGTAGTCGGTCCCGCCGCCAGTCGCCGTGCCGGCGCTCGTAGTGAACACGATGTTATTCGCCGATGCTGCTGAACCACTGTAGGTCACCGTGAAGCTGGCCGTTCCCCCTTCGTTGACGACGGGGGAGCTGATGGTCAGGTTGGAGATGACAGTGGCGTGCGCCGGTGACGCAATGAACGTCGCGGGGACCAGGGCCACCGCCGACACCGCGACAGACGTCATAACCTGCCGGATTCGCTTACGTCCCCAGAATGTGAACGGCACTCGCTCGTGCAGCGCCGTTTGGATTGGTCGATGACGCATTCTCTTCCTGTCTCCTTCGGCGGCTGGGCTACCTCCAGCGGGGAGGCCCCTGGCTTTGCGTCCCCGCCTTACGGCGGGTTTGCCTGTTCGGGTACCGCACCTAGGGCGGTTGGGGGTGCCGGCCATACCGGCCCTCAGCAGCGCGAACACGGGACTGAAGGTCCACGTGAGGCGGAGCCATCCGTAATCTAACCGGCATATCGGACCGTTTTTGGCGGAACGCCTTTTTCCGGCGGAGAAAGCTTCACGACCGAGAGGAGCGTCACTTCACCTTGACGGTCACCGGGTCCGAGGCGCCGGAGAGGACGCCGAGGGACGGAGTGGAAGCGATCACCGCGCGGTATACGTAGGTGCTGCCGGACTTCAGGGACTTCAGCGTGGTGGTGAACTTGCCGGCCCCGTTGAGCTCGCCGGTGTCGGCCTCACGCCACTCGCCGGACACCTTCTGCTGGATGATCACCCGCTGGTCCGGCTCGTCCGGGTCGCCCTTGACGGACAGCGTCACGGTGCGCTTCGAGGAGGAGACCACGACCAGCGCCGGGTCCTGCTTCACCTGGACCGTGCGAATCGGTGAGCTGAGCCCGTTTGCCCGCGCCATCACGCGGTATCCGAGGGTGAAGTTCGGCGTGAACTGGTAGACGCCGTCGTCGTCCGCCTTCGCCGTCAGCACGGTCCGGAACGATCCGCCGGTGGTTCCGGCCGCGGTCAGCAGCTCGACCTTGGCGTTCGCCCCGGCCACCCCGGACAGGGTCACCCGGCCGACGCCGACCACGCTGGTCGGCGCGACCAGGGTGGGCGCGGACGGCTTGTCGTCGTCGACGATGGTGACCTTGGCCTCGGACTTGGCCAGTGTGACGCCCGTCGGGGACGGTGCTCCCAGCCGTACCGTAAAGGTCTGGTTCTGCTCGTCCCGCTTGTCGGCCAGGACCGGAACCCGGATGACTGCCGTCGGCGACTCCGAGGTCAGCTTCAGCTGACCGCTCGACTTGGTGTAGTCCTTGCCCGCGTCAGCCGTGCCGTCGACAGTCGCCCATGGCACGGCGATGGTCCGCTCGGTCGCCTTGGTGACGCCGCTGAAGACCAGCGAGACGGTCACCTCGGCCGACCCGTCGCTCTCCCCCACCGTCTCGTCGCCGATCGTGACGGCCGGCGGGGTGTCGCTCGGGTCGTCGGCGACCTGGAAGGTCAGCACGTTGCCGCCGAAGGAGATCTTGATGGTCTCGGTGTCCTCGTCGGTGGCGTCCCGATTGAAGTGGATCGTGCCGAGCTTGATCCGGGTGCCGCTGGGCGTGCCGCCGGGGATGGTGATGTCGTCGTCGGTGAGGTCGTAGTCCGTGTTCTCGACGGAGCTGGCCACCACCGGACGATCGAAGTCGAGGTCTCGCTGGGCCACCCCCTTGGTCGTCCCGCCCAGCTCGAAGGTGTCACCCTCGGTCAGCGTTGCCGAGGTCTGGCTCAGCGTGATCACCGGTTTGGTCTCGTCGTCCGCGATCGTCAGCTGGCCCTGCTGGGTGGGGCCGGCGGCACCGAGCTCACCAGGGGCGACCTCCACGGCGAGCCGGGCCGACTCGTCGCCCTCCCAGACGGTGTCCTGTCGGATCGGAACGTCGACGGTCGCGCTGGTGGCACCCTGCGGGATGCGCACGGTCCGAGGCGGATCGGTGTAGTCGGTCTCGCCCTCGTCATTGCCGCTCGGCGTCGCGGTGCCCGGCTGCATGCCGATCGTGAAGTCGACGTCTTCCTCGGCCCGTTCACTGAGCGTGATCCGGAAGGTGGCGACGCCGCCCTCCGGTGCCCGCGCATCGCCGGTCACCGTGAAAGACGGAACCTTCACGTCCAGGTCGCTCTCCAGGATGACGACGGCACCGACATCGCCCCCGATGGTCGCACCGGTCGGCCCGACGGAGAGCACCTGGACCTGGAAGGCCTCCGCCTTCTCCCGCAGCCTGTCGTCGACGACCGGGATCCGGATGGTGTCCTCCGGCCGGCCGGCAGGCACGGTCAGCGAGGCCACCCCGTCGGCAAGATAGTCCGCGGCGTTAGCGGTGCCCGGCAGGACCTGGTAGCTGATGGACACCGGCTGCTCGGTCGAGGTGGCGGCGTTCCCACCGGTGAAGGTCAACCGGACCGGCACGTCAGCGAACCCGGCGTTCTCCGGCACGACGGCGTCGCCGAGGCTGACCGTGGGCGGCAGATCTGCCGGGTCGTCGGTGATGGTGTAGCGGGTTTCGACCGGGGCGACCGTACCCGGCTCCAGCGTCACGTTGTCCGCAGTCACCTTGAGGGTCTCGACCGGCTCGTCGATCGCGTCGTCGAGCAGCGAAATCGTCTTCAGCGTCACCGGGCCGGTGCTGCCGGCCGGCAAGACGGCGAAGTCGGCGGAGGCGCTGTAGTCGTTCGACTCGGCGGCGTTCGCGCCGTTGGCGGCGTCACCGATCGGGATCAGCGAGTACTTCATGTCGTCCTGGGCGACGCCGGTCGGCGTGGCGACGACGTCGATGGTGCCGCCCTCCGCGCCCGCCACCGCGTTCAGCGCGATCGTCGGCGCCGGGTCGTCGTCGGTGATCACCAGGGTGCCGGTCTGGCCGGCCTCCTGACCGTCCTGCACCACCTGAAGGCCGGCCTTCTCGACCGCCTCGTACATGGAGTCACCGAGGATCGGCACGTCGATCGTTCCGCTGTCCCGGCCGGCGTCGATCTTCAACTTCATCGGCGGCTCGGTGCGGTCTCCCGCGTCGGTGCTCTCGTCGGTGAGCGTGACGTCGAAGTAGGTGTCCACCTGCGCCGCCTCGTCCAACTGCACGGTGAAGCGGGCCGGCTCGGCCTGGCCCTCGACGGCGGTCACCTCGGAGGTGACGGTGAAGCCGGTCGGCGGGGCCGGGTCGACGAGCTTCACGGTGACCTCGTTGGAGGGGGTGATCGCGGTGGCGTTCGCGCTGTCCCCGCCCTGGCTCAGCCGAACCGTGACCGTCTCGCCGTTCTCTGCCTCGTCATCCGGCAACACCTCGATCCCGAAGGACTCCTGCGCCGACGGCGGCGTGAACGTGATCTGCCGCGAGCCGAAAATGAAGCCCTGGTAGTCGACATCCTCGGTGGCCGTCTCGGAAGAGAGGTCGGGCAGCAGCACGATCGGCTTCTCGGTCTTGACCGCGGTATTGCCGTCCGCGGAGAAATCCAGATCGGCGACAAGCTCGGTCGTCTGGCCCTCGACTGCCTCGATCTCGGTCGGCACCACGACGTTCGGCGGCAGCTCGGTTTCCCCGTCCTCGATCGTCGACTCCGCCGAGTAGTGGCCCAGCGAACCGTCGGCACCCAGGTCGATCGTGACGCGGACCTTCTCGGCGAACTCGTCGGTCAGATCGACCGCCAGGTCGGTGTTGCCCAGATCGATGCGGGCGTCACCCGGAAGAAGTGAGCCGGAAAGCGTCAATCCGTCGGTGGTGAAATCGCCGGCTTCTGCCGGAGAGTCAGAGATACCCTCCACCTTCGCGGTCCAGGGAATGGCGTCCTGCGCCGTGTTGCGCACGGTGGCGCCGAGCGCCTCGGTGGCACCCTCCTCCTCGTCGAACGACGAGACAGTCAGTTCCGGGGCGTCGTCGTCGTCCGCGATCGTCAGGGCGCCGGACTGTCCGCTCTCCTCCCCGTCCAGCTGTACCTTGACGGTCGCCGTCTCGGTGGCCTCGTAGGCCGCGTCATCAAGAATCAAGACGTCCACGTCGGCGTACTCGGCGCCGGCATCGATCTTGAGCTTCATCGGTGCGGAGTAGTCGCCCACGCCGGTGCTGTCGTCGGTGAAGTAGACGTCGAAGAACTCGTCCTGGTCGGACGGCTCGGCCAGGGTGACCCGGAAGCGGGCGGGCCCTTCCTGGCCCTCGGTGGCCGCCACCTCGGGCGTGATCGTGTACTCCGGCGCGACGTAGCTCTCGTCGTCGGTGATGGTCAGCGTGACCGGGTTGTCGGGGACCCCGCTCGCGTTCTCCGGGTCCTGCAGGCTGAGCGAGACCGTCTCAGCCGACTCCCAATCATCGTCGTCCACGGTGGCGAAGTGCACGGTTCCCCGGCCGGACGGGTCGAAGTCCACCCGGCCGGTGGCCGGTTCCTGGTAATCGTCGCCCTCGGTGGCGCTTCCCGGGGTCAGCGTCCAGCTCGCCGACACCGGCTTCTCGGTCTTGGTGGCCTCGTTGCCATCACCGAACTCGAGGTCAAACGGAACTTCGTAGGACGCGCCCTCCCGCATCGCCATGTCCCCGGGCGGGGACGCCACGATCGTCGGCGGCAGCTCGTCGTCGGCGTCCTGGATCGTCCCGATCACGCCGAAGCCGTCCTGTCCGCCCACCCCGACAACGATCATGACCTGCTCGTCGAACTCGTCGGTCTTGTCGGCCAGCAGGTCGATCGAGCCGAGGTCGATGGTGTTCTGCCCGGGCTCGATGGACCCGTACTCCACCAGACGAGAGGCGTCGATGTCCGCCGGCTTCGCGGCAGGCCCCTCACCCGGGAACTGATCCGTGATCACATGGGCGTAGAACGGGGTCCGCTCGTCGACCGGATCGTTCACCGTGGCGCTGAGATCGACCGTCGAGCCCTCCTTCTTGGTGAATCCCACCGGCGTGAGCGCCGGCATGTCGTCGTCCGTCAGGATGACCGAGTGAGCCACCCCGTCGACCACCACGGAAAACGTCTCCATGGGCTCGAAGAGCTTGTCCCCGTGGATCGTCACGTCGACGGTTGCCGCACCGATATCGGAGTCGGGGTCGTAGACGACGTCGGTCTCGGCGACCGGGTCGAAGTCGACACCCGCGGTCGCGTGGCCGCGTCCCCCGTTGTCCGCCGCGTTGACGTCCTCTTCAACGGAGACACGCAGGGTGACCGGCTCGGCCGGAGCCGGTTCCGTGGTGATCGCCAGAGTCGCGGTGTGCGTGTCGGCGTCACCTTCGGCGAATTCCCCCATCCACCCGGTCATCACGGCCGGTTCGTCGTCGGCCGAAGCGGGCACCCCGATCACGAAGACCGACCCGAGACCGGCCGCCACCGCAGCCACCACCGCCTTGCGGAACCTCGCCGGTGACCACAACCGGGACGAAACCCGATAACGCATGCGGAACTCCTTAGATCACCGATGCGGCTCTGAGCTGCGGAAATACGTCACGCCGCCCTGATTATGGCCGTCGGGGATCCGGCTTATCCGGCAATCACCGTTTCCCGCGTTCATCGATCATCCGCTGTCGCCGGTTGTCCGATCCCGCACAGGCGGGACGCATGCGGCCGCCGCAAATGAACGGCAACGACCACATTCACATCCTTCATATTCGCGCGTCCGCTGTGGTGCGGACCGCATGCTCCCGGCACCCCTCTGTCAAGGGGTTGGTGTGAGGGGTGTTTTAGGGTGGTGGTTGGCGGGTCCGGGTTGTGACTTTTCCGAAGTGTCGATCTTGGGGTTTGGGTCGGCCGCGCTGGAGTTCAGAGTCGCCCCCGTGTGTCCTCCCGGACCCGTCGCTGTCTGTTGTGCCGTGTGGTCGTCTTTGATCATTTGGCGGTAGACGGTGTCGGACAGGCGTCGTTTCAACGCTCGCATGGCTTCCATCGCGGTTTTGCCTTCGGCGCGTTTGCGCTGGTAGTAGGCGCGGCCGGGGGTGTCGAAGCGGAGCTGGGTGATGGCCATGATGTGCAGGACCCGGTTGATGCGCCGGTTCCCGGCCCGGTTGAGCCGGTGATGATGGTTGTCGCCGGAGGACACGTCGATGGGGGCGGTGCCGTTCCAGGTGGCGAAGTGCCCGCGGGTCGGGAAGCGGCTGATGTCGCCGATGTCGCCGAGCAGGCGGGCGGCGCCGGAGGGGCCGATGCCGTTGAGGCTGGTCAGCTGGGTGCCGGTGGCGGCCAGCACGGTCTTCAGCTGCCGGTTGGCTGCTTTGATCTTGGTGTCCAGGGTGGTGAGCTCGTCGGCCAGGTCGCCGGCCAGCTGATAGCGGGTGGCGGTGACGATGTCGCCGGCCGGGACGCTGACGCGTTCGAGCAGGGTGCGGGCCTGGTCGGTGGTCAGGTTCTTCTTCGCGCCGCCGGGGATCAGTTCGAGCAGTAGCTGGTGCAGCCGGTTGATGGTCTCGGTGCGGGTGGCGCCGAGCTGGTCGCGGCGGTCGGCCAGCAGCCGCAGCGCGACGGTGGCGCCGTCGGCGTGAACGCGGCGCAGGCCCGGGGTGCGCAGGGCGGTCACCGCGATGTGGTGCGCGTCGTGACCGTCGGTTTTACGGCCGTGCCCGGTGTCAAAGTTGCGGGCTTTCGCGGCGAGTTTCGCCGGGACGTCCAGCACGGTTTCGCCGTCGGCGACCAGCCGCTGGGCCAGGTGCCGGCCGATGCCGTTACAGCCCTCGACCGCCCACACCCGGCCGGCGTGACGGCGGCCGGCGGCGAGCATCTGCTGGTAGCCACCGGTGTCGGTGCCGTACCTGCCACGGGCCAGCACCTGTTCACGCTCGTTGATGATCTCGATCGTCGCGGACCGCTTGTGCGGATCGACTCCAATGATCAGCTGACCCATGTACCCGTTGACCTTCCCGTCGTCGCGGCAGAACCACACCAGCGGGAGGGCAACGCTACTTACAGCTGGGCAAACCCCTCTTCAGCCACTCCGCGCCACGGTGACCGGCAGGGTCCAAGCCGGGAGAGAGCCACACCCCGCCATATGAGTGGGCAGCGCGGGCCTGAGCACCCTACCGATCACCTCGACCAAGCCTGGCCGGGCCGCGGTCGTACACCAAATTCTCTTTAAGTAGCGCGGGCCGCACGCGGCGATCTGGCCGCTGGCGCGTCCAAAGCGATCGCCGCGCGCTTCATTGCCCGTGGACGGTCACGGTCACTTCGGACGCGATGCCCGCCGCTGCTCACGATCCGCGACGCGGCCCGGCGGAGAAGGCCGGAGCAAACCGCGGCGCGACGGTGAGGGCAGAGAGGTCAGAGCAGGCCGGAATCGGCGCGGCGGGAAGGGCGGAGAGGTCAGAGCGGGCCGGGGGCGGCGCGGCGGGAAGAGCGGAGTGGTCGGAGCGGGCCGGGGGCGGAGGGGTCGGAGCGGGCGAGAACGGCGCGGCGGTGAGAGCGGACAGGTCAGAGGAGGCCGTGGCGCATGGCGGTGGTGACGGCGGCGGTGCGGTCGGCCACGTCCAGCTTGTTGAAGACCCGGAGCAGGTGGGTCTTGACCGTCGCTTCGGAGATGAACAGGCGTTTGCCGATGTCGGCGTTGGTGAGGCCGGCCGCTACCAGCTTCAGGACCTCGGTCTCGCGGGCGGACAGGGCCGGCGGGGCGGGGCTGCGGACCTGGCGGACCAACGTGGACGCCACGCTCGGCGCGAGCACCGTCTCACCCCGGGCCGCGGCGCGGACGGCGTCGGCCAGCTCGGCCGGGGAGGCGTCCTTGAGCAGGTAACCGCTGGCGCCGGCCTCGATCGCGCGGAGGATGTCCCGGTCGGACTCGTAGGTGGTCAGCACCATCACCTTGATGTCCCGGTCGCCGGCCAGGATCCGGCCGGTCGCCTCGACCCCGTCCGCGCCGGGCATCCGCAGGTCCATCAGCACGATGTCGGGTCGCTCGCGGAGTGCCAGCTCGGCCCCCTCGGCCCCGTCGGACGCCTCACCGATCACGGTCAGGTCCGGTTCGGCGTCGAGCATGCCGCGCAGCCCCATCCGGACCACCGGGTGATCGTCCACCAGCAGAATCCGGATCATGCGGCGACCTTCGAAAGACGACAGCAAGGGGTGCCGGTCATGCGGCGACCTCCGGACGACGGCGGCAAAGGGTGCGGGTCACGCGGGGACCTCCGGACGACGGCGGCAAGGGGTGCGGGTCACGCGGGGACCTCCAGCTCGATCGTGGTTCCGGTGTCCGGGTCGCTGCGGACGGTCAGCGTGCCACCCACCTGCGCGGCCCGCGCCCGCATGCCGCGCAGCCCGAAGCCGCCCGCCGCCGCGGTGTCGAAGCCCGCGCCGTCGTCCCGCACCACCACCCGCACCGAAGCCGCAGAGTACGCGAGCAGCACCGCCACCTCGTTCGCCTTGGCGTGCCGGCGGGCGTTGGTCAGCGCCTCCTGGGCTGCCCGCAGCAGCACCACCTCGACCGCGGTCGGCAGTTCCCGGGGCTCCCCGGTGACCCGGAAGCCGGCCGGCACGCCGGACTCCTCGGTGAACCGGGTGGCCTGCCGGCGTACCGAATCAGGCAGTCCGGAGGAGAGAGCGGCCGGGGACAGGGCGGCGACGATGGCCCGGCTCTCCGCCAGGTTGTCTTTCGCGGTGCGCACCGCGAGCGCGAGGCGCTCGTCGCGCAGCGCCGGGTCGGACGCCTGGATCAGCGTGATGATGCTGGTGAACCCCTGGGCCAGGGTGTCGTGGATCTCGCCGGCCAGCCGGGTCCGCTCGGCCTGCACGCCGGCCTCGTGGGAGAGCCGTTCCACCTCGGCCCGGCTCGCTTCCAGCTCGGCGATCAGGTTGGCCCGGTCGGTGCTCTGCCGGACCACCCGGACGATCCACAGGCCGAGCCAGATGCCGGAAGCGGCCGAGACCCCGGCGATCGCCAGGTCGGCTCGCAGGTCGCCGGTGCCGGTGAGCCAGTCGGCGGTCACCGGCACCGCGTTGACCAGGATCACCGTGCCGATCGCGATCTTCAGCGGGGCCATCTGGAAGATCAGCGGGATGACCGCGAAGAGCAGCCAGGTGGCGGTCGGCGTCGCGACGATCGCCACCGAGAAGAGCGCGATCTGCACGAACAGGACGCTCACCGAGGCGGCGTCGTCGGCGTTCCGGCGGATCATCCGGCGCCCGGCCACGACGTGCATCACGGCCATCGCGGCCAGGGCCGAGACGGCGACGACCCGGCGGGCCGGTGGGGCGTCCGCCACCGCGACGGCGATCGAGACGACGACCGCGATCACCGCGAAGTAGACGTCCCACCACAGTGTGTGATCGCTGTGGACCGCCTCCCGATGACTCATCGGTCCTTGTCGCTCCACCGGAAGGTCGTCAGGCACAGCACCAATCCGATCACACACCAGGCGCCGAGCACCATCGCGATCCGGCCCAGCTCCCAGGACCCGGCCGCCTCGAACTGCTTCATGCTGTCCGGCAGGAACACGTACCGGAAGCCCTGGGCCATCCATTTGATCGGGAAGAGCGAGGCCACGGTGATCAGCCAGGACGGCAGCACGGTGATCGGGGTGATGAAGACGCCGGAGATGAACTGCAGGAACACCACCGGCACGTTGAGGATCGCGCCGGCGTTGCGGGCGTGCTTGACGATCCCGCTGACCGCGATGCCGAGCAGGGTGCAGACGGTCACCGAGAGCACGAACACCCAGGCGAAGGTAAGCCAGTGGCTCGCGTCCGGCATCGGCATGTCGAAGACCAGCCAGCCGACCAGGAGCAGCAGCGCCGCCTCGGCCACCGCCAGCACGAACACCAGCAGCAGCTTGCCGGCCAGGTAGGACACCATCGGCAGCGGCGTGCCGCGCAGCCGCTTGAGGGTGCCGTCCTCCCGGTCCATCGCCAGGCCGGCGCCCATCGTGACGAAGCCGGTGGTCAGCGCGCCGTAGGCGAGCATGCTCGCGGTGTAGACCTGGCTGGCGGTCACCCCGGTGCCCTCGTAGGAGTCGCCGAAGATCGTTCCGAACAGCAGCAGGAGCATCGCCGGGAAGAGGAACGTGAAGATCACCGAGGTGCGGTCGCGGAGGAACTGGAGGATCTCCACGTGCCCGCGGCTCAGGCTCATCGAGGCGGCCGACGCGCTCCGGGCGGTGGTCGTGGCGGTCATCGGTTCGCTCCGATCAGGGTGAGGTAGGTGTCCTCGAGGGTGGGCCGGGTGATCGTCAGGGTGCGCAGGTCGATGCCGTCGGCGACCAGCTTGCGGATCAGGTCGCTCGGGTCGGCGAGTTCTTCGGTACGCGTCCGTCCCGCTTCCTGCCAGCTCACCTTGGCGCCGGCCGCGGCCCGTCCGCCGAGCGTGGCCGGGGTGCCCTCAGCGACGATCCGGCCGTCGGCCAGCACCGCGAGCCGGTCGGCGAGCGCCTCGGCCTCGTCCAGGTAGTGCGTGGTGAGCAGGATCGTGGTGCCGTCGCCGGCCAGGGTGCGGATCAGCTCCCAGAACTGGCGGCGCGCCTCCGGGTCGAAACCGGTGGTCGGCTCGTCGAGGAAGAGCAGCTCGGGCTGCCCGACGATGCCCAGCGCCACGTCCACCCGGCGACGCTGGCCGCCGGAGAGCGTACGGATCTTGCTGGTCTTCTTGGCGGTCAGGCCGACCAGCTCGATCACCTCGTCGGGCCGGCGCGGCGCCGGGTAGAAGCCGGCCACGTGCCGGACCATCTCGCCGACCGTGAGGTCGGCGGCGTCGGCGGCGTCCTGCAGCACGATGCCGATCCGGGTGCGCCAGGCCCGCCCGGCGGCGCCCGGGTCCTCGCCGAGCACCCGCACGTCGCCGGAGCTGCGGCGCCGGTGCCCCTCGAGGATCTCCACCGTGGTGGTCTTGCCGGCGCCGTTCGGCCCGAGCAGCGCGAAGATCTCGCCGCGGGCCACCACCAGGTCGATGCCCTGGACCGCTTCCTTGTCCCGATAGGTCTTGCGTAGACCGGTTACCTCGATGGCTTCCATACCGACGATCGTCGCTGTCCGGGGCGTCCCGGCGCGACGACCGCGCGGCGGTCACCGGTTGTCCACCGATCGATGGACACGCCGGTCACTCCCAGCGGAAGCTCCGGGCGGCGGCGGCCGGCCAGACCACCGCCCAGGTGGCCAGGGCCAGCCAGATCGACAGCGGGATGCTGCCGCCGTCCAGCAGGGTGTCCCGCAGCGCCTGGGCGTGCGCGGCGAGCGGCAGCAGGAACCAGCCGGCCGCGCCCAGGTCCGGCGCCGCGAACATGATCCCGCCGACCGAGAGCATCAGCACGTAGATCAGGGTGGCCGCGCCGGTCGTGGTCTCCGGCTTGAGCACGCTGGCCAGCAGCAGCGCCAGCCCGCTGTATCCGGCCGCGGCCAGCACGGTGACCCCGGCGGCGGGCAGCAGCTGGCTCAGCTCCGGCCGCCAGCCGACCAGCACGCCGACCAGGCCCAGGAAGAGCACCTGCAGGACGATCTGGACCAGGACCGCGGCGGTCTTGGCGAGCAGCAGGCCGGGGCGGGTGAGCGGGGAGGCGCCGAGCCGTTTCAGGACGCCGTAACTGCGCTCGTACCCCGTGGTGATCGCCTGGCCGGTGAACGCGGTGGACATCACGGTCAGCGCGAGCACCCCGGGCACCACGAAACCCAGCCGGTCGTCGGTGGGCAGGTTGGTGACGTGGGTCAGGCCGGCGCCGAGCAGGACCAGCAGCGGCACGCCCATGGCCAGCACCACGGCCTCGCCCCGCCGGGCGGTGAGCAGCAGCTCCATCCGGATCTGCTTGCCGATGACGGTGCGCATCGGGGCCCGGCCGGGCGCCGGGGCGAAGGTTCCGGCGCTCACTGGGCGGCTCCCACGGTGTGCTGCGAGGTCAGGGACAGGTAGACGTCTTCCAGGGTGCGGCGGCGGCTGCTCACCGCGGTGACGTGCGCGTCGGCGGCGGCGAACCAGCCGAGCACGTCGGCGAGCGCCCGGGTGTCCAGGGCGCCGGTGATCGCGTACTCCCCCGGGGAGGTCTCGGTGACCTGGTGCAGGGCCGTCAGCCCGGTCAGGTCGAGGCCCGGGTCGGCGCGCACCTCGAGCAGGTCGATGCCGGCCGCGGCGGTCAGCTCGGCCGGCGTACCGGTGGCCGCCACCTCGCCGGACCGCATGATCACCACGTCGTCGGCGAGCCGCTCGGCCTCGTCCAGCAGGTGGGTGGTGAGCAGCACCGAGACGCCGTCGGCGCGCAGCTCCTCGATCAGCTGCCAGGTGGTGTGCCGGGCCTCGGTGTCCATGCCGGCCGTCGGCTCGTCGAGGAAGACCAGCTCGGGGCGGCCGACCAGGGCGACCGCCAGGCTGAGCCGCTGCTGCTCGCCGCCGGAGAGCCGGCGGAACCGGGTCTTCTCGAATTTCCGCAGGCCGAGCCGGTCCAGCAGCATCTCCGGGTCCAGCGGGTGGGCCGCGAAAGAGGCGAACAGCCGGAGGATCTCGCCGGCCGCGGCCCACGGGTAGACGCCGCCGGACTGCAGCATGATGCCCAGGCGCGGCATCAGCGCGTCGTGCTCGGCGATCGGGTCCATGCCGAGGACCCGGGCGGTGCCGGCGTCCGGGCTCCGGAAGCCCTCGCAGACCTGGAGCAGGCTGGTCTTGCCGGCGCCGTTGTGCCCGAGCAGGGCGAGCACCCGCCCGCGCGGGGCGCTGAGCGACACCCCCTTGACGGCCGTCGTGTCGCCGTAACGCACCACGACGTCACGTATCTCCACCGCGGCCACGTCGCCACCCACCATGAGCTCCGCCCATCCGATCCGCCTCCGGCCACCATACGGCGGCGTCCCCCGACCACCATCCGGGGCAGGCCGCGGATGGTTTCGCTCACTACCCTGTCGGCCGCGCCACGCCGCCGCCTCATCCCACGGGCGCATTCCGCTCCTCCTCCGGGCCGCCGGTAGGGTTCCCGGCATGGCGGAGCGGACCCGGGTCGTGGAGATCTACACCGACGGGGCCTGCGTGCCGAACCCGGGACCGGGCGGCTGGGGCGCGGTGCTGCGCTGGGGCGCCGCGGAGAAGGATCTGTGCGGCGGCGAGGCCACCCCGACCACCAACAACCGGATGGAGCTGACCGCCCCGATCCGCGCGCTGGAGTCGCTGACCCGGGCGCCGCTGGTGGTCGACATCTACACCGACAGCGTCTACGTGCGGGACGGGATCACCAAGTGGATCCGCGGCTGGCGGGCCAACGGCTGGCAGACCTCGGCCCGGCAGCCGGTCAAGAACGTGGACCTGTGGCAGCGGCTGGACGCCGCGGTCCGCCGGCACGAGGTGCGCTGGCACTGGGTGAAGGGCCACGCCGGGCACCCGGAGAACGAGCGGGCCGACCGGCTGGCCGCCCGTGGGCTGCAGGAGGCGCTGGCCGCCGCCAAGCTCTGATCAGCCGCCGGCTCGCTGGGACAGGGCGTTGAGCGTACGCAAGAAGGCGTCCCGATCCGCCGGCGGCAGGTCACCGAGCAGCGCTGCCTCCGCCGAGCGGATCTCGGTCTGCACCGCGAGGTGCACGGCGCGGCCCTGAGCGGTCAGCCCGAGCAGCCGGACGCGCCGGTCGGCCGGGTCCGGCTCGCGCTCGATCAGCGCGCGGCGCTGCAGGTCGTCCAGGATCGGGATGAGCCGGGTCTTGTCCGCGCCGATGCTCGCGGCCAGCGCGGCCTGGGTCCGCACCGACCCGCCGGCCAGCGCGTTCAGCACCGCGTAGGCCCACATCGACACCCCGTGCCGGGCCAGGATCGGCTGCTCCATGGCGATCAGCCGCCGCCCCAGCCGGGCCATCATCGCCCCGAGATCGTCCCGCTCCACCCGCGCAGCCTTTCACGCCCGCCGGGGTTGACCGTTCATAAGCACGAGCGGATGATAAGCGTATGCATACGATTACCGAGGATCTCCGCCCGCTGCACGCCGCGGCGGTCCGCGCCACCGTCGACCTGGTCGCCCGGGCGACTCCGGCGGACCTGGGCAAGCCCACCCCGTGCGCCGGTTGGGACCTGGCCGCCCTGCTCGCCCACATGACCGCCCAGCACCACGGCTTCGCCGCGGCAGCCCGGGGCCGCGGCAGCGACGAGACCGTGTGGGCGCCGGGTCCGCTCGGCGACGACTTCATCTCCCGGTACGCCGACGCCGTCACCGACGTCCTCGACGCCTTCGCCGTCCCGGATCTGCTCGACCGCCCGTTCGTGCTGCCCGAGTTCGGCACCGACCGGCCGTTCCCCGGCCGCCTCGCGGTGACCTTCCACCTGGTCGACTACGTCGTGCACGGCTGGGACGTCGCCACCGCCCTGGGCCTGCCCTACCACCCGGCCCCGGAGATCGTGGCCGCCACGCTCCCGATCGCCCGGGCCGTCCCCGACGACGAGAACCGGCTGGCCCCGGGCGCCGCCTTCGCCCCGGCCCGGCCGGTCCCGCCCGGCGCCGACCCGCTCACCGAGATCCTGCTGCTCCTCGGCCGCCGCCCTTGATCGCTACCGTTCCACCCGCCCGGCGATCCGAGCCAGAGCACGTGTCGCCGTCCTCCGGCTGTGCGCCACAGGTGCCTCACCGCGGTTGAGACACCCGCGACAGCCAGCCGAAACACCGCAAGACGCGCTACGGCCCGGACCAGAGCGCGGGTCACGGCCGACCGGCTGGGCGCCACGGGTGCCTCACGACGGTTGAGACACCCGCGAGAGCCAGCCGAAGCACCGCCAGGCGCGCCGCGGCCCGGACCGGAGCGCGGGTCACGGTCGACCGGCTGGGCGCCACGGGTGCCTCACGGCGATTGAGACACCCGTGGAAGCCAGCCGGAACACCGCGAGGCGCGCTACGGCCCGGGCCGAAGCGCGGGTCACGGTCGACCGGCTGGGCGCCACGGGTGCCTCACGGCGATTGAGACACCCGTGGAAGCCAGCCGGAACACCGCGAGGCGCGCTACGGCCCGGGCCGAAGCGCGGGTCACGGTCGACCGGCTGGGCGCCACGGGTGCCTCACGACGGTTGAGACACCCGTGGGAGCCAGCCGGAACACCGCGAGACGCGCTACGGCCCGGACCAGAGCGCGGGTCACGGTCCACCGGCTGGGCGCCACGGGTGCCTCACGGCGACTGAGACACCCGTGACAGCCAGCCGAAACACCGCGAGACGCGCCACGGCCCGGACCAGAGCGCGCGTCACGGCCGACCGGCTGGGCGCCACGGGTGCCTCACGGCGACTGAGACACCCGCGAGAGCCAGCCGAAACACCGCGAGACGCGCCACGGCCCGGACCAGAGCGCGCGTCACGGCCGACCGGCTGGGCGCCACGGGTGCCTCACGGCGATTGAGACACCCGTGGAAGCCAGCCGGAACACCGCGAGACGCGCTGCGGCCTGGACCGGAGCGCGCGTCACGGTCGTCCGGCTGGGCGCCACGGGTGCCTCGCGACGATTGAGACACCCGTGGGAGCCAGCCGGAGAACCGCGAGGCGCGCTGCGGCCTGGGCCGGAGCGCGGGTCGCGGTCGGCTGGGGCGGGGGTGGGGCGGGCTGGGGCGGGGCGGCGCCTGCTCAGCGGCGGATGAACTGGTCGGCGGCCAGGGCCAGGTCGGCCTGCAGGGCGCGGGGGTCCCGCCGGGTGGTGTAGGCGGTCAGCGCCGCGTTGATCGCGTTCTGCCAGGGCTGGGAGCAGGCCGACCCGTGCGCGCAGGACGGGACCGGGGTGCCGGACCGCCAGTCGGCCATCGCGGACTGCTGGTAGGCCGAGAGGCCAGCGGACGGCACGTCGGTCCGGGCCGGGATCGAGCCCTTGGCGGCGTTGAAGTCGTGCTGGCCGGCGGCCGATCCGACGGTTTTCAGCCAGCACTCGGTGCCGGCCATGTTCAGCGTGCCGGTGGCCATGGTGAACGCGTCGGCCAGCCACTGGAAGGTGGTGCCGTTGCCGGGGAAGGTGAACCAGGCGTACCCGGGGAAGCCTTTCGCGGTCAGGTCGGCCGCCTCCCAGTCGCCCATCAGCTGATAACCGGCCTTGCCGTCGATCAGCAGCCGCTCGGCCTGCGGCCAGTCCAGGCTGTCCCGGTCCGGGTTGCCGAAACTCAGCAGCCGGGTGAAGTCGGCGACCGCCCGGGTCACCGCGGCGCCGGCCCAGTCGGTCTCGCCGGTGAACAGGCCGGCGAACCCGGACGCGCCCAGGTCGCTGATCAGCACCGCCTCCAGCAGCATCAACTGGGTCCAGTCCCGGCCGACGGCGAGCGGCGCCTCGACGCCGGCCGCCCGCAGCGCCGCCAGGTCGTCGAGGAAGGCCGGCAGATCCTTCGGCGGGGTGCTGGGCAGGCCGGCCCGGGCCAGCACCGCCGGGTTGGCCCAGATCACGTTGGCCCGGTGGATGTTGGCCGGCACCGAGTAGATCTTGCCGTTCACGGTGAGGTCGTCGACCAGCCCGGCGGGCAGCGCGGCGCGCAGCCCCCAGGCGTCGTAGTAGGCGGTCAGATCCTGCACCTGACCGGCGTCGATGTACTCGGTCAGCTCGGCGCCGGCGTGCGCCTGGAAGGTGTCCGGCGGATCCTTGCGGGCGATCCGCCGGGTCAGCTCCCGCTTCGCGTTCACCCCGGCGCCGCCGGCCACCGCGCCGTTCTCGAAGCGCTGGCCGGGACAGTCCGCGGCGAACCGGGCGACCAGCGCGTCCAGCCCGGCTTTCTCCCCGCCCTCGGCCCACCAGGTGAACACCTCGACGGTGCGGGGCGGGGGCGGCTCCGGGTCGCCGCCGGACCCGCAGCCGGCGGCACCCAGCAGCGCGGCCACTGCCAGAACGGCCACCATGCGCATGCCGCTCAGACTATTACCGATCGCCGCAAAGCGCCGTGTCGGATCATCCCGCGGCCAGCGCCGGCTCGGGCAGGTCGCGGCGGGCCCGGAACGGCCCGAAGGCCACGATCAGGCCGGACAGCGCATAGGTCACGGTCATCACGGCGACGGCCGGCCGATTTCCGTACGCCGTGGCGAGCACCCCGCCGAGCACCGCGCCGAGCGGGATCATCCCGTAGTTCACGAACTGCATCGCGGTGAGCACCCGCCCGAGCAGCTCCGGCGGCACGTAGGCCTGGCGGAAGCTGCCCACGATCACGTTCCCGGCGACCACGAACGCGGACACCAGCGCGGTCCCGGCGACGAAGGCGACCAGCCCGGCCCCCGGCGCGGCGAACGGGATCAGCAGCGACGACACCCCCGCCGCCACCTTGCAGACCAGCATCGCCCGGGCCGCGCCGAACCGGCCGACCAGGAACGGCGCCGCCCCGGCCGCGGCCACCCCGCCCAGCCCGGACCCGGAGAGCAGCAGCCCGACCGTGCCGGTGCCCACCCCCACCTCGCGGACCAGGAAGACCACGATGATCGCGGTGTAGCCGGTCAGCGCCAGGTTGGCCACCATGCCGTTGAGCATCAGGTTGCGCAGGTAGCGATCGTGCAGCAGCCAGCGGACCCCGGCGCTGATCTCCCGGGTCAGGTGCTGCCGGGGCGGCCGGGCGACCGGGCGCTCCGGTCGGCGGATCAGCGCCAGCCCGAGGAACGAGGCGGCGAAGCTGGCCGCGTCCACCGCCAGGCCGGCGACCGCGCCGGTGACCGCGGCGAGCAGCCCGGCCAGGGCCGGGCCGGCGATCTGGGTGGCCGCGTCGCTGCCGTGGGTCAGCGCGTTCGCCCGGACCAGATCGCCGGCGGAGAACATGGCCGGCAGATAACCGGTGTGCGCGACCTCGAAGAACACCGAGGCGACGCCGGTGAACAGGGCGACCGCGAGCAGGTGGGCGACCGTGAGGTGGCCGAGCCAGGCGGTGACCGGCACGCTGGCGACCAGCAGCGCGCTGACCACGTCGCAGGCCAGCAGGACCGGGCGCTTGGCCATCCGGTCCACCCAGGCGCCGGCCGGCAGCCCGATCAGCAGCCAGGGCAGCCACGCGGCGGCGGTGAGCAGGCTGACCGTGAACGCGTCGGCGTCCAGCACCTGCACCGCGAGCAGCGGGGTCACCACGGCGGCCACCGAACTGCCGAGCTTGCTGACCGTGAGCCCGCCCCACAGCTTGCGGAACTCCGGATCGGCGAGGATGCCGGTCATCACGGCCTCGCCGGGAAGCCGCGGCCCATCACGAACACCGGCACCCGGTCCTCCCGCGGGGCCCGGCCGCGGTACCTGAGCACCAGCGCCTCCAGCTCGGCGCCCAGCTCGGCCAGCTCCTCCGGGGACAGCAGCAGCCAGAAGTCGGCGGCGATCGCGCTGGTCACCCACGGCTCGGTGCGCGACGCCGGGCTGCCCAGCCAGGTGCGGATCAGGTCGATCTGGCGCTGCAGGCCGATCGCGTCGGCCGCCTCGGCGGCCTCCGGGGAGAAGTCGGCCGGGTTCCACGACAGGCGTGGGTCGCCCATCCGCCACCAGTGCTCCTTGCGGTTGCGGGCCAGCTCCGGGGCCTCCTCGATGAGCCCGGCGTCGGCCAGCACCCGCAGGTGGTGACTGACGTTGGCGACCGCCTGGCCGGTGGCCCGGGCCAGCGCGCTGGGCATCGAGGGTCCGTCGACGCGCAGCGTGTCGAGCAGGCGGCGGCGCAGCGGGTGGGCGACGGCCTTGAGGACGGCCTCGTCACGGATCTCAGCCATGCCCCCAGCATGCAAGGTAAAGAACTGTTGCGCAACAAGTATTTACCAATGGCGCCGGCCGTTCCGGCGGGACGGAGGCGTACCGGAAACCGGTCTTGATCGTGAATGAGCCGGGGCGCGGGCCGGCCCCCAGGCGAACCGCGCCCCGGCTGCCCACTCAGACCTCGGCGGTCAGCTCGAAGACCTGGGTGGTGGGGTGGCCGGCCCGCTCGTGCACGCGCATCACGGCCTCCTTGCTGGGCCCGGTGCTCAGGCAGAACACCTTGCCGGACTCGGGGTCGAGCCAGGCGCGCTCGAAGTGCACACCCTCCTCGCCCTCGATCTTCAGGTCGGCGTCGTGCGCCGCACTCAGCTGCTCCGGGGTGACCCCGAAGAAGCCGTCGTGGACGTCCATGAACTTCGCCATCGCCTATGTCTCCTCGCAGTGCGGCGCATCAGTGACCCGCTCAGCGTGCTCCGGCCGGCGCCGTCGGACATCGGTCATAACACCTAGGAAGCGGGTGCGGCGCTCCTAAAGTTCCGCTGTGATGCACAGCAGTCCGGTCCTCATCGGACGAGCCGATCTCCTCGACCTGGCCGGGCGGCGGCTGGCCGAGGCCGCCGGCGGCGCCGGGGCGTTGCTCTTCCTGGCCGGCGAGGCGGGGATCGGCAAGACCCGGCTGCTCGGCGAGATCAGCCGGCGGGCCACCGGCTTCCTGGTGGTCGCGGCCGGGGCCGCGCCGGGCGACGCCGGGTCGGCGGCCGGGCTGCTCACCGACCTCGGCGCCCGGCTGTCCCGGATCGCCGCCACCGCCGAGGCCGGGGCGCGGATGACGGAACGGCTGCGGGAGGAGCCGGCCGGCGACCCGGACCGGCACCGGCGGCTGCTCGTCACCGACCTTGTCGAGCTGCTCGACCAGCTCGCCGAGCGACCGGTTCTGATCACACTGGAGGATCTCCACTGGGCGGACGACCTGACCCTGGAGGTGCTCGCCCGGCTCGCCCCACGGGCCCGGTCCCGGCCGCTGCTGGTGGTCGGCACCTACCGCAGCGACGAGCTGTATCCGCGGGTCCCGATGCGGATCTGGCGCACCCGGCTGCTCACCCAGCGGCACGCCGAGGAGGTCCGGCTGCCCCGGCTCGGGCGCGCCGACACCGCGGCGCTGGCCGCCGCGATCGCCGGGAGCACGTTGCCGAATCCGGCCGTGACGGCGGTCTTCGATCGCAGCGACGGGATCCCGCTGCACGTCGAGGAGTTCCTGGCCGCGGCCGACAGGGTGCCGGACACGCTGGCCGACGCGGTGCTCTTCCGGGCCGAGCAGCTCAGCCCGGACGCGCGGGCGCTGGCCGGCGCGGCGTCGGTGCTGGGCCGGTCGTTCGACCTGGACCTGCTCGCCGCGATCACCGGCGGGCCGCCTGAGGTGCTCGACGGCGCGCTGCGCGAGCTGGGCGAGCGGTTCTTCGTGCAGGCGCGGGCGGACGGGACCGCGTTCGACTTCCGGCACGCGCTGATCCGCGACGCGCTGTACGCCGACCTGACCCCGCTGCGCCGCCGGGAGCTGCACGGACGGGCCGCCGAGGCGGCCGCGGCAGCCGGCTTCGCGGCCGCCTTCCTCAGTGACCAGTACGAACGGGCCCAGCGTCCGGAGGAAGCCTTCCGGTACGCGGTGAGCGCCGCCGCCGAGGCCGCCGCCCTCTCCGCACACCAGGAGGCGGCCGAGCTGTACCGCCGGGCGCTGCGCACGCTGGCCGCCGGGGCGTCCCGGGCGGCGCTGCTCACCGCGTTCGCCGGGGAGCTGGCGGCGATCGACGACAACGACGGGGCGGACCGGGCGTACGCGGAGGCGTACCGGCTCCGGCTCCACGCCGGGGAACCGCTGGCCGCGGCGGCGCTGCTGCCCGGGTGGGTGGCGGTGCGGCACCTGCTCGGGGACGGGCTGGACCGGCGCACCGAGATGCTCCGGGCCGGGCTGCCGCTGGCCGCCGGGGACGGCGAGGTGCTCGGTCAGCTGCACGCGGCGCTGGCGGCGGCGTACATGCTGGACCGCCGGCTGCCCGAGGCGCTCGACCACGGCCGGCTGGCGCACGGGTGCGACGTGGACGCCACGGTCGGCTCGGTGCTGCTCTTCCTGGGCCGGCTCGACGAGGGGTACGCGCTGCTGGAGAGCGTGATCGAGCGGGCCGCCGCGGCCGACCGGGAGCGGGAGGCGGCCCGGGCGTACCGGATGCTCGGCTCGTCCGCCTCGGTGCTGGTCGACTACGACCGGGCGGAGCGCTGGCTGGCCGAGGGGATCGCCTACGCCGACCGGGTGGAGCGGTTCAACGACCGCCACTACATGGCCGCCCACCTGGCCCACGTCCGCTGGGCGACCGGCGACTTCGACGGCGCCGCGGCGCGGGCCCGGGCCGCGCTCGCCGACGGCCGGGGCGGGATCACCACCCGGATCACCGCGTTGCACGTGCTCGGCTATGCCGCGCTCGGCCGCTCCGACCTGGCCGCGGCGCGGGCCGCGCTGACCGAGGCGGCCGAGCTCGGCGGCGCGATGCGCGAGCTGCAGCGGGTCTCGCCGGCCTGGTGGGGCCTGGCCGAGCTGGCCCTTCTCGAGGAGGACGCGGACGCGGCGATCGCCTGGTGCGAGGAGGGCTACGCGGCCTCGGCCGCGGTCCGGGACGCTTCCTACCTCTTTCCGTACGCGGTCAGCGGCACCCGTGCCTACCTCGCCGGGAAGGGGCCGACGCAGGCACGGGACTGGCTCGGCCGGGTGGCCGGCCTGCTCGTCGAGCGGCAGATCCCCGGAACGCTGGGCGCGCTCGACCACGCCTGGGGACTGATCCACCTGGCCGAGGGGCAGACCGGTAAGGCACGCGCCTCGCTGTCCGCGGCGGCCGCCTTCTGGGCCGGGCGGCGGCGGTTCTGGGAGGGCACCGCGGTGCTGCTCGACCAGGCCCGGTGCGCGCACCGGTCCCGCCGGCCCGGGGACGCGGCGGCGCTGGTCGCGGCGGCCCGCGCGGCCTGGGACCCGCTGCCGGCGGTCTGGCTGGCCGGCACCCCGGCGGGCGGCTCCGCCGCGCCGCCGCTGCTCACCGCGCGCGAGCTGGAGATCGCCCGGCTGGTCGCCTCCGGCCGCACCGACCGGGAGATCGCCGGGGAGCTGGTCATCTCGCCGCGGACGGTGGCGGCGCACGTCGAGCACATCCGGACCAAGCTCGGGGTGACCCGCCGCACGCAGATCGCGAGCTGGCTCGCAACGGTTGAGCCTTCGAGCTAATTCCATTGGGGTACGTCAAACGGGCCATAGCTCACGGTCTATCCGGATCGGCACAATACGCACATGACCGCTCCGGGCAACACCGTCATTCTGCTCGTCCTGCTCAGTGCGTTCGCAGGCTGCGTCGGGTATGCGGTGGGACGCTGGCACGAGCGGCGGGCCAGCGGGGACGAGCGGGAAGAGGCGTACCGGGACGGCTACGACCAGGCGGCCCGGAGAGCGTTCAGCCTGGCCGCCCGGGTGGCCGGTCGGCGCCGGCGGGGCGCGGTCCGCGCGTCGGCGGCGGTGTCCCGGTCGGGTGAGCCCGCCTCGGCCGCGCCCGCGCCGGAGCCGACCGCGCCACTCGGTCCCATCCCCGTGCCGGGCACTCCCGCGCCCGCACCGGCACCGTCCGCGGGCGCTCCGTTCCCGGCTCCCGAACCCGCACCCGCACCGTCCGCGGGCGCTCCATTTCCGGCTCCCGCGACCCCGGCCGCCCCCGCTCCGTTGGCGCCGTCCATCTCCGCCGCCGCCCCGGACCCGGTGCCGATGCCGGGCCGGCGGAGGGCTGCGGCCGCGGGTCCGCCGGAGACCCCGGTGGTCGGCTTCCCGGCCCCGGCACCGCACGTGGTGCCCGGGATCCCCGGGCCTCAGGCGGTCGGCGGGGTGCACTACTCGTCGCTGCCGGACCCGCAGTGGTCCGGGATCGCGGAGGCGGAACCGACCGCCGAAGTGCCACCACCCCGCCGGCACGCCACCTCGCCGGAGGGCGGCGGGCGGCACGGCGTACCGGAGGAACTGGTCCGGGCGGCCACCTACAAACTCACCGCCGACCGGGTGGCCCGTGCCAAGGTGCACGACCCCTCCACCCCGGCGCCGCCTCCCGAGCCCAGCTTCCCCACGTCTCCGCCTGCCTCCTCGACCTCGCCCACTCCCCCTTCCTCCGCCTCGCCGCCTTCTCCTCCGCCGGAGCCACGGAGGCGCCCACCGGTGCCCCGGCCGCGCGGTCTGTGAGCGGATTCCTGTCGTACCCGGGGTCCGACCGGGGCTGCGGCGTGGCCAGGAGCGCACCTGGCAGCGGCCCGCCACACTCCTGACCTCGCCTCGCACTCGGCCGGACCCCGGAACAGCGCTAGGTTCGGGGCATGGTCACCGTCGATGACGTTCGGCGGATCGCCCGGGATCTGCCGCGCAGCGAGGAGCACCTGATCCGGGACCGAGTGAAGTTCCGGGTGGGCAAGATCGTCTATGTCGCGTTCTCCCGCGACGAGACGACGATGGGGTTCGGCTTCCCCAAGGAGGAGCGGGCCGCCCTGGTCGCCGCCAGCCCCGCCAAGTTCCAGCTGCCCCGCGAGTCCGACATGCGCTTCAACTGGGTCGTGGCCCGGCTGGACCAGCTCGACGAGGAGGAGATGACCGAGCTGGTCCTGGACGCCTGGCGGATGGTCGTCCCCAAGAAGGTCTGGACCGCCTACCTCCCACGCCTGGCCTGACCCCGGCACCGGCTCGGCACAGCGGTGGCCGGTGGCCGGCTCGGCGGCGGCTGCTCGTCGTGGTCGGTTCAGGCGGCGGTCTGCTCGTCGCCCTCGACGAACTCGGTGAGGCGGAAGGTGCCGTGGATCTCGTCCGGGTGGGCGACCACCCAGAAACTGCTGCCGTCGTCGAAGGCCAGCTCGAAGACCGGGTCCAGCTCGCAGAGCATCGCGAAGCCCGCCCACTCCTCCTCGCTGAACTGGACGAACCGCCCACCGGCCGACCACCCGTCCGCCTCGGCGGCGATCGTCACGTCGATCTCCTCGTCGCAGAGGAAGGTGACGCTGTTCGCCTGCCAGATCAGCCGGGCCCGGCCCGCGTAGCGATCCATGGCCGCCACCCTGACAGCTCCACCGCGCCCGCGCCAGCGACCAACCGAATCGCCCGCGCGTGCCTCGGGCAGGCACGCGCGGGCGATTCGGCGTACCGAAAAGGGGCGGTCCGGGGTGGAAGCGGTCCGTCAGACGGCGGTTTCCACCGGGGTGTCGGCGCCCTCCAGGAAGAGGCGGCCGGCCTCCTGGGCCGGGACCGGGCGGGAGAAGTAGTAGCCCTGGGCGAAGCCGCAACCCATCTCGCGCAGCGCCGCCAGCTGGCCGAACTCCTCGATGCCCTCGGCGACCGTGGCCATGCCCAGGCTCTTGCCGAGGCGGACGATGGTGTCGGTCAGGGCGGTGTCGCCGGTGAGGACGCCGCCGAGGCGTTCGACGAAGGAGCGGTCGATCTTCAGCGTGTCGACCGGGAAGCGGCGCAGGTAGGCCAGCGACGAGTAACCGGTGCCGAAGTCGTCGATGGCCAGGGTGAGGCCGAGGGCCTTGAGCCGGACCAGCTGCTCCAGGTTCGCCTCGGTGTCGGTCATCAGCACCGACTCGGTCATCTCCAGGCAGAGCCGGTCGGCCGGCATGCCGGTCTCGGCCAGCACCGCGGCGACCGTCTCGGCGAAGTCGACCTGGTCGAACTGGCGGACCGACACGTTCACCGACATCTTCAGCGGCCGGCCGTCGGCGGCCTTGCTCCACTCGACCGCCTGGCGGCAGGCCTCGTGCAGGACCCAGCGGCCGAGCGGCACGATCAGGCCGGTGGCCTCGGCGATCGGGATGAAGTCCAGCGGGTTGATCATGCCGCGGGTCGGGTGCGGCCAGCGGACCAGCGCCTCGAAGCCGACCACCTGGTTGGTGTCCAGGTCGATGGTGGGCTGGTAGTGCAGGCGCAGGTCGTGGTTCTCACACGCGGCGCGCAGGTCGTTCTCCAGTTCCAGGCGTTCGACCAAGCCCTCCTGCATCTGCGGGCGGTAACTGGTGAAGATCCCGCCACCGGCCGTCTTGGCGTGGTGCATGGCCAGGTCGGCGTGCCGGAGCAGCTGGTCGCCGTCCTCGGCGGAGGCCGCGGTGGCCAGGCCGATGCTGGCCCGGACGTGGATCTGCCGGGCGCCGACCTCGATCGGCGCCTCCAGGTCGTCGAGGATCCGGCGGGCGACCCGCTCCGCCTCGGTGAACGACGCCGCCTCGATCAGCACCGCGAACTCGTCGGCGCCGAACCGGGCCACCACGTCCTCGGACCGCACGCAGGTCTGGATCCGGTCGGCGATCTGCACCAGCAGCTGGTCGCCGGCCAGGTGGCCGAGGCTGTCGTTGACCCGCTTGAAGCCGTCCAGGTCCAGGTGCAGCACGGTCAGGTCGGCGGTACGCCGCAGCGCCGCCACGGTCTGGTCACGGAACAGCGCCCGGTTGGCGAGCTGGGTCAGCGGGTCGTGGTACGCCTCGTGCACCAGCTGGTCCTGCAGTTCCTTGCGCTCGCTGATGTCCCGGGTGTTCAGCACGAAGCCGCCCACGTGCGGGTCGTCCACCAGGTTCGTGATGATCATCTCGGAGGGGCGTTTGCGGCCGTCCTGGTGGGTGTGCACCACCTCACGGGTGGCGGTGGCGTACGGCCGGGCCGCCACCTGCCGCATCGCCTCGGCCAGCCGCATCGACACCTCGGCGTCGAGCAGCTCGGTGTAGTGCCGGCCGACGAACACCTCCGGCGGGTAGCCGAAGACCCGCTGCATCGACTCGCTCTGGTAGGTCACCCGGCCGTCCGCGTCGATCACCGTGATCACGTCCGAGCTGTGCCGGATCAGCGCGTGGAAGTGCTGCTCCCGGGCGTACAGCTCGGCGGTCCGCGCCTCGACCCGGGCCTCCAGGTTCCGGGTCAGCCCGCGGTTCTCCAGCAGGGTGAGCACCTGCCGGCCGATCAGCAGCAGGATCAGCAGCGAGCGGGTGTACGCCACGAACGGGCTGCTGTGCCCGGTGGTGATGTGGAACAGCACGCTGGCGAAGAGCGCGGCCCCGACCGCCGCGTACGGCAGCATCACCCCGCCGATCCGCATCCGCGGGCTGAACTCGCTCTTCAGCGGCTCGGCGTCCTTGGGCCGGGCGGCACCGACGGTGATCAGCCCGAAGCCGATCAGCCAGCCCAGGTCGATCATCGACCCGGCCTGGTAGTCGTGGATCATCCGCAGGTAGGCGTAGCCGATGTCGGAGGCCGCGAAGGCCACCATCCCGAGCCCGAAGAAGGTCAGGTCGGCCGAGCAGCGGTAGAGCGCACGCCGCTGCGGCAGCATGTAGCCGACCATGGTGGCGATCACGATGTCGCCGAGCGGGTAGAGCAGGGTGAGGTAGAACCCGAGCCCGTCGTCGGCCGGGTCGAGCCGGCTGTCGACCACGAAGACCCAGCTCACCAGCACCAGCGAGACCGCGACCAGCATGCCGTCGAGCACGCTGCGGGCGCGGTTGACCAGCGGCTGCGCGGCGCTCGGCAGGACCAGCAGGCCGATCGGCGCCAGCGCCAGCAGACCGAGGTACCCGGCGTCGGCCAGGGACGGGATGACCGTGTCACCGCCGGTCGGCCAGAACTCGACCAGCGTGTAGCAGAGGCCGGCGCCCCAGCTCAGCACCCCGGCGCCGAGCACCGTCCAGCCCCAGCGGGCCCGGCCGGTGAAGAGCCGGGCACGCCACCAGCAGGTGGCGGCGGCGACCCCGGCGGCGGCGGCGAGTGCCCAGCTGGACAGGCCCGGCCCGCCCACCCCGGCGACGATCAGCACGGTGAGCACCGCCAGCACCGATGCGACGGCGATGCAGATCCGGACCCAGCGGCGGATGTCCGCTGGTCCTTCCGCGTTGTTGAGAGTCATCGCGACGCCTCCGCCTCGGTTTACTGGTCAACCGGGGCTATCGGGCCGGATCGCGCGGGGATGAGAGGAGGGCCGGGTGCAAAGCGGTAGCGCCCGGCCCGGGGGTCGGCGAGAGGCGGGGGCTAGACCAGCCCGTCCTCGTAGGCGGCGATAACCAACTGGACCCGGTCCCGTACGCCGAGCTTGGTGATCGCCCTGGTGATGTGCGTCTTCGCGGTCAACGGACTGATCACCAGCCGCGCGGCGATCTCGTCGTTGGACAGCCCGGTGGCGACCAGCCGGACCACCTCGCGCTCGCGCTCGGTGAGCACCGCCAGCCTGGTCCCGCCGGGCGCTGCCGCCCGGACCGGCCGGTGCGCGAACTGGCCGACCACCCGGCGGGTGACGCTGGGGGAGAGCAGCGCGTCGCCGCCGGCCACCACCCGGACCGCGGTGCGCAGGCCCTCCGGGTCGATCTCCTTGGTCAGGAAGCCGCTGGCGCCGGCGGCGAGGGCGGCGAAGACGTACTCGTCGGTCTCGAAGGTGGTCAGGATGATGATCTTGGCAGTGCTGAACTCCAGGATCCTCCCGGCGGCGGTGATCCCGTCCATGCCGGGCATCCGGATGTCCATCAGGATCACGTCCGGAGCAAGCGCCCGGGCGGCCCGCACCGCCTCGTCCCCGGTCGACGCCTCGCCGACGACCTCGATGTCCCGGCCACGCCGCAGCAGGCTGCGGAACCCGGCCCGGACCAGGTGCTGGTCGTCGGCGATGAGCACGGAGATCGGCATGTCACCCTTTCAGCAGCGGGAGGCTCGCCCGCACCGAGAAGCCCCGGGTGGTGGGTCCGGCGGTGAGCGCCCCGCCGAGCGCGGCCACCCGCTCGCGCATCCCGGAGATCCCGTGCCCGTCGGCGGCCGGCTCGGCCCCGGACCCATCGTCCCGCACGTCGACCAGCACGCCGTCCGACGCGTACCGGACGGTGACCACCGCCCGGGTGGCCCCGGCGTGCTTGACCGTGTTGGTCAGCGCCTCCTGCACCACCCGGTAGACCGCGATGGCGACCGGCGCCGGCACCTCGACCGGGTCGCCGAACTCGTTCAGCGAGACCGGCAACCCGGCCGCCCGGACCTGCTCGACCAGCCGGGCCAGGCCGCCCAGGCCGGGCACCTCGCCGCCGCGCAGCACCCCGACCAGCGCGTGCAGGTCGGTCATCGCCCGGCCGCGGACCTCCTGGGCCAGCTTCAGCGAGGCGCGCGCCTCGGCCGGGTCGTCGTCGAAGGCGTCCATCGCCACGTTCAGGTGCACGCCCACCACGGCGAGCGTGTGCGAGACGACGTCGTGCAGGTCGCGGGCGATCTCCACGTGCGCCTGCGCGGACCGGCGCTGGTCCAGCTCGGCGCGCCAGCGGGTGGTGTTCCGGTAGGCGACCGTCCCGGCCAGCGCCGCGGTCAGCCACAGCCCCTCACCCCCCAGATGGGCGAACACCCAGTCGGTGGAATGCCGGTCGACTGCCCAGTCCCAGGCGGCGCCGTACCAGAGGAAGATCACCGCGACCGCGACGGCGGTCCGCGGGTGCCCGGCCAGCACCGTGACCACCAGGGCGGCGGTGGCCGGCCACACCCAGCCGGACCCGATCAGCTCGGACGAGCGCCAGCCCGCGACGATCAGCACCGAGAGCAGCAGCGCGGTCCGCGGCCGGCGACGGGCCAGCAGCACCAGCCCGGCGAGCATGACGGCCAGTGAGACAGTCATCACATTCTGCGCGTTTCCGCCGGTCATGGCGAGACCGGCGGGGATCCCGGCGAGCGTCGCGGCGGCGGCGAGATAGATGAAGTTCATGCTCAGGACGCTAGGCGCGACGCCCGGCCCGGCGCGTCGTCCGGCAGTAGTCACCCGCATCGACGCCTCCCGCGTACGAGCTACATCGTTCGATGTATGCCGCCTCGCTGGTTAAGGTAATCGAGTGACCGCCGCGGAACTGCTCGCCGCTTCAGGCCGCTTCTCGATCGCGCCCGGCCTGTCCGATCGTGAACTCAGTGACCTGGAGGCCGAGTTCGGCTTCACGTTCGCTCCGGACCACCGCGCCTTCCTCGCGGCCGGCCTGCCCACCGGCATCGGCTGGCCGGACTGGCGAGGCCGCGACCGGTCCGCGCTGCGCGCCGCGGTGACCGCGCCGGTCGAGGGCGTGCTGTTCGACGTGGCCGAAAATGATTTCTGGTACGAGGGGTGGGGCGCCCCGTTCGGCGACCGGGTCGCCACCGCCCGGGCCGGCCTGATGATCGCGCCCCGGATGGTCCCGCTCTACGCCCACCGCTACCTGCCGGCCGCGATCCCGGGCCATCCGGTGCTCTCCATCTACCAGAGCGACGTGCTCTGTTACGGCGCCGACCTGACCGACTGGCTGAACCGCGAGTTCGGCCTCGGCGAGCCGGCCAACCGCCGGGTCCGCGCCACCGTCCCGTTCTGGAGCGCCCTGGCGTCCTGAAAGCTCAGCCTCCGGAAAGCTCAGCCTCCGGAGGCTTCCCGCTTCGCCTTGGCCCGGCGCTTCCCCTCGTGCATGGCCTGGACCCGGGCCACCGGGATGGTGTGCCCCTCGGCCACCAGATCGCCGGGCAGCGTCTGCGGCGCCGGCATCGCGGCCGCCCACGGGTCGGCGTCGCCCAGCAGCCCGACCGCGGTGTGCACGGTGAAGTCCGCCGGGGTCACGTCGTCCAGCTGGTCCCAGGAGACCGGGAACGACACCGGGACACCGGGACGGATCCGCGGGCTGTAGGCGGCCGCCACCGTCGCCCCACCGGCCCGGGTCGCGTCCAGGAACACCTTCCCGTGCCGGTCCTCGCGGATGAACGCGGTGGTCGCCAGCTCCGGGTCGATCCGCTCGGCGCGGGCCGCGACGGCCCGCTGGGCGGCCGCCACGTCCTCCGGCGCCGGGTCGCCGCCGAGCGGCACGAAGATGTGCAGCCCCTTGGAACCGCTGGTCTTCACCGCCCCGGCCAGCCCGCAGTCGGACAGCGCCTGCCGGACCAGCCGGGCCGCGCCGACCACCACCGCGAAGGAGTCACCCGGCGGCGGGTCCAGGTCCATGATCAGGTGGGTCTGCCGGTGCGGGGCGTCGATCGTGGCCAGCGCCGGGTGGAACTCGACGGCCCGCTGGTTGCCGAACCAGAGCAGGGTGCGCCGGTCGTTGCCGAGCGCGTAGACCACCTCACGGTGCGACGCCTCCGCCCACACCTTGGTCCGCGGCACCCACTCCGGGGTGTATTTCGGCAGGTTCTTCTGCATGAACTGGTCCTGGCCGCGAAGCACCCGGATCACCGAGAGCGGCCGGTCCCGCAGCACCGGGATCAGCCGGCCGGCCATCGCGTCCAGATAGTCGATCAGGTCCCGCTTGGTGGCCGCGGCCCCCGGGAAGATCTCCTGATCCAGATTGGTCAGCGGCACACCGTCGCGCTCGTCAGCCATGCCGTCCATCATCCACCGGGACAGCGGGTGTCGCCGCCGCTGCGCTCCACGCACTGCGAGATCGTCGGCGTCGGGGCAGGCGGCGGCGGTCGCCGCACGACGCCGATCTCGTCCAGCGCGACCGGCGTCATCAGTCCGCCGAGGACCAGCCCGCCCAGGGTGAGCACCGCGCACACCGAGGCGTAGATCCGCCGCCGGCCGGCCACGCCGATCAGGGTGGCCGCGAGCGGGGCGACGACCAGCAGGACCGCGCAGGCCAGCAGGAACCAGCCGCCGCGCACCGGATCCTTCGCCTCGGTGTCGGGCAGGCGGAACGAACAGCTCAGCGCCACCACGAACAGCATCGGCGCACCGACCAGCCAGACGATCAGCAGGCCGGTCATCCATCCCGCCGCCGGTCGCACGCCGGGCACGTCACTCCCCCGCGAACCGGGCGGCGAGGTCACGATGCCGGGCCACCGCCCGCGCCGAGTCCTCCCCGTCGACGGTCGCCCCGGGCATCCGGAACAGCGTCTCCAGCTCGTCGGCGAACCGCCGGTGCTGCTCGCTCGCGTACTCCCGGCAGGGCAGGCAGGTCACGCTCGCCGGGCGCGGCGACGTCATGGCCCGCGGCACCCGTTGCCCGCACCCGGTCGCCACCTCGGCCGGCAGGTCCGCCACCAGCCCGAAGGTCCGGGCCAGCAGGTTGCGCACGTCCGCCCCGGCGCGCACCAGGTTCACCTCGACGTGCACATGCGGATCGGTCACGGTCGCAGCTTCTCACGGTTGTCACTTCTCGGTACGCCCCGAGCCCGTCCCGCGGTCACCGGCGGCGGAGCCAGGCCAGCGCCAGAGCCGGCGGGAGCACGCCGACCAGGTACCAGAACAGGTCACCCGGGTCGAAGCTCACGCCGAGCACCAGCCGGGCCACCACGCTGCGCGCCGACAGCTCCGCCGGGATCGGGGTGAGCTGCAGGAACTCGACCGCCCAGCACCATCCGGCGGCGATCAGCGCGACCCGGACGACCGGCAGCCGCGGCCACAGGGCGACCACCCCGGCGAAGACCGCGCTCGCGTAGAGCGCCGTCCCGGTGGCCTGCTCGACCAGCCCGGTGCTCAGCATCGGGCTGCCGGTGACCGCCCGGATCGCGAAGGCCAGCAGCACACAGCCCACCGCGGCGCCGGCCGCCGGGAGCCGGGTGCGCAGATCGGACACGCGCAGCAGGTTACCGGGCCGGCTCAAGCCGCCGGGTAGATCCGGACCGGGGTGATCAGGACGGCGGCCCGGCGCTGCTCGGCCATGGTCCGGTCGAACTCCGGCCAGTCGTCGTGGGTGCCGCCGGCCGCCGTGAAGATCTCGCGGAGCAGCAGGCGCAGACGCTCCGGGTCGAGCCACGGCTGCGGGTCGTCCGGGCCGGCCAGCTGGGCCCGGCCCTCGACGGTGGCATAGCGCCAGCCGCTGCGGAAGGCGACCGCCAGGGCCGGCCGCTCCCGCAGGTTGCGCAGCTTCACCGGGCCGTAGGTGACGAAGGCCAGCACCCGCGAGCCGTCCGCCGGGTGGTCGATCACGCCGGTGTTGACCAGCGTGGACTGCACGGATCCGTCGGCCCGGGCGGTGGACACGATGGCCAGTCCGGTCTCGCTCCGGCTCAGCTCCCAGGCACCCTCAAGCGTGGTCACCCGCCCAAGGTAGCGGGCCGGGGGGTGGGGGCGCGCCCCCGTCCGGGGTGGGCAGCCCCCCTCGCACGGGACGGTCACGGCGCACAAGCTGCTCGCGCAGGGTCCGGAGCCCGCGCAGTAGCCTGCACGGGTGCTGATCAGTTTCGGATGTCCGGTGTCCGGCGCGTGGGCCCGGCCGGAGACGCTGACGTCGATCGCCCAGCAGGCGGAGGAGCTCGGCTACCACGGCCTCTGGGCGTTCCAGCGGCTGCTCGTCGGCCAGGAGCAGGAGCTGGCCCCGGTCTACCACAGCGTGCTCGACCCGATCGTCGCGCTGACCTGGGCCGGGGCCGCCACCTCCCGGATCCGGCTGGGCGTCTCGGTGCTCAACCTGCCCTACGTGTCACCGGCCTACCTGGCGAAACAGGCCGGGACGCTGGACCGGCTCACCGGCGGCCGCTTCGACCTCGGGCTGGGCACCGGCTGGTCGGAGCCGGAGTTCGCGGCCACCGGATCCGACCCGAAGCCGCGCGGCCGGCGTACCGAGGAGTACCTGGCCGTGCTGCGTACCCTCTTCACCGACGAGGTGTCCGCTTTCGACGGCGAGTTCTACCGGGTGCCGCCGAGCCGGATGCGCCCGCTCCCGGCCCGGGCCGGCGGGCCGCCGATCCTGCTCGGCGGCAGCGCCGAGATCGCGCTGCGGCGGGCCGGGCGGATCGCCGCCGGATGGGTGAGCAGCAGCCGGGCCAGCCTCGCCGAGATCGAGCGCGGGGCCCGGGTGGTCCGGGAGGCAGCGGCCGCGGCCGGCAAGGACCCGGATTCGGTACGGGTGGTGGTGCGCGCCGTGGTCAGCCCCGAGTGGTCCTGGGCCGAGATGCGCGCCCAGGCCCGGCGGTACGCGGAGGCCGGCGCCACCGAGCTGTTCTACGAGCCGAACTGGGATCCGCGGATCGGCGGGCCGGACGCGGATCCGGACCAGGCCGCCGCGCTCGGCAAGGAGATGCTGGTCAATCTCGCACCGGAGTGATCAGCAGGCCGGGCGGGTGTCTACCCTTGCCGGGTGGACCAACCCTCGCCGACCGTCTACCGGACCCGCTCCTGGACGAACCGGAACCGGGCGCTCGCCGGCCTGGCCGCGCTCGGCCTGCTGCTGATCGGCTACGCGATCGGGCGCTGGCAGGACACCCCGGCCGCGCCGGCCGCCGCCGCACCCGCGGCGCCCGTCTCCGCGCCCGCGTCCCCCTCGGCCGCCGCCTCCCCGTCCGCGACGCCCGAGCCGGTCCCGGTGAAGTACGGGCCGCTGCAGGCCGAGGCGGCCGACGAGCTGGCCGGGATCCAGACCCAGGACACCGAGGACGAGGGCGGCGGGCAGAACGTCGGCTGGATCAGCCGGAGCGACCACCTGCGGTTCGACGACTTCGTCTTCGGGGAGGTGCCGGCCACGAAGGCGCGGTTCCGGGTGGCGTCCGGGGCCGCGGTGTCCGGGCGGGTGCAGATCCGGCTCGACACGCTGGAGAGCGAGCCGATCGGGCAGGTGTCGGTGAGCAACACCGGTGGGTGGCAGACGTGGCGTACCGATACCGCGGCGCTGACGCCGGTGACCGGTACGCACACCGTCTTCGTGACCTTCGCCGCCGATGACGACAGCGAGTTCATGAACGTGAACTGGATCCAGTTCGACCACTGAGTGGTCGCCCTTCACCGCGTTCTCACGCGCCTGCGCCCGCCACGATCTCGATCTTGCGCGGCTTGCGCTCCTCCAGGAGCGGGATGCTCAGCGTGAGGACGCCCTGGTCGTAGCGGGCCTCCAGGCGGTCGGTGTCGAGCTTGTCGGAGAGTTGCACCTGCCGGCTGAAGACGCCGACCGGGCGCTCGGCGATCAGGTAGCGGACGCCCTCCCGCTCGGCGCGACCCCGCTGCGCCCGGACGGTCAGCACCTTGCCGTCGACGGTGATGTCGATCGACGCCGGGTCGACGCCGGGCAGGTCGATGTCGATGAAGAAGGTGTCGTCCGCGCGGTAGGCGTCGAGCCGGGCGCCCGCGGTCCGGGCGGAGGTCTCGAAGACCCGGGCGGTGAGACGCTCGAGGTCGCGCACGGTCGGGGTGCTGAGCAACATGGGTGGTTCCTCGTTCCGTTACTTGAGTGTGGGTGACTCAAGTCTGCGAACCGAGAATTTCACGCTGCGATTCCCCCACGTTGTGGTGACGGCGGCCACCACTCACGACCGGCGGGACGGGGCCGAGCGGCCGCCGGTTGCGAGCGTCAGGCCGACCGCCCAGCGCGGAGGTATTCCGCACCTCAGAACCCTTCGCCGTTTCGAACAGGTGTACTAAGCTGGCCCGGTGATCCTGCACGCTGACCTGGACTCTTTCTACGCGTCGGTCGAGCAGCGCGACGATCCGGCGCTGCGCGGCCGGCCGGTCCTGGTCGGCGGCGGCGTGGTGCTCGCCGCGTCGTACGAGGCGAAGGCCTGCGGGGTGCGCACCCCGATGAGCCTGAGCCGGGCCCGGGCGCTCTGCCCGCAGGCCGTGGTGGTGCCGCCGCGGATGAGCGCCTACTCGGCGGCCAGCAAGGCGGTGTTCGCGGTGTTCCGGGACACCACGCCGATCGTCGAGCCGATCTCGATCGACGAGGCGTTCCTCGCGGTCGACGGGCTGCGGCGGATCAGCGGGACGGCCGAGGAGATCGCCCGGCGGCTGCGCGCCGAGGTGCGCGCCCGGGCCGGGCTGCCGATCACCGTCGGCGTCGCCCGCACCAAGTTCCTGGCCAAGGTCGCCAGCGGCGTCGGCAAACCGGACGGCCTGCTGGTCGTCCCGCCCGGCGCCGAGTTGGAGTTCCTCCACCCGCTGCCGGTGGAGAAACTCTGGGGCGTCGGCCCCAAGACGGCCGCCAAGCTGCGCGAGCGCCAGATCCACACGGTCGGCCACGTGGCCCGGGTCGGCGAGGCCGCCCTGGTCGCGATGCTCGGCGCGCACGCCGGGCGGCACCTGCACGCGCTCGCCCACAACCACGATCCGCGGCGGGTCACCACCGGCGGGCGGCGCGGCTCCATCGGGGCGCAGTGCGCGCTCGGGCGGGGGCGGTCGTTCGACGAGGTGGAGGCGGTGCTGGCCGCCCTGGTCGACCGGGTGACGCACCGGATGCGCGGCGCCCACCGCGCCGGGCGCACGGTCACGCTGCGGCTCCGCTTCGCCGACTTCCAGCGCGTCACCCGGTCCCGCAGCCTGCTCAAAGCCACCATGCAGACCGGCGCCGTCCTGCGCACCGCCGTCGAGCTGCTGCACGAGGCCCGCCCGCTGATCACCGAGCGCGGCCTCACCTTGGTCGGCGTCGCCGTCAGCAACCTGGACGGCGAGGGCAACGTCCAGCTGGAGCTCCCGTTCACCAGCCCCCGCCAGGACGGCCTGGACGCCGCCGTCGACCAGGTCCGGAACCGCTTCGGAGCCACGTCCCTCCACCGAGCCGACATGCTGGGCCGCCACATGCACCCGTCCGTCCCCCTCCTCCCCGACTAAGTCCCCCTCCGGACCCGCACCGCGGCCGCGCCCGGTCCGCCACCTCCACCCGACCGCCGCACCACCCGGCCCGCCATCACCGAGACCACCGCGCCGGCACGTGCCACCCGCGACACCAGACCACCCCTCCGTCACCAGACCGCCCCGCCACCAGCACCACCGCGCTGACACTCGCCGCCCGCGACACCAGACCGGCCGACCACCAGACCACCGCCACAACCGCGCTGACCCTCGCCGCCCGCGACACCAGACCGGCCGACCACCAGACCACCGCCACGACCGCGCTGACACTCGCCGCCCGCGACACCAGACCGCCCCACCACCACCGACACCACCGCGCTGACGCTTACCGCCCCCGACACCAGACCGCCCGACCACCACGCCACCACCACCCAAACCACCGCGCTGCTACTCCCGCCCGCGACACCAGACCGCCTCCTCCACCACCGGACCGCCAACCCAGGAGACCGCCAACCCACCGGACCGCCCACACCCGGACCGGCCAGACCGCGACCGCACGCCCAGACCCCGGGTGGCACCGGACGGTGTGCCGGGGGCTGGCCGGCGCCGCGACGGCCCCCAGTTCGGCGTGGCGGGTGCCGGGCCGGTTGGGCGTGGCGGGTGCCGGGACGGCCGGCTGGGCGTGGCGGGTGCCGGGACGGCCAGTCGGACGTGGCGGGCGCCGGGACGGCCAGTCGGACGTGGCGGGCGCCGGGACGGCCAGTCGGACGTGGCGGGCGCCGGGACGGCCAGTCGGACGTGGCGGGCGCCGGGACGGCCAGTCGGGCGTGGCGGGCGCCGGGACGGCCAGTCGGGCGTGGCGGGTGCCGGGACGGGATGGTGGGGTTGATCTCCGGGACCACCCACGGACCGTGAAGAGGGCGGCGATTGCTTTGGACGCGCAGCGGCCAGATCGCCGGGCTCGGCCCGCGCGGGAGCATGCGATCCGTACCCCGGCGGACCTGCGCATCAAAAGAATTTGATCTTGATGGTGGGAATTGACGGGTGCGGATGCCGACGGCGATCAGGGTGGCGTGGTCCGGAGGATGCGGCCAGGTGAGGCTCGTCCGACGGCGGCGACCGCGGGGATCGGCGGCCAACTCGGGTGAGGCAGACTGCAGGCGTGCGGAAGATCTACGTGATTGGGATCGGGGCGGGTGACCCGGACCATCTGACCCTGCAGGCGGCCAAGGCGATCGGGCGGACCGATGTGTTCTTTCTGCTGGACAAGGGCGAGGCCAAGCAGAGTCTGATCGATCTGCGGGAGCGGCTGATCCGTGGGTATTCGCACCCGCGCAAGCGGATCGTCGAGGGGCGGGACCCTGATCGGGATCGGACACCGGCGGATTACACCGGGACGATCGCGGACTGGCGGACGCGGCGGTCGCAGGTGATCGAGGAGCTGATCGCCGAGCATCTGAAGGACGACGAGATCGGGTCGATCCTGGTGTGGGGCGACCCGTCGCTGTACGACTCGACGATCGCGATCCTCGAGGAGATCCTCGGGCGGGGGGCGGTGACCTTCGAGTTCGAGGTGATTCCGGGGATCAGCAGCGTGTCCGCGCTCGCCGCCAAGCACAGGATCGGGCTGAACCGGGTGGGGCAGCCGTTCCAGGTGACCACCGGGCGGCGGCTGGCCGAGGGCTGGCCGGAGGGCGTCGACGACGTGGTGGTGATGCTGGACGCGCAGCAGGCGTTCACCGGGCATCCGGACGCGGAGATCTACTGGGGCGCCTACGTGAGCACCGAGGACGAGATCCTCGCCGCCGGGCGGGTCGCCGACGTCGCGGACGACATCGTGGCGACCCGCACCGAGGCGCGCGAGCGGCACGGCTGGATCATGGACACCTATCTGCTGCGGCGGCGGCCGCACTAGTCCCGCCGCCACAGGCACGGCCGGAGGTACAGGCACGGCCGGTCGTCACAGGCTCGGCCGGCTGGCGCAGGCACGGCCGGGCGTCAGAGGCACGGCCGGGCGTCAGAGGCACGGCCGGCTGGCGCAGGCACGGCTGGGCGTCACAGGCTCGGCCGGCGGGCGCATGCGGCAGTCCGTCACAGGCGCGGCCGGCTGGCGCAGGCACGGCAGGCCGTCACGGGCACGGCCGGCCGGAGCGAACCGGCCGCCGGAGCGAACCGGCCCGCTGGCGCAGACCGACCGGCCGGCGCTGGCCGCGCGGGGCGGTCAGTTCAGCAGCTCGATCGCGATCGACTCGTCCGGGTTCATGATCGAGTCGATCGCGATGATGCGGCCGCCGGCCACCGTGAAGCTGAGCGCGATCCGCAAGCCCTGCTCGGTGCGGACGAACGCACCAGCCGCGCCGTCGATGAGCGCCGGCATCGCGGCCTGGGCGCGCCCGGAGAAGAACCGCGCCGCCTCGTCCGCGCCGCGCAGCCCGACCCGCCCGTCGCCGCCGCGCATCACCACGTCCGGGTCGAGCAGCGCGAGCAGGCCGGCGAAGTCACCACCGCGGGCGGCGGCCAGGAACGCGTCGACGATCTGCCGTTGCCGTGCCGCGTCCGCCGCGCCGGCCGGGGAGCCGCCCTGCACCCGGCGCCGGGCCCGGCTGGCCAGCTGTCGGGCGGCGGCCGGGCTGCGCCCGACCACCGTGGCGATCTCCTCGAAGGAGACCGCGAACAGGTCGTGGAGCACGAACGCGAGGCGTTCGGCCGGGGTGAGCGTTTCCAGGACGACGGTGAGCGCCGCCCCCACCGAATCGGCCAGCATCGCCTCCCGTTCCGGGTCCTCGGCGCTGGGCAGCTCGGTGACCGGCGGCTCCTCCCGGCGGGACGCCCGGGACCGGAGCATGTCCAGGCAGACCCGGCTGAGCACGGTGGTCAGCCAGGCCGGCAGGTTGTCGACCGCGTCGCCGCCGGTCCGGCTCAACCGCAGCCAGGTCTCCTGCACGGCGTCCTCGGCCTCGGCGCCGGAGCCGAGCATCCGGTAGGCCACCGCCCGCAGCCGCCCCCGGTTCGCCTCGAACTCGGCGGCCAGCAGCTCATCACCCATTTTTCGGTCCCCCTGTCACATCTGCACGACGCGGCGCGTCACAGGTCCGACGAAGCAAGTCCCACCGATGTGACAGGAGCGAATCATGGAACCGCGCCTCAAGAAGACCGCCCCGCAGCCGGACGTGACCAAAGCGGTGAACCTGCTCTACAAGTCGGCTTTCTCGGCCGGGGTGCCGAAGACCGTGCTGGAGCTGGTGCACCTGCGGGCCAGCCAGATCAACGGGTGCGCGCCGTGCGCCGACTCGGGCGCGCGGAGCATGCGGCAGGCCGGCGAGACCGACGACCGGCTGTTCGCGGTGCCGGTGTGGCGGGAGACGCCGTATTTCACCGAGCCGGAGCGGGCCGCGCTGGCGCTGTCGGAATACGCCACGAGGCTCGCCGACCGGCCCGACCCCGTCCCGGACGCGATCTGGGACGAGGCCGCGAAGCACTTCACCGACGAGCAGCTGGGGGCGATCGTGCTGTGGATCGCCACCAGCAACTTCTTCAACCGGATCAACGTGACCACCCGGCAGCAGGCCCCGCAGGTGTGGGGTTGAGCCCGGTGGATCAGGCGTCTTCGAGGTCGCCCTCGGTCTCGAGGTAGAGCTGCTGGAGCGCGGCCAGCGTGTCCGGCGACGGCGAGTCCCAGAGCTTGCGGTCGGCCGCCTCCAGCAGGCGCTCGGTGATGCCGTGCAGCGCCCACGGGTTCGACTTGCGCATGAACTCCTGGTTCTCGGCGTCGAGGGCGTAGGTCGTGGCGAGCTGCTCGTACATCCAGTCGGTGACCACGCCGGCGGTCGCGTCGTACCCGAAGAGGTAGTCGACGGTGGCGGCCAGCTCGAAAGCGCCCTTGTAACCGTGCCGCCGCATGGCGGCGATCCAGCGCGGGTTCACCACCCGGGCGCGGAAGATCCGCGCGGTCTCCTCGGTCAGGCTGCGGGTCCGCGTCGCGTCCGGGTTGGTGGAATCGCCGATGTACGCCGCCGGCGCCCGCCCGGTCAGCGCCCGCACCGTGGCGATCATGCCGCCGTGGTACTGGAAGTAGTCGTCGGAGTCGGCGATGTCGTGCTCGCGGGTGTCGATGTTCTTCGCGGCGACGTCGATGCGACGGTACGCGTTCTCCATGTCGCCCCGGGCCGGGACGCCGTCCAGATCCCGCCCGTAGGCGAACCCGCCCCACACCGCGTAGACCTCGGCGAGGTCGGCGTCGTCCCGCCAGTTCCGGCTGTCGATCAGGGGCAGGATGCCGGCGCCGTAGGCACCCGGGCGGGACCCGAAGATCCGGGTGGTGGCCCGCCGCCAGTCGCCGTGCTCGCCCTGGTCGCGCAGGGCGTGCTCGCGCACGTAGTTGTCCGGCTCGTCCAGCTCGGCGACCAGCTGGACGGCGTCGTCGAGCATCGCCACGACGTGCGGGAACGCGTCCCGGAAGAAGCCCGAGATGCGGATCGTGACGTCGATCCGCGGGCGGCCCAGCTCTTCCCGGGCGATCGGCTCCAGGCCGGTGACCCGCCGGGAGGCCGGGTCCCAGATCGGGCGGACTCCGATCAGCGCCAGCACCTCGGCGATGTCGTCGCCGGCGGTGCGCATGGCGCTGGTGCCCCAGGCGGAGAGGCCGACCGATTTCGGCCAGTCGCCGTAGTCGGCGCGGTAGCGAGCGAGCAGCGAGTCGGCCATCGCCTGGCCGGTCTCCCAGGCGAGCGCGCTGGGGATGGCCTTCGGGTCGACCGAGTAGAAGTTGCGGCCGGTGGGCAGCACGTTGATCAGGCCGCGGAGCGGGGAGCCGCTGGGGCCGGCCGGGACGTAACCGCCGTCGAGGGCGTGCAGGACGTTGGTCAGCTCGTCGGTGGTGCGGGCGAGCCTCGGGACGACTTCTTGGGCGGCGAACCGAAGAACCTTCCGGACGTCGTCATTGTCCGAGATCTCGGACACGTCGGTCGGCCAGCCGGCCTCTTCCATCTTGGTGATCAGCGCCCGCGCCTGCTCCTCGATCGCGTCGGTCTCCGCGGTCGTGGCTTGGTCGGCGAGGCCCAGCGCCTCCCGCAGGCCGGGCAGCGCGGCGACCTGGCCGGCCCACATCTGCCGGGCGCGGAGCATGGCCAGCACCAGGTTGATCCGGGCCTCGCCGGTCGGCGCGGCGCCGAGCACGTGCAGGCCGTCCCGGATCTGCACGTCCTTGACCTCACACAGCCATCCGTCGATGTGCATGATGAAGTCGTCGAACGCCTCGTCGTCCGGGCGATGCTCCTGGCCCAGGTCGTGGTCCATCTTGGCGGCCTGGATCAGGGTCCAGATCTGCGCCCGGATGGCCGGCAGCTTGGCCGGGTCGAGCGCGGCGATGTTCGCGTGCTCGTCGAGCAGCTGCTCCAGGCGGGCGATGTCGCCGTACGACTCGGCGCGCGCCATCGGCGGGATCAGGTGGTCGACCAGCGTGGCGTGCGCCCGGCGCTTGGCCTGGGTGCCCTCCCCCGGGTCGTTGACCAGGAACGGGTAGATCAGCGGCAGGTCACCGAGCGCCGCGTCGGTGCCGTCGGAGGCGGACATGCCCACGTTCTTGCCGGGGAGCCACTCCAGGTTGCCGTGCTTGCCGACGTGCACCACCGCGTGCGCGCCGAACTCGTCGGCCAGCCAGCGGTAGGCGGCCAGGTAGTGGTGGCTCGGCGGCAGGTCGGGATCGTGGTAGATGGCGACCGGGTTGGCCCCGAAGCCACGCGGGGGCTGCACCATCACCACGATGTTCTCGTCGCGGAGGGCGGCGAGGACGATGTCACCGTTGTCGACATACAGCTCGCCGGGCGGCGGGCCCCAATGCTGCTCGACGCTCTCCCGGAAGTCCTCGGGGAGGGTGTCGAACCACGATTGGTACCGGGATGCCGGAATCCGCACCGGGTTACCGGACAGCTGCTCCTCGGTGAGCCAGTCCGGGTCCTGTCCACCGGCCGCGATCAGGGTGTGGATCAGGCCGTCGCCGTCGTAGGAGCGGAAGTCGCCGACCTGGTAACCCCTCTCGGCCAGCGCCGCGAGCAGCGCGACCGTCGACGCCGGGGTGTCCAGGCCGACCGCGTTGCCGATCCGCGAGTGCTTGGTCGGATAGGCGGAGAGCATCAGCGCGATCTTGCGCTCAGCCGGCGGGATGTGCCGCAGCCGGGCGTGCGCGACCGCGATCCCGGCCACCCGGGAGGCCCGCTCCGGGTCGGCCACGTAGACCGACAGGCCGTCCGGGTCGATCTCCTTGAACGAGAACGGCACCGTGATGATCCGGCCGTCGAACTCCGGGATCGCCACCTGGGTCGCCGCGTCCAGCGGGGTCAGGCCGTCGTCGCTGGCCTCCCAGGCAGCCCGCGAGCTGGTCAGGCAGAGTCCCTGCAGGATCGGCACGTCCAGGTCGGCCAGCACGCCGACGTCCCACGCCTCGTCGTCGCCGCCGGCGCTCGCCGTGGCCGGGCGGGTGCCGCCGGCCGCCAGCACCGTCACCACCAGGGCATCCGCTGTGCGCAGCTCGGCGAGCAGCTCGGGCGGGGCGGTGCGGAGCGAGGCCGTGAAGATCGGCAGCGGCCGGGCGCCTTTCGCCTCGATCGCCTGGCAGAGCGCCTCGACGAAGGCGGTGTTGCCGGCCATGTGGTGGGCGCGGTAATAGAGCACCGCGACGGTCGGCACCCGCTCCTGCGCGGCGGCCTCCGGCCGGGGAAGGATGCCCCACTGCGGGCTCTCGACGGCCGGCGCGAAGCCGTTGCCGGTCAGCAGCACGGTGTCGGAGAGGAAGTCGTGCAGCGCCGCGAGATTGTCCCGGCCGCCCTGCGCCAGGTAGCGGTGCGCGTCGGCGGCGATGCCGGCCGGGACCGTGGAGAGTTTCATCAGGTCGGCGTCCGGCGCCATCTCGCCGCCCAGCACCACCACCGGGACGTCCCCGGCGAGCAGCGTGTCGAGGCCCTCCTCCCAGGCCCGGCGGCCGCCGAGGATCCGGACCACGACCAGCTGCACCCCGTCGAGCAGGGCGGGCAGGTCGGCGACCCCGGTGCGGGCCGGGTTGCCCAGCCGCCAGGCCGAGCCGCTGGCCCGGGCGCTGAGCAGGTCCGTGTCGGACGTCGACAGCAGCAGAAACACGCGTGCGCTCCCCTCGGGGTCCGCGCCCCGGGTAGTAGAGATCAACGGCGACCGGAGTTCCTGGCTCCCGGGCTTGAGCCTCGGCCGGCTCAGGGCCCGGTGACAGTGGCGGGACCGCGCCGGACTCGCACCGGCTTCCTCCGCGGCGTCGCCGCTCGATTCGGTTGTTCGCTACACGCTAGCGGACGCCCGGACGCGCCCGGCCTGTGACGCCGCTGACGATTCCGCCGCCCGCCCGGCGGGGGTGTGACGCCGCTGACGAAGTTGTGATGCTGCCGACCCGAGGCTGCGGTCCTGTCGGCGGCCGCCCGTAGTATCCGGGCCGTGACAGCCCACCGACAGTCCGACACCGACGCCTGCCCCGGCGCGCTGCGGTTGCATGCCGCCGCCGACGGGCTGCTGGCGCGTGTCCGGCTGCCCGGGGGCCTGCTGACCGGCGCCCAGCTGGGCTCGCTCGGCGAGCTGGCCGAGCAGTTCGGCGACGGTCGCCTGGAGCTGACCTCCCGGGCCAACCTGCAGCTCAGGGCCCTCCAGGAGGGTGACACGGCACGGTTGGCCGACCGCTTGCGCGCCGCCGGGCTGCTGCCGTCCCCGACCCACGACGCGGTACGGAACATCGCCGCCCCACCGCTGGCCGCCGCGCGCCTGCGGGCGCTGGTCGAGGAGCTGGACGCCGCGATCCGGGCCGATCCGGAGCTGGCCGGGCTGCCGGGCAAGTTCCTGTTCGCGATCGGTCAGGTGCCGCTCGCGGCGGATGTCGCGGCGATCCCGGACGGGCCGCGCTTCGGGCTCCGGTTCGGCGGCCACGACACCGGGCTGCGGGTCGACGCCGGCCGGGTCACCGAGGCGCTGATCGTGAGCGCGCACGCGTTCCTCGCCGAGCGCGAGGCGCAGCGCGGTGGCCGGGCGGCCGCCTGGCGGTTGCGGGAGCTGGCCGACGGGCCGGCCCGGGTCTCGGCCCGGGCCGCGGCGGCGCTCCGGCTCACGCCGGTGAGCGTGCCGGTGGCGACGCCGGCCGAGGTCGTGGACCCGGGCGCGCTGGTCGGCGTGGTGACCGACAACGATCAGGCAGCAGCCGGCGCGTTGGTGCCGCTGGGACGACTGGAGAGCGCGCAGATCCGGGTCCTGGCCGAGGCGGAGCGGCTGGTCGTCACCCCGTGGCGGGGTGTGCTGGTGCCGGGCCTCACCGGGTCCGCGGCGGCGGCCTGGATCGAGCGCCTGGCCGCGGCCGGGCTGGTGGTGACCCCGACGTCCCGGTGGACCGGGGTGACCGCCTGCGCGGGCCGGCCGGGGTGTGCGCGGTCGCTGGGCGACGTGCGGGCCGACGCCGAGGCGGCGAGCCGGTTCGTGGAGGGGCTGCCGGCGCACTGGGTGGGCTGCGCGCGGGCCTGCGGGAGCCCGGCGGGCGACCACGTGCGGATCGAGGCGACCGGGGAGGGTTACGCGGTGACCCGCCGCTCCGGCGACGGCCGGCCGGCCGGGGAGGCGGTGCCGCACGGCGAGGCCGGCCCGGGCGTTGCGCCGGCCGGCGATCCGGGGCCTCGGCGGGACGAGGCGGCCGGTCCGCGCTCGGCGAAACGGCGGGACGAGGCGGCCGGTCCGCGCCCGGCGAAACGGCGGGACGAGGACGGCCCGAGTTCGGCGAGACAGCGCGACGAGGCGGACGATCCGGGCGCGGTGCGCGGGCCGGGCAGGGCGGGGACATTCCCGGTGGACGTGCTGGGGGACGTGGTGGCGGGGGCGAGGAGAGCCTGATGGATTACATAACGGACGGCGCGGAGATCTATCGGCGGTCGTTCGCCACCATCCGGGCCGAGGCGGACCTGGACGGGCTGCCGGCCGAGGTGGCCCGGGTGGTGGTCCGGATGATCCACGCCTGCGGGATGGTGGATCTGGTGCGGGATGTCCGGTTCAGCCCCGGGGTGGCGATCGCCGCGCGGAAGGCATTGCTGGACGGGGCGCCGATCCTCTGTGACGCCGAGATGGTGGCGTCCGGGGTGACCCGCTCGCGGCTGCCCGCGGGCAACGAGGTGGTGTGCACGTTGCGCGACCCACGCGTACCGGAGATCGCCGCCCGCATCGGGAACACCCGCAGCGCCGCGGCCCTCGATCTCTGGGGTGACCGCCTCGGCGGCGCGGTGGTGGCCGTCGGCAACGCGCCGACGGCGCTGTTCCGGCTGCTGGAGATGGTCGCGGCGGGCGCGCCGCGACCGGCCGCGGTGCTCGGCATCCCGGTCGGTTTCATCGGGGCGGCGGAGTCGAAGGAGGCGCTGGCCGAGTCCGGCCTGGAGTATCTGATCGTGCAAGGCCGGCGGGGCGGCAGCGCGATGACGGCGGCCGCGGTCAACGCGCTGGCCTCGGAGGCGGAATGAGCAACGGCGCGCTCGGGACCGGCTTGGCGGTAGGCATAGCGGGGCGAGGCGCGAGGAGTGGCGTCGCGCTGTAGAGCGGCTTGGCGATAGCACGGCAGGGCGCGACGAGCGGCTTGGCGGGCACGGTGGGGCCGACGAGCGGCTTGGCGGGCACGGTGGGGCGCGAAGAGCGGCTTGGCGGTAGGCACGGTGGGGCGGGGCGCGACGAGCGGCGCGGCCTCGGGGACGAATCGGGACGATGACGGACGGCACGGCGGCGGGGCGATGACCGGCGGCGGCGCGGGAGTGGAACGGGACATGACGAACGACGTGGTTCGCGGGCGGCTCTACGGGGTGGGGCTCGGGCCCGGTGACCCGGAGCTGGTGACGGTCAAGGCGGCGCGGCTGATCGCGGCGGCCGACGTGGTGGCCTACCACGCGGCGCGGCACGGGCGCAGCAACGCGCGGGCGATCGCGGCCGGCTACCTGCGGGACGGGCAGATCGAGGAGGCGCTGATCTACCCGGTGACCACCGGGACCACCGATCACCCGGGTGGGTACCAGGGCGCCATCGACGAGTTCTACGAGCAGGCCGCGGCCCGGCTCGCCGCGCACCTGGACGCCGGCCGGGACGTGGTGGTGCTGGCCGAGGGCGATCCGTTCTTCTACGGGTCCTACATGCACATGCACAAGCGGCTCGCGCACCGCTACGAGACGGCCGTGGTGCCCGGGGTGACCTCGGTGAGCGCGGCGTCGGCGGTGCTCGGGCGGCCGCTGATGGAGCGGGACGAGGTGCTCACCGTGCTGCCCGGCACCCTGCCGCCGGACGAGCTGGCCCGCCGGCTCGCCGCGACCGATTCGGCCGCGGTGATGAAGCTGGGGCGGACCTTCGACGGGGTGCGGACCGCGCTGGAGCAGGCCGGACGGCTCGGCGACGCGTTCTACGTGGAGCGCGCGACGATGGCCGCGGAGCGGGTCGGCCGGCTGGCCGAGGTGGATCCGGCGACCGTGCCGTATTTCTCGCTAGCCCTGCTGCCGAGCCCGGCCGCGACCGTCTTCATGACCGATTCCGGGACGAGCGCCACGCCGGACGCCGAGCCCGAGCCCGGCTCCCGGGCCGGTTCCGGGACCGGGTCCCCGGCCGGTTCCGAAACCGGGTCCCAGGCCGGTTCCGAGACCCGGTCCGAGGCCGAGGCCGAGGCCGAGGCCGAGGCCGGGACGGTGACCGTGGTCGGGCTCGGGCCGGGCGCGGCCGAGTGGCTCACCCCGGAGGCGCGGGCCGCGCTGGCCGAGGCCGACGACGTGGTGGGCTACACCACCTACGTCGACCGGGTGCCGGTCGACCCGCGGCAGCGGCGGCACGCCTCGGACAACAAGGTCGAGGCGGAGCGGGCCGCGTTCGCGCTGGACCTGGCGAAACGGGGGCGCCGCGTGGTGGTGGTCTCGTCCGGCGACCCGGGGGTGTTCGCGATGGCCGCCGCGGTCCTGGAGGTCGCCGAGGATCCGCAGTGGAAGGACGTGCCGGTGCGGATCGTGCCCGGCCTGACCGCCGCCCAGGCGGTCGCCTCCCGGGCCGGCGCGCCGCTCGGCCACGACTTCTGCGTGCTGTCCCTCTCCGACCGGCTCAAGCCGTGGCCGGTGATCGAGAACCGGCTGGCCGGGGCGGCCGCCGCCGACCTGGTCATCGCGATCTACAACCCGGCCTCGCAGACCCGCAAGCAGCAGCTGGTCCGGGCCCGGGAGCTGCTGCTGGAGCACCGCGCGCCGAGCACCCCGGTGGTGGTCGGCCGGGACGTCGGCGGCCCGCAGGAGACGGTCCGGGTCACCACGCTGGGCGAGCTGGACCCGTCCACCGTCGACATGCGCTGCCTGCTGATCGTCGGCTCGTCCCAGACCAAGGCGGTGACCAGGGCAAACGGCGAGACGATGGTCTATACCCCACGGCACTACCCGGCCGCGTGACGTCCGCATGGCGGTGGCTGACCATCGGCCACCGCCGGGGAAATGAATCCCCGGCTCCCGAACCGCACCGAAGGGCAACCGCACTGCATCGACGAGTTACCTGACGGCAACGCGCCGCCGAGCCGATGGGAGGGGCCACTGGAAAGCAACTCCGTGAAGGGCTCCCCCTAACCATGTCTCTCGCCGGTCGCCGCGCTGCCATCCTGGCCTCTTCACTCCTCCTGTCCGTCCTCGCCCAGACCGGTGCGGCCGACGCCGCCACCCCCACGCCGGCCCCGGCGAAGAGCCCGGTCCCGGCGAAGACCCCGGCCCCGGCGCCGGCGAAGACGACCATGCCGGTCAAGACGACCGCACCGGCCCCGGTCAAGACCACCACGCCGGTGAAGACAACCGCGCCGGCGCCGGTCAAGACCACCACGCCGCCGAAGAGCGTCGCCAAGGACGCCACGCTGGCCACCCGCCTGGCCGCCGTCCAGGTGGCCAAGACGATCAACTACTACCCGTCGAACGCCGGCTGGTCGGCCATGTGGACCAGCTTCGACCCGGTCCGGATCGAGGCGGACCTGGCCCGGGCGAAGTCGCTGGGCGCCGACAACGTGCGGGTGATCGTCTTCCCGACCGCGTTCGGCTACCCCACCCCGAAGGCCGACTACGCCGCCAAGCTGAGCAAGTTCGTCAGCATCGCGGACGGGCAGGGGCTGACCGTCAAGCTCACCCTGTTCGACTGGTGGGCCGGTTACACCGACGCGACCGGGAGCGCCAAGTGGGCGAAGGCGGTGCTCACCCCGTACGCGACCGACCCGCGGGTGCTCTCCGTCGAGGTGCAGAACGAGTTCGACCCGACCGACGCGAAGGCGTCCGCCTGGGTCAAGAAGATCATCCCGAGCATCCGGGCGGCGGTGCCGGCCATGCCGCTGACCCTGTCCGTCTCCGGTACCACCGGCTCGAACGGCCTCACCCAGATCCGCACCGTGCTGGCCGCCTCCCCGCTCGACTACCTGGACTTCCACTTCTACGGCAACTCGGAGCGGGCGCTCGCCGAGATCACCAAGGCGCAGGCGGCGGCCGGCCCGTTCCCGATCGTGATCGGCGAGACCGGCCTGAGCACCGCCACCGGCACCGAGGGTGAGCAGGCGGTCTACCTGGCCCGGGTGTTCCAGGCGGCCCGGACGGCCGGCGTCGGCTCGGTCGCCCCGTGGACCCTGACCGACTTCAGCACCGGCGCGATCCCGGCCAACTCGGCGGTCTCGAAGATCCCGGCGCAGTACAAGTTCGGCCTGTTCCGGGCGGACGGCTCGGCGAAGGCCGCGGCCGCCGTGGTGCGGACCTACTGGTCCGGCGAGGCGATCACGAACAGCGTGCTGGACCTGGGCTTCGAGGCGACCGCCGGCAACTCGCCGTGGCGGCCCTACCTGGCCGAGGAGGGGGTCGCGGTGCGCGCCTCCGACGCCGCGCACAGCGGCGCCTGGTCGGCGAAGTTCAGCCGGACCACCCGCACCGACGGTGGCCTGCCGTCGGTCCGGATCGCCCCGATCACCCCGGTGCAGCCCGGCCAGAAGTGGCGGGCCGAGGCCTGGGCCAAGGGCCAGAACGCGACCGGGACCAACGAGATCGCGCTGAGCTGGTTCGACGCGAACGACCGGTGGCTGGGCCAGACCTCGTCGAAGCGGGTCGCGGCCGGCACCACCGGCTGGACCAAGCTGACCGTGAACGCGACCGCCCCGGCCGGGGCGGCCAGCGTCCAGCTTCACCTCAAGTCGGGCGACAACAAGGGCAGCGTCTGGTTCGACGACGTGACGCTCTCCTGACCCACCCCGATCCTCGCGAAGAGGCGCTCGTAGGCCTCCAGGGTCCGGTCCCACGAGGACGGGTCCGCGTGCCGCCGGCCGGTCAGGCCGGCGGCACCCGTGATGCCGGCGACGAGCGCGGCCGGTTCGCCCGGCGGGACGAAGACCGTGCCGGAGTACGGCCCGGCCGCCTCGACCAGCCCGCCCACCGAGGTGACCACCACCGGCAGCCCGTGGCTCATCGCGATGTGCAGCGGCCCGCTGGCCGAGCTCCGCCGGTACGGCAGCACCACCGCGTCAGCCGCCGCGAAGTACGCGTTCACCTCGGTGTCCGGCACATACCGGTTGACGAAGGTGATCCGGTCCCGGGCCGGCGACGCCGCGATCAGCTCGGCGGGCAGCGTCCAGCCCTCCCAGGTCTCCCCCACCACGGTCAGGTGGTATCCCGGGCCGAGCGCCGGGAACGCCTCGATCAGGTCCTCCAGGCCCTTGTACGGCCGGATCGTCCCGAAGTACAGCAGCCGCACCACCCCGTCCGGCCCGGGCACCCGCGCCGCCCCGGCCGCGTGGTGGTCGAACGGCCCGTGCAGCGCGATCTCGGCCGGCACCCCGTCCAGGTCGTACGCGGCGGCCAGCGCGTCGCGGTCGAACGCCGAGTGCACCACCACCCCGGAGGTCCGGCTCAGCAGCGGCCGGATCGCCGCCCGCACGTACCGGGCCGCCCACCGGTGCCGCAGCTCCCCGGTGTCCTGCACCTCGTGGAACTCGACCACCACCCGGATCCCGAGCCGGCGCGCCGCGGCCGCCAGCACCAGGTACGAGTGCAGCACCGCCCCGGTCCACCACTGCAGCACCAGCACGTCCGGCTGTCGTTCGCGGAGGAACGCGACGGCTCGCGCCAGGCTGGGCAGCGCCCACCAGTCGACGCCGTCGAAGACCGGGACGCTCTCGGCGTACCGTAAATCGCTCAATTCCTGCCCGACCCGAGCGCGCCCGGGGTAGAGGCGGGCCGGAAGCAGCCGCCGCATCAGGATCGCGCTGACCTCGAAGCGCTCCTCGAAGGCGTTGCTCAGCCGGCAGGTGTAATAGCTGATCCCGGACAGGAAGTGCCACCCCGATCCGGCGACCACCACCTTAAGACGCCGCGATGCAGGCACGGTAGACCTCCTCGATTCGGGGGACGACGCGCGCGGCGGTGAACTCCAGGCCGCGCCGCTGACCGGCCGCGCGCAGCCGCGCGGCCAGCTCCTGGTCGGTGAGCACCCGCAGCAGCGCGGCGTGCAGCGCGGCCACGTCGCCGGGCGGCACCAGCAGTCCGCTCTCGCCGTCCCGGACCACGTCGGTGAGCCCGCCGGCGGCCGAGGCGACCAGCGGCGCGCCGGCCAGCATCGCCTCCACCGCCACCTGGCCCATCCCCTCGTTCAGCGACGGGACGGCCCCGGCCGCCGCGCCCCGCCAGGCGGCCATCACCTCGGCGTGCGGCACGTCGTGCCGGATCAGCACGCCCGGCGGGGGCGGCGGGGTGTCGTCGCGGCGGGTGCCGAGGCAGACCAGGGCGGGCGCGGGCCGCGGGCCGGCCCATCCGGCGACCAGTTCCCGGTACGCGTCGAACAGCACATGGATGCCCTTGTGCGGCCCGAGCGCCCCGACGAAGAGCAGGTAGTCGCCGGTCGGCAGCCAGTCCGGGCGCGGGGTGTTCCGGGCCAGCTCGTCGAGGCCGTCCGGGACCAGGCTGGAGACCACCTGGACGGGCAGGTCACCGGGCAGCCGGGCCAGGTCCAGGGCGCGCGCCACCGAGCTGGAGATGGCGGTGAGCGCGTCGATGCCGCGGTGCCGCTGGGCGTGCAGCCCGGCCGTCAGGGCCGCCGAGCGGGGCCGGCCGTACTGCGCGGAGGCGCAGCTCACGCACCGGGACAGCCGGGGACCGGGGCACTGGCCGCCGTCCCGGGCGAAGGTCTTGCGGACGCAGGTCAGCCCGAAGTCGTGCGCGGTGTGCACGTGCGGGCGCCCCAGCCGGGACCGGCGCAGCGGCAGGTAGCTGTACATCAGCCAGTCGTGGCTGTGCACCACGTCGAAGTGCTCGGCGCGCAGCAGCCGGGCGATCGCGGCGGTGGCCAGCGGGTCCGGACACGTCGGGTGGAACGGCTTGTCCGGGTTCTCGTTCATCGCCGGGAGCAGCGTGTTCGCCACGCTGCGGACCCGGTGCACGCGCACCCCGTTGATCGTCTCGTGGCCCGGCGCGGCCGGCGTCGCCAGCGTGAGCACGGTGACCTCGTGGCCGCGCCGGACCAGCTCCTCGCTGCTGGTCGCGATGCTGCGCTCCAGGCCACCGATCACCGGGGCGTACAGATTGGACAGATGCAGGATCTTCATTTCTTGGCAGCCCTCTCCCGTGCGAAACAGGCAGCACCCACGAGCAGCGCCCCCGCCGACTGCCCGGCCAGCCAGGCGACGCCCGCGCCGGTCACCCCGGCGCCGGGCAGCAGCAGCCAGGTCAGCGCCAGGCAGGAGACCGCGCGGACCAGGTTGAGCCGGCGGCAGAGCCGGAACTCGCCGCGCGAGCGCCAGTGCGCGACGGCCAGGTTGGTGACCGCGTCCGGGAGCGCGGCCAGCACCAAAATCTGCAGCAGCAGGCCGCCCTCGGCCGCGTAGCCGGCGCTGAACAGCCCGAGGATCCGGTCGCCGGCCACGAACAGCACCCCGGCCGGGACGCCGACCATGGCGAGCACCACGAGAGCGGCCCGGCGCAGCCCGGCCCGGGCCGCGTTGGTGCGTTCCGCGTAGAGCGCCGAGGCGACCGCCGGCGACACCATGAACAGCATCGACGCGGTCATCCAGGCCAGGTAGAAGTGCGCGGTGGCGCCGGCCCCGAGCCGCGCGGTGACCAACACCGGCAGCAGCGCCGCCGGACCGGCCTGGGTCAGGTTGATCAGGTGGTGCCCGGTCAGTGCGGTCCGCAGATGCGGCAGCTCGGCGCCCAGGCCGCTGAGCCGGGGACGGGCGCCGGGCCGCAGCCGGCCCAGCCCGGAACTCAGCGTCAGGGCGCTGACCAGCAAGATCGGCAGCGTCCAGGAGAGCACCACGGCGCCGGCTGAGTGCACCCCCACGGCGAGCAGCGCGGCGAGCGCACCGATCTTCCCCACGGCGAGGACCAGGTTGCGTACGAACATCCCGTGCCCGGCGCGGTGGGCCACATAGACGTTGTCGAGCAGGGTGGTCGCGGTGACCGCGGTGGCCGCGCAGACCAGCGCCGCGGCGCCGAGCGGGTGGGCCAGGAAGCCGAAGTTCGCCGCCGCCATCGGGACCAGCACCGCACCGGCCGTGGCGACCGCCGCGGTGGCCGCGCAGCCGGCCAGCAGGCCGCCGCCGACGATCCGGGACCAGACGTCCGGGGCGCTGCCCGGCAGCCGCTGGATGAACATGTGCCCGGCGCCCAGGTTGGCGAGCATGCTGATCGCGGTGGCCGCCGAGATCAGCGCGGTGGCCGTGCCGATCTGCGGCTGCGGGACGACCCGCGCGGCGAGCATCCAGTAGAGGTAGCCGAGCCCGCCGTTGGCCACCGTGGTCGCCATGATCAACAGGCTGTTCCGGGCCAGCGAGTCGTCCAGCACCCGCCGGGTCGCGGTGATCAGCACGCCGCCCGCCCCCGGACCGCGGCGCCGGCCTGAGCGGCCTGTCCCCGGCCCGCCGCACCCGATTGGGCGGCCTGTCCCCGGACTTCCGCGCCGGACCGGGCGGCCTGTCCCTGGACTTCCGCGCCGGACCGGGCGTAGAACACGGTGCCCGCCCCGCCCACGCTGATCCCGACCGGCCGCAGGCAGCCGTCGGCCGGCAGGGCCGGCACCTGCACGCTGAGCGCGTAGACCTTTCCGGTCACCACGGTCACCTGCCGGGACGCGACGAGGGCCCCGCCGATCCGCAGCCGCAGCCACTGGGTGGTGGTCGGAAGACCGGAATTGGTCACCCGTACCGGCACCGTGAGGCCGCCCGCCGGGACCGCCACCGGGGTGCGGATCCCGGCCGCCCAGCCGTTCAGCGCCACAGTGAGATAGCCGGGCAGCTCGGGCCGCGCGCCCCGCTCCACGGCCCGGATCGCCACCCCGCCGACGGCCAGTGCCAGCAGGACCGGCAGCAGCAGCGCCGCCGCGGTCCGGGTCGCCGGCCGCGCCCGCCACCCGAGGTCGCCGCCCGGCCGCTGCTCCGGCAGGCCGGGCCGAGCCGAGCGGCGCAGCAGCGCGACCAGGGCCAGCGCGGTGGCCAGCAGCGCGGCACCGACGATCAGCGACGCCGGGCGGACCGGCACCCCGAGCGGATGCAGCAGCAGCGCCACCGCGGGCAGGGTGAGCAGCCCGGAGAGCACCACCAGGCCGGTCCGGAGCACCGGGATCCCGGCCTCGGCCGGCGGCCCGGTCACCGCGCGCACCCACAGCTCACCGATGGCGAGCAGGGCGAGCAGACCGGCCGGCAGCAGGATCGGCCACGGCAGTCCGGCGGCCGGGATCAAGATCGACAAGCTGGCGTACGCCACGACGAGCGGCCGCAGGATCGGTTTCATCAGTTCCCCTCGCGCCTCGGCAGCGGCTGCCCGCCGTCGGCCGGTCGCGGCGCCGGCTGGCCATGGGCCGGTTGCGGACCCGGCTGGCCTTGCGCCGGTTGCGGACCCGGCTGGCCTTGCGCCGGTCGGCCTTGCGCCGGTCGGCCTTGCGCCGGTTGTGACGCCGGCTGGCACGTGGGGGTGCCTCGGCCGGTCGGGGACACCCCGGGGCACCAGCCGGCGGCCGTGACCCGGTCTAGGCTGCCGAAGTCGAAGCGATAGATCGCCAGATGCGGCCCGTCGTAGATTTTGATCAGCCACGGCAGGCTGTCGAACTTGGTCAGCTGCGCCCGATCGAAGGCGGGCACGCCGTCGTGGCGCAGCGGCTCGTTCGTCTCGAAGTAGATGTTGATGTCCGGCACCTGCTCGGCCATCCGCCGGTCCACCACCAGGAACTCGAACCGCCACGCCCGCAGCTGGGCCAGCAACGCCGGCGGCATCGGCTGCCCGGGCCGCACGCGGTACAGGTCGTAGGCCGGGAAGCTGGCCGAGCCGGTGGTCGGCTGCTGCTCGCCGTAGGAGCCGAGGATCAGCCCGGAGTAGCGGTCGGCGACCAGCCGGACGCCACGCCCCTGGGTGTCGCGCAACCAGTGCGCGGCGGCCAGCACCTCCGGGGTGGCGGCCCGGGTGTCCGAGCCGTAGACCGGCGGCCCCGGGAACCGGTAGGACGGGTTCATCCCGGCGGCGTTGTTGCCGACCAGCAGCAGCGCGCAGACCGCGAGCAGTGCCCCGCCCGCGACGATTGCTCCCAGCCGGCCTTCAGCGCGGTCACTGCCGATCGATTCAAGGTGGTCGCTGTCGGATCGCCGGCCCGTCATCCACATCAGAGCGTTGTCCACAGTCCAGCCCCGGGAGATCCCGTCTCCGCGCCACACTGTCTTCGGGGAGGCTCCCCCTGGGTGGGCGGGGACTGGCGAGTGGCCGGCGGAGTCAAGGCGGGCATCGGCCCGGCCGACGGAGTCAACGCGAGCATCGGCCCGCCCGGCGAAGTCCGCGCGAGCATCGGCCCGCCCGGCGAGGTCCGCGCGAGCATCGGCCCGGCCGACCGAGTCAACGCGGGCATCGGCCCGGCCAGCGAAGTCCGCGCGAGCATTGGCCCGCCCGGCGGGATCAGCGGCGCGGCGAGGCATCCGGGACACCGCGGCCAGCCGGCCGAGCCTGATCTGGCGCGACTTGTCGAGCACGGCCACCACGACCGGAGCCACCGCGACCGCCAGCCCCAGGTAGCTGAACGCCCACGAGCGCCGGGCACCCTCCGCCCCGGCCGGGGTCAGGATGAGCAGGGTGGCCGGGAAGTAGAGGGCGCCGAGCAGCAGCATCGCGGTGGTGCCGGTCCGGGTCAGCGGCTCGTCGGTGTACCGGCGGCGCCACCACAGGCCGGCCGCGCCGGCGAAGGCGAGCAGGGCGACGCCGGGGGCGACGTACGCCGCGGTCTGCTCCCACCAGGGCAGCACCGACTTGCTGAACAGTTCCCGGCCGCCCTCCTCGCCGCCGGCCAGCCCGCTGAACTGGTCCAGCGCCCGGCCCAGGTACGGGTCCAGGTAGCTGCCGGTGCGCGGGGCCACCACGCCCAGCCAGGTGGCCACGATCAGCGCGGTGCCGGAGGTCAGCGCCCAGGCCACCCGGGCCGCGGTGATCAGCTCCCGGGCCGCGATCGAGTGGACCGTGGCGGCCAGCGCGAGCAGCCCGAGCACCCCGGTCATCCAGAGCGCGGTGAGGTGGTGCGTGGCGGTGGTGGCGGCGGCCAGCAGCAGGGTGAGCGCGGCCCAGCCGAGCCGGGCCGGGACGGTCCCGGCGTGCATCGCGCGCAGCGCCGCGGCGAGCGCCCAGACCAGGACGGCGATGGCCAGCGACTCGTAGCCGAGCTGGGTGTCGAAGAACAGGAACGAGCTGTTCAGGCTGTAACCCAGGGCGGCCGCCGCGGCGATCCGCGGGTCCGGCCAGAGCTGGCCGGCCAGCACCGCGACGCCGAGGGTGAGCAGCACGTGCGCGGTGGTCAGCACGATCAGCGCGGCCTGCCAGATGCTCAGGCCGGTGAGCGCGGCCAGTGACGCGACGCAGGCGTGCAGGCCGGGGTAGTCACCGATCACCCGGACGATCGGGTTCATCGCGAAGAGCCGGCCGTCGAGCAGGATCTCGTGGCTCTGGCCCCAGTGCGCGTACTCGTCGTGGTAGAGCGGGCCGCTCGGGTGCCGGAGCAGCTTCGGCAGGTAGGTGAAGGCGGCGTAGCCGACCAGCACGGCCAGCCGCAGCCGCGGTGAGGCGGAGCGGCGCAGCGCCCAGTAGCCGACCGGCAGCGTGAAGATCAGCATGCCGGCCCAGAACCAGTCGAACTGCCCGCCGCTGCCCCACTCGGCCCGCCGGTAGGCGATCACGATCGCGGCCGCGCCGGCCGCCCCGGCCAGCGTCAGCGTGCCCGCGCACCAGGCCGCCTCGGCCCGCCCGCGGCGCGGGCCGGCCGGCCGGGCCCCGGTGCGTCCCGGCGCCGGCCGGGCGGTGACCGCGCTCACCGGCCTCCGGCTCCCGCGCCGGCGGGCAACGGGATCCCGGTGAGCGCCGAGTACACGTCACGGGTGGCGGTGACCACGTCGGCCCAGGTGGGCAGGGGCGCCGGGGTGGCCGAGCGACCGGCCGCGACGGCGTCGCGCAGCGCGCCGGCCAGCGCCTCGGTGTCCTCCGGATCGGTCAGTCGCAGCCAGGCCGTGCTGCCGGCCAGCCCGGCCAGCTCCTGGTGGGCCGGAATCGGCGCGGCGACGGTCGGGATGCCGGCGGCGAGCGCGTCGGCCACGGTCATCCCGAACGCCTCGTGCGCCGAGGCGGAGACCGCCGCCGAGGTGCGGGCCAGGCAGCCGGCGAACGCGGCGTCGTCGAGCCGGCCGTGGAAGTCCACCCGGCCGGCCACCCCGAGGCGGCCGGCCAGCTGCTTGAGCGCCGACCGGGCCGGGCCGTCGCCGACCACGTCCAGCCGGTACGCCGGGCCGAGCGGGACCATCGCCCGGATCACCCGGTCCACCCGCTTGTAGTGTTCGAGCCGGCCGACGCAGAGGATGCCGCGAACCCCGGCCCGCCGGCCGGGCACCACCGGGCGCGGGTCGGTCCCGTTCGGGATCACCGCGATCCGGCCGGCCGTCTCCGGGAAGTCCCGCAGCACCAGGTCCCGCTCGGCACCGGTGACGCAGACGATCCGGCCGGCCCGGCTCATGATCCGCCGCCCGAACGGCCGGTACATCGGGTGCAGCGCGGCACGCAGCCGGGTGTGCCCGGTCCCGTGGTAGTGCGGCGTGAAGACCAGCGGGGTGCGGTGCCGGCCGAGCGACGCGCCCAGCGACACCAGCGCGTGGTAGCTGTGCGTGTGCAGCACGTCGTAGTCCCCGCCGTGCCGGCGCAGCCAGCGCCAGAGCGGCATCGACACCCGGTAGTCGCGGGCCGGCACGGTCAGCGGGAAGCGCCGGACCAGCACGCCGTCCACGGTCGCGGTGGACCGGGCGGCGTGCTGGGTGAGCACCTCGACGTCGTCGCCGGCCGCGGCCAGCCCGGCGCACAGGCGCCGGACGTGCGTCTCCACCCCGCCGATGTCCGGGTGGTAGGCGTTGCAGACGACGCCGATCCTCATCGGGCGGCCTGTCCGGCGACCTGCCGGGCCGCCCGCTTGCGGCCGCGCGGCCACTCCCGCGCGATGGTGCGCAGCACCCGGATCCCGTCGGTGAACGCGTTCAGGTTGCTCACCCCGTGGATCCGGTCGTGCTCGAAGCTGGTCACCTCCTCGATGACCAGGCGGGCCCGGGCGGCGCGCAGGTTGAGCAGGGTCTCGATCTCGAAACCGTCGCCCCACAGCCGGCCGTCCGCGCCGGCCGGGGCGGGCGAGGTGCTGTCCAGGTCGAAGACGTCCAGATGACACGACCAGAACGCGTTGTAGCCGTAGCAGAGGTCGCTGTACTTCGTACCGAAAAGGACATTGACCAGCAGGCTCAGCATCCGGTTGCCGGCCCGGCGCAGCCGGGTGATGTCGGCGCTGCCGCCACCGGGACGGAACCGCGAACCCTTGGCGAAGTCGGCGCCGCCGCGCAGCGCGGCGATGAAGCTCGGGATCTCGCCCGGGTCGGTCGAGCCGTCGGCGTCGATCATCACGATGATGTCCCCGGTGCACGCCGCGAATCCGCAGGCCAGGGCGTTGCCCTTGCCGCGGCGGTTCTGGGTGACGACGCGGATGTCCGGGCGCAGCTGGCGGGCGACCGCCACGGTGTCGTCGGTGGAGCCGCCGTCGACCAGGATCACCTCGTCCACCTGGGGCAGCCGGGCGAAGACGTGCGGCAGGTTGCGGGCCTCGTTGAGCGCCGGAACCACGACGCTGACGATCGGCTCCGGATCGGGTTCCGGGTCGGGTCGGGCCGGTGGCTCGACGGTGGTCTGTTCGGTGCCGGTCTCGGTGGGGAGCACACGGTCGACCGTGGGCATGTGGTGTCTCCGATCGGGCAGGGTGGAGGCGGCCTGACAGGCCGGGCGCATGGGTACGGAATGGGTGACGACGGGCGGCCGAGACGCCGCCCCGGGAGGGGGTCAGCCGGTGCCGTGAGCGGCGCCGGCAAGGACGGTCACGCCGTGGGCGCGTCGACCGTCCAGTCGTAGACGTCCTGGTGGGAGACCCGGTCGCCGGTGGCACCGGTGAAGCCGAGCCAGCCCCCGGAGACACCCGCCCAGTGCGCGAGGTCGACCTTCTCGTCGAGCATCAGCCGCTCCCGGGCGTGCTTGTGGAGTGCGCGGACGTGCACCCGCAGCCGCTGGTCGCCGGCGTCGTAGCCGATCCGGGCCAGGAACGGCTTGCCGTACAGCGGGATCGGGGCCGCGATGGACCGGTGGTGCCGGTCCGGGTTGCCGCCGAGTACCACGGCCAGGTGGTTGCTGCTCGGGTCGGCGGTGTTCTGGTAGGTGTCGAACTCGACCGCGACGCTCTTCCGGATGCCGCGGTAGCCGAGGCCGCCGCCCCAGCCGCCGAGCGCGCGCGGCCCGTGGCCCTGGGCGAGGAACGCGATGCCGTCCGCGCCGGGCCGGTTGTGGTGCAGGAACGCCTTGAACGACGTGCGGAACGACCGGTTCAGGCCGACCTTCTCGGTGGACCAGGCCGAGCCGGTCTGCTTGTAGCCGCCGGTGGTCAGCTGGATGACCCGTTTGCCGGTGCTGGTCCGGGTGATCATGGCGGCGGTGCCGTTGAGCTCCAGGTGTGTCCCGGAGCCGTCGGTGATCGGGTGACTCTCGTGGAGGGCGCGAGGTGCGGCGACCGCGCCCGCGGCGGGCGCGGCGGCGACTATGGACAGGACGGCGGCGGCCAGTCGGCCACCCCGCGCCAGTCTCGACGTACGAGAGAGACGCACTACATGCTCCATTTCAGTCGATTTGCCCGACTAAGACCTGGCCTAAGGTAGGGCAGACTCCGGAGCCGCGTGAGCGAGTCCTGGTTATTTACCCAAGACGGTCCCCCGGTCGTGACCGGCCCGGCCCGCCACCGCACCGCGACGACCCGCCCCGCCCGACCCGATTTCCGCAATTCCACAAAGACGTGCGTCGAATTCAGCGACGGCCCCGAATGTGGACCGCCACCGATCCGGGAAAATCTGGGCGGTCGCGCCGCCGTGTCGCGGGCCGTTTACTCTGCGCTGCGGGTGTGGTTGCATTAGAGCAGGTCAGCGAAATCTGGCGCGATCTCGTTGAACCCTCGGCATCATCCGTTCGGAGGATGCCCGGGGTTCACCACCCCGCCGCTGTTTTTCTTTAAGTTTCGGTCGCGGAAACCTTAAATAATGTTCCGGAATTGATTTCTGTGAGAGCTGCTCCTAACGTCTGCTCGTCGGCGCCACACAATGGCGAACGCCACATCACCGAAGGGCACGTCATGGGAAGCTCGGGTCACCGTCGTTCCGGTCTCGCAGTCGCGGGCTCGGGGCGTACCCGACTGCTGGCCGCCGGGGCCTTGGTCGTCGCCGTGGGCGGCGCGATCGGATTCACCCAGCTGTCGCGCGCCGACGAGACGCCGTCGACGAAGGCCGCCAGCGAGAGCGGCGCCGGCAAGATCGTCAATGGCCAGAAGATCCTCACCGACACCTGCATCGACAGCCGGCTCACCGCGCACGACGGCTTCCAGAAAGGTGACCGCTGCGTCTCCACCGAGTTCGGTGAGGTGGCCTCGGCCGCCAACAACGCGGCGCTGCTGATCACCGAGTCGCCGCGCCAGGTCGCGCCGAACACGCCGTTCACCCTCAAGGTGAGCACCCGGAACCTGATCCGCGACCGGTTCCTCGCGGCCGGCAAGGGCGGGTACTACGTCGAGTCGAGCGTCCTGCAGAACGGCATCGTGCGCGGCCACTTCCACACCGCGTGCCGGATGCTGGACAGCACCCGGGAGGCGCCCAACCCGGAGCCGGTGCCGGCGTTCTTCGTCGCCACCGAGGACCAGAAGGGCGGGCGGGCGCCGGACACGGTGACCATCCAGGTCCCGGGGATGCCGGCCGAGGGCACCGCGCAGTGCGCGTCCTGGGCCGGTGACGGCTCGCACCGCACGCCGATGATGGAGCGGGCCAACCAGACGCCGGCCATCGACGCCGTGCGGATCACGGTGCGCGCCGCGGCCGGCGGCAACCAGGGCGGCGGCAACCAGGGCGGCGGCAACCAGGGCGGCAACCAGGGCGGCGGCGACCAGAACAACGGCGGCAACCAGAACAACGGCGGGAACACCGGTGGCAACAACACGGGTGGCAACACCGGCGGCAACACCGGGGGAAACAACACCGGCGGCAACACCGGGGGAAACAACACCGGCGGCAACAACACGGGTGGCAACAACAACACCGGCGGGAACAACACCGGCGGTCAGGCGACCGCCACCCCGCGGGTGACCACCAAGACCACCGTCTCGCCGGGCGCCACCAAGAACAACAACGGTGCGGGCACCGGCGGCAACACCGACCAGGAGACGACCGGCACGACGAAGACCACCACCGAGCCGGCCGCGTCCCCGACCGCCACCACCAAGGCGCCGACCACCAAGTCGACGAAGTCCACCAGCGGCAACTCCACCACGTCGAATTCGGACACCGAGGCCGATGAGCCGGCGGAGACCACGGCGCCGGCCACCAAGAAGCCGAAGCCGCAGGTGACCGAGAGCGAAGAGGCGCCCGCGGCGGACTACGGCGTGGACGGCGGCGCGCCCGACCAGGCAGCGCCGGCCAGCACCTCGGACGACGTGCAGCTCGCCGACCCGCCGGCCGGCGGCGGCGAGAAGGGCGGCCCGCTCACCCTGCTGAGCGAGCACCCGGCGTGGTTCGGCGGCGGCGCGGTCGTGGTGCTGCTCGCGGTGATCGGATTCTCCTTCGCCCGGTCCCGGCCGCGGCGGTACTAGAGCCTTTCAGCTCCGGCGGTGTCCCGGGCGGGCGCGAACTCCTCCGCGCCGCTCGGGACACCGCATTTTTTCGGTACGCCGGGCGCGCGCTCCGGTCGTACCGAAAAGCGTCTCTGCCGTTTGTGATCGTGGGATGCGTCCCGCGCATCCGAGGAATGCGTGCGCGGGTCGGCTGATCGCGGAGAATAAGGGTAGCCTTACCAGCCGATGATCCGGTGACCGGCAGTGAGGTGCGAAACATGTCGAACAGACCGGCGCGGCCCGCGCATGTTGGCGTGGTGACGCGGGTGGAGCAGCTCACCCCGCACATGGTGCGGGTGGTGGTCGGTGGCGAGGCGATCGCCCGGATCGACGCCAGCCGCTGCACCGACCACTACATCAAGGTGATCTTCCCGCAGCCCGGCGTCGACTATCCGGAGCCCTTCGACATGGGCGAGATCCGGGAGACGCTGCCGCGGGAGAGCTGGCCGGTGGTGCGGACCTACACGGTGCGCAAGTGGCTGCCCGAGGCCGCCGAGATGTGGGTGGACTTCGTGGTGCACGGCGACGCCGGCATCGCCGGGCCGTGGGCGGCGCGGGCCCGGGTCGGCGAGCCGTTCCGGTTCATGGGCCCGGGCGGTGGCTACTCGCCGGACGCCGACGCCGACTGGCACCTGCTGGCCGGTGACGAGAGCGCGCTGCCGGCGATCGGTGCCGCCCTGGCCGGCATGCCGGAGGGCGCGCCGGTGCGGGCGTTCATCGAGGTCGACGGGCCGGACGAGGAGCAGAAGCTGGAGTCCCCCGGCGCCGCCGAGATCGTCTGGCTGCACCGCGGCGACCGGCCGGTGGGCGCCGCCCTGGTCGAGGCGGTGCGCGGGCTGGACTTCCCGGCCGGGCGGGTGCAAGCGTTCGTGCACGGCGAGGCCGCGTTCGTCAAGGAGCTGCGCGGGCACCTGCGGCTGGACCGCGGCCTGAGCATGGACCAGCTGTCCATCTCCGGCTACTGGCGGCGCGGGCTGAACGAGGACGGCTGGCAGTCCAGCAAGCGGGAGTGGAACGCGCAGGTCGAGCAGGAACAGGAGCGGGCCGCCCCGGCCACCGCGGGGTAAGGACCGAAGCCCGGGTGAGGCCTTCGTCTCATCCGGCGTTCCCGCAGGTCTCCGGTCCACCGCCGTCGGACGATGATGGTGCTGTGGCAGTGCTCGACGAACAACCGACCCGGTCCCGTCGCGGGCGGGCCTTCGCCCTCGTGGCGCTGGTCCTCGCGGCGGTGAACCTGCGGCTCGCGGTGACCAGCGTGGGCCCGGTGCTCACCGAGATCCGCGACGGGCTCGGCATGAGCTCGACGGTGGCCGGGTTGCTGACCTCGGTGCCGGTGGTCTGCTTCGCCTCGGTCGGGCTGCTGGCGCCCCGCCTGGCCCGCCGGCTGGGCGCCGCCCCGGTGATCGCCGGCGGCATGCTGCTGCTCGTCGCCGGGCTGGCCGCCCGCCCGTTCGCGCCCGGCTCGGCACTGTTCCTGCTGCTGAGCGCGGTCGCACTGGCCGGCATCGCGCTGGTCAACGTGCTGCTGCCGTCGGTCGTCAAGGACCACTTCCCGACCCAGGTCGGCACCGTCACCGGGCTCTACTCGGTCGCACTGAACCTCGGGGCGACCGCGGCGGCCGCCGCCACCGTGCCGCTGACCAGCAGCTTCGGCGACTGGCGGCTGGGGCTGGGCTGCTGGGCGCTGGCCGCCTTGATCGCGCTGCCGCCGTGGCTGCTGATGGCCCGGGAGCGCTCCGCGACCCCGGCGCCGGATGCCAGCACGCCGCCGGTGCGGGTCAGCCGGCAGCCGGTGGCCTGGGCGCTGGCCGTCTACTTCGGGATGCAGTCCACCTCGGCGTACGTGATCATCGGCTGGCTGCCGCAGATCTACCGGGACGCCGGGCTCTCCGCGGAGCTGGCCGGGGTTCTCTTCGCGACCACCTCGCTGCTAGGGGTGCCGCTCGGGATGGCGCTGTCGGCGGTGGCCGGAAAAGTGCGGTCGCAGAGCGGTATTGCTGTTGCTTTGGGGCTTTTTGGAATTGCTGGTTATTCCGGCCTATGGGCCGATCCGGCCGCCGCGCCGTGGCTCTGGGCCATTCTGCTGGGCATCGTGAACACGGCTTTCCCGCTCGTTCTGACGATGATCGCGCTGCGCGGCCGGACGCCGGCCACGGTGGTCAGGCTGTCCGCGTTCGCGCAGGGTGTCGGCTATCTGATCGCCATCCCCGGCCCGATCCTCATCGGCGCGCTGCACGACGCGACCGGCGGCTGGCGGGCTCCGCTGGCGGTCATGGTGGCTTTGATGGTGCCGCAGATCACTGCGGGATTTTTCGCCGGCCGTAATCGCCAGATTTAGGTCTTGGCTCAGGTTCCGCGAAGCTGAATCGGCGGACCTCAAGGGCGTGCGCCGCTGGCCGATAGTGACCCCAGGCTATCCACAGCCGGTCCCCGGGTCGTCAACCCGATCTTTCAAAGGTGGATCAGGTTCACTATCCTTCCGGCGGCGGGCTGGACCCACGCCCTGCCGTTTCAGTCAAGGAGTCACGCATGCCAGCGGCAACCGACCGGACCGACGGCCGTCAGCCTCTGGCAGACGGGGCACCGGGCAAGAAGAAGAAAAAGGCCAAGGGCCCGAAAGCACCGCTGTGGACCAAGCTGGTCACCGCGTTCGGCGCGGTGCTGCTGATCACCAGCGGCGGCACCGGCGTCACCGCGAACTACCTGCTCAGCCAGGTGACCGACAACGTTCAGACCACCACGTCGGCGCTCAGCCAGTCCGGTGGGGTCGGCGCGGCGCAGCAGAACGGCAAGCTGCCGGACGGCGCGATCAACCTGCTGATGCTCGGCCTGGACACCCGGGACGGGTGGGAGAAGTCCGGTGAGGGCTCCCGGTCGGACACCATCCTCGTGCTGCACATCCCGGCCGCCCGGGACAAGGCGCAGATGATCTCGATCCCCCGGGACACCAACGCCGAGATCCCGGCCGACAAGGACCTCGGCTTCGGCGGCGCCACCGAGAAGATCAACAGCGCGTTCTACTTCGGCTCCCGGAACAAGGGCGGCGTGGCCGGCGGCATGAAGCTCGCCGCCAAGGCCGTGCACAACCTGACCGGGATCAGCTTCGACGGCGTCATCGTGATCAACTTCAACGGCTTCAAGGACATCCTGGAGGCGCTCGGCGGCGTCTACATGTGCGTCGACCAGGACTCGTGGTCCAGCCACTACGTGGTGAACAACGGCAAGGTGGAGTACGCGAAGGGCGCCGACCCGACGTCCCCGCCCAGCAACGCCCTGTGGTTCAAGAAGGGCTGCCGCAACATGAAGGCCTGGGAGGCGCTGGAGTTCTCCCGGATCCGGCACTCCGCGCACGGCGACTACGACCGGCAGCGGCACCAGCAGCAGCTGCTCCGCGCCATGATGAAGAAGGCCACCAGCAGCGGCGTGCTCACCGACCTCTCCAAGGTGTCGAAGCTGCTCTCCGCGGCCGGCTCGTCGCTCACCCTGGACACCAACAACGTCCCGGTCTCCGACTTCTTCTTCGGGCTCAAGGGGCTGGCCAGCGCCGAGCTGCTGCCGATCCGGAGCAACAGCGGCAGCTTCTACAGCACCTCGGACGGCAAGGCCGAGCTGATCAACGACGTGACCAAGCAGCTGTTCGAGGCGACCGCCAAGGACAAACTGGACCCGTTCCTGCTCAGCCACCCCGAACTGGTCATCAACAGCAGCAGCTGAGGTCGTAGGGTCGGGGGATGGCGGGCATCTCCTGGCAGGCCGGTGACGCCTACGAGGCGTATGTGGGCCGGTGGAGCCGCCAGGTCGCGCGGCTCTTCGTGGCCTGGCTGGGTCCGTCCGCCGCGTCCGGGCCGCGATGGCTGGACGTGGGCTGCGGGACCGGGGCGCTCACCGGGCAGCTGCCGTCGTCCGGGCTGGTCGTCGGGGTGGACTCGTCGGCCGGATTCCTGGCCGCGGTGCCGCCCTCGCGGGTGACCCGGTGCGCCGGCGACGCCGCGGCGTTGCCGCTGGCGAGCGGGCGGTTCGACGTGGTGGTCAGCGGGCTCGCGCTGAACTTCGTGCGCCCTCCGGAAGCGGCGGTCGCCGAGTTCTGCCGGGTGGCCGCGCCGGGCGCGACCGTCGCCGCCTACGTCTGGGACTACGCCGGCGGCATGGCGATGATGCAGCACTTCTGGGCGGCGGCCGGCGAGCTCGACCCGGAGCTGGGCGAGCGGGACGAGTCGCTCGGCTACGGGTTCTGTCGCGCGGAGGTGCTGGCCGGGTGGTGGTCGGCGGCCGGGCTCCGGGAGGTGGCCACCCGGCGGCTGGAGATCCCGATGGTGTTCCGCGACTTCGACGACTACTGGCGGCCGTTCCTCGGCGCGCAGGGGCCCGCCCCGAGTTACCTCGCCACCCGGTCCCCCGCACAGCGCGACGCCCTGCGGTCGTCAATCCGCCAGCGGCTCCCGATCCAGGCGGACGGGTCGATCCCCCTCACCGCCGCCGCCCACGCGGTCCGCGGCCGCAAACCCTGACCACCCGCCGTCAGCGCCCCCGGTCATCCGCCTCACCGCCCGTTCGCGTCCCCTCCTCGCCGCCGCTTCTCACCGTCTCCTCGCCGCCCCTTCGCGTCCTCCCCTCGCCGCCTCTTCTCACCGTCTCTTCGCCGCCCCCTTCGCGTCTCCTCCTCGCCGCCTCTTCTCACCGTCTCTTCGCCGCCCTTCCCGCGGCGGCCGAGCGAGGACCGGCCCGCGGATCTCGGACCGGCTGGGTCAGGCGCTGACCGCATCCATGGCGCGAAGGCGCTGGAGAACCGGGGCGAAGGCCTCCATGAACATGCCGTTCACCGCGATATAGGAGAAACCGCCCACCGAGCGCCGGCGCCGGAGTTCCTCGGCGGCCTGGTCGGCATCCCCGATCAGGAAAGCCGCGGCGCCCGACGCGGCCATCTCCCGCGGATCGCCGCCGACCTGCCGGGACAGCCACTCCGGCAGCGCGAAGATGCTCGGGGCGAACGCGGTCACCCCGACGAGCAGCTCGACCCGGTCGGCGCGGGCCGTCATCGACCGGAACGCGTCCGCGGCCCGGAACAAGTCGGTCGGCGTGGTGGCCGGCGGCAGGCCGAAGGTCACCGTGTCCGCCTCCTCCGCGGCGAGCCGCATCATGCCCGGTTTCGACGCCGCGACCAGCACCTCCGGCGGGACCGGCAGGGCCCGGGCGGCGGCGATCACGTCGGCGGTCCGGCGCAGCCGCTCGCCCGGGGTGCCCCACATGCCGCCGAGCGCGGCGGTGTCCGCCTGCCCGTTGGGGCGGCCACCACCGACGCCCAGCTCGAACCGGCCGTCGCTGATCGTCTGCAGGCTCCGGGTCTCCCAGGCGACGTGCGCCGGGGTGCGGTTGGGCGAGTTCAGGACGTAGGTGCCGACCCGCAGCGAACTGGTCGCCGCGGCGGCCGCGGCGAGTGCCGGGAACGGCGACAGGGTGAACAGGGTGTCCGGGAGGAGCAGGATGTCGTAGCCCAGCTCCTCGGCCCGGTGCGCGGTCGCCGCCCACTCCGCGCCGGTGCGAGCCTGCCCGGCGATGACCCCGAATCGAAACGCACGCTCAGTCATCCGCCCACTGTCGCGGACGCGCCACCCGACCGCGTCCACTCAGGGAGGACTTCCGGCGTACGCCCTCCGGCGTACCGAAAACAACGGCCTGCGCCCCCGGGCGGACCCGCCACCGAACCGCTCCCCACAGCCGAAAGCCGAAACGACCGGCGGGGCGAGTCGGCCCCGATCCGAAGAGGCCGGCCAGCCGCAGACCGATCGGGCCGGGCGGGTCACTCGGGCCAAAAACGGGCGGGCGGGTCAGCCGGCCCGAGAAGAGGCGCGCGGGTCAGCCGACCCGAGAACGCGCGGGCGGATCAGCCGATCCCAGAACGCGCGGGCGGATCAGGAGTAGTGCTGGAGCGACGGCCAGAGGACGTGCCAGGGAACCGCCAGGTGGCAGACATAGATGTGGGCCTCCTCTGTCTCCTCATTCGCCACCCCGGCGGCGTTGCGCAGCGCACCGTGCTCGGTGCAACTGCCGAACATCCGGGCGACCCGGTCCGGCTCGGCCTGCAGCACCGCGATCACGACGGTTTTGTCGTCCGGCGGCGGGCCGAAGTGGTGCAACTCGTTGTGTCCGCTGTAGATCTCGGGCAGGCCCAGCGGGCGGCCGAACCGGTCCAGGGCGCCGGCCTCGCCGTAGTTGCCGGTGAACAGCACCGCCCGGGACTGCTCGCCGGCGGGCAGCGCGCGATGGACCGCGGCGACCTGAGCGACATACTCCGGCCAGCCGATCTGGTCGGCCACCGTCTCGTTGGTCTCGGCCTGGGTCGTGCCGGACAAGCGGTCCTCCGGGATCACCGGCAGCGAGCCGGCGATCCCGAATGCGCTGAACAGCACCACCCCGGCGACCAGCCAGACCCGCCGGGACCGGCGGCCGGCCAGCCAGCGCACCGTCGGCACCGCACCGATCGCGTAGAGAGCCGTGAGCAGGCCGAGCGGGTAATACGGCTGACCGGCGATGATCAACAGCAGGACGAGCATCACGAGATAGGCCACCGGAAGCGCCCGGATCGGCCGCCACTCCGGCCTGCGCCACGACGCCACGATCCCGGCGATCCACACCGGAGGGAGGCTGAGCAGCAGGAGCTGGAACGGCACCAGCAGCACCCGGGACTCGTCGCCCTTGTCCTCGGCCAGCGCCCGGGCCATCTCCGCCTGCGGGAAGTCGTTGACCACCTGATAGATCAGGTTGGGCAGGCCGACGACCAGCGCGACCGCCACGCCGGCCCACAACCACGGCGAGCGCAGCACCCGGCGCGGGCCGACCAGCAGCAGCCCGGCCGCCAGGCACAGCAGGAGCAGCACGACCAGGTGCTTGTTGTAGAGGCCGAGCCCGGTGACCAGGCCGGCCCCGAGCCAGGACCGTGGCCGGTCGTGCAGCAGCGCGCGCACCGCGAAGAGCAGCACGCCCAGCCAGACCAGCAGGTCGGGCGCGGCGGTCGAGCCGACGTGGGCGGCGGTGAGCGGGAACGTGCCGAAGACCACCGAGGCGGCCAGCGACTGGGCGCCCGCGCCGCCGCCGACCTCCCGGGCGAGCGCCGCGGCCAGCAACGCGGCCAGGCCGATCATCAACGCGCCGGGCACCCGGATCACCCACAGCGAGTCATCGAAGATCTCGATCGCCAGCCGGTCGACCAGCGGGGTGAACGGTGGCTGGTCGACATAACCCCAGGCCGGATGGCCGCCGAGGAGCCGGAAATAGAGCTCGTCGCGGTGATAGCCATAGCGCCCGGCGGTCACCAGCAGGAGCAGGGTCGCGGCGAGCGCGATCAGGCCGACCGGCACCCAGGCCATCGGCCTGCGGCCGATCTCCGCACGGGGCGTCAGCGTTTCGGTCACGGCGCCCAACCTACGGGCCGCCACCGACAATTTCCGGTACGTCTCTCCGCCCTGTGGAAGACCCGGCAGACCGACCGCCGCCCGTGGCGACGGGGGCCGCGGCCGCCGAGCGCAATCCGCCCTGGGTTCGATGTTCCGAGTCGACCGGTGGTGTCACGATGGGTGCCTGTTTCGTCGTTGTCCACGAAGGACGGAAACGTGCCCGAACCCGATGCCACCCCGGACCCCGCCGAGCGCGCCCGCGCCGGCGTGCGAGCCTGGGTGCGCGAGTCCGGCCGCCGCACCCGGCAGCGGCTGCGCGGCGCGAGTCCGTACGCGATTCTGGCCTTCCTGACCGCCTCCGCGGTCGCCCCGGTGGCCGGCGCCGGGCTGGGCGCCTCGGCCGCGTTCACCGTGGTGCTGGCCCAGCTCGGCGGCCTGGGCAGCAACTTCCTCGCCGACATCCTGGCCGGCACGGCGCAGCGGCTGCGCGGCACCGGCCCGATCACCGAGCAGCAGTGGCGGGACGCGGTCGCCGCCGACCTGCTGCCGGCACTCGCCGCCGGCGACGAGGAGAGCCGCCGGTTGCGGGCCGAGGTCTCCGCGGTGCTGCACGAGATCGACGCGGTCGCCACCGCGCTGACCGAGGCGGCCGACGCCGACGAGGAGCTGCGCCGGCAGCTGGAGCAGGTCTTCGAGGAGCTCGGTGGCGACGTCGGCGAGCTGCACTGGATGGTCACCGACGTCCGCCGGTCGATCGACGACCTGCGGCAGCAGTTCGCCGGGCAGAGTCTGCTGCTGACCCGGCAGCTCGAGCAGGTCCGCCGCCAGCTGCTCGCGGTGACCGGCGAGCCGCCGCCGGCCGCCCCGGCGGTCGCCTCCTCGGTGCCGCCCTATCCCGGACTGGCCAGTTTCGAGCCGGCCGACGCGCCCTGGTTCCGCGGTCGCGAGACGCAGGTGGCCGAGCTGCTGGCCCGGCTCAGCGAGCAGATGGTGGGCGCGCCGCCGCTGGTCGTCACCGGCGTGTCCGGCGCCGGCAAGTCCTCGCTGCTGCGGGCCGGTCTGCTCCCGGCGATCGGCACCGGCCGGCTGGGCGAGGCGGCGGCCGGCTGGCCGTGGGTCCTGCTGACCCCGGGCCCCACTCCGCTGCGCACCCTGGTCCAGCAGCTCAGCACCCTGCTCACCGACAGCCCGGCCGCTCCCGGTGTCAGCGAAGCCACGTCGGCGGCCACGCCGGGCAGGACCGTCGACGCGGCTGAGCGAGGGATGGGCGAGCCCAGGCCCGGCACAGATGCCGACGAGCCCGGCGCGCCCGGCGACCCCGGTGAGCCGGGCGACGCTGTGACCGACTCGGGTCCGGGCGGGGCGGGTGGACGGGGCGAGGCTGTGAGCGGCGGGGTTCCGGCTGAGGGACGGCTCGGGTCCGGGGAGAGCCGGGCCGCGACGCTCGACGAGCTGGTCGCGGCGGTGCGCCGGGAGCCGCAGCAACTGGGCACGCTCGCCCGCCAGGCGGCCGCCCGGGGGCGGCGGCCGGTGATCGTGGTGGATCAGTTCGAGGAGCTGTTCACCCAGGGGGCCGGCCCGGCCGAGCGGCTCGCCTTCGCGGCGGCGCTGACCGCGGCGGCGCCGGCGCTCGTGGTGATCGCGGTGCGGTCCGACTTCTATCCGGCCTGTGTGGAGCTTCCGCCGCTGGCCGAGCTGCTGGCCGCCGGGCACGTGGTGCTCGGGCCGCTGGACGCCGAGGCGGTGCGCCGGGCCGTGGTCGAGCCCGCCGAGCAGGCCGGCCTGACCGTCGATCCGGGCCTGCCCGAGCTGATGCTGCGCGACCTCAGCGACGGCGACAGCTACGAGCCGGGCACGTTGCCGCTGCTGGCGCACGCGCTGCGGGCCACCTGGGAGCGCCGCGAGGGCGACCGGCTCACCGTCGAGGCCTACCGGGCCACCGGCGGGATCCGGCACGCGGTCGCCGAGACCGCCGAGCGGATCTACCTGGAGCTGGACCCGGACGACCGAGCGACGCTGCGCACCGAGCTGCTCGCGCTGGTCACGGTGACCGGCAACGGCACGGTGGTCCGGCGGCGCGGCGAGCGCGGCGCGGCCGGTTCCCGGGTGCTCGACCGGCTGGTCACCGAGCGGCTGGTCACCGCCGGGGCGGACACTGTGGAGATCAGCCACGAGGCCCTGCTCACCGGCTGGCCCCGGCTGGCCGGCTGGGTCGCCGAGGCCCGCGCCGACCTGGAGCTGCGGCAGCGGGTGATCGAGGCGGCCGCCGACTGGGAACGCTCCGGCCGCGACCCGGACCTCCTGCTGCGCGGCGCCCGCCTGCTCGCCGCCCGCGAACGCCTCGTCGACCGGAGCCCCGGCCCCGAGCCATCACCGGCCGGGCACACAGATCCGGCCCGAGACACTCCGGCGCCGCCGGACCGAGAGACCTCGGCGCCGCCGGACCGGGGCACTCCAGCGCCGCCGGACCGGGACACTCTGGCACCGTCAGCCCGGGACACTTCAACGCCGCCGGACCGGGACACCCCGCACACCGCGACCCCACCGGCACCTTCCGATCAGGACGGTCCGGCGACGGGCTCGGCTGACCGGGGCAGCCCGCCGGTTCCGGGGACGCTGCCGGCGTCGGCGATGGCCTTCGTCGCGGCCGGAGTCGACGCGGCCGAGGCGGCCGAGGCAGCGCGGCGCCGGGCCACCGGGCGGCTGCGGCGACTCGCCGCCGGACTCGGGGTGGCGCTGCTGCTGGCCGTCGCCGGCGGCCTGGTCGCGCTCAACAAGCAGCAGGTCGCCGCGGACAAGGAGCAGGAGGCGCAGACCGCCCGGCACGACGCGGCGTCCCGCCAGGCCGCCGCCGAGGCGGTGAACGCGCTGGACCGCGACGAGGTCACCGCCGTGCGCCGGGCACTGGACGGCTGGCAGGAGGCGCACACCGCCCAGGCGCGCGGCGCGCTGCTCTCCGCCCAGATGGTCAACTCGCTGGGCACGCTGGGCACCGAGACCGGTGGTCACTCGGTCGCGTTCAGCCCGGACGGCTCCCGGATCGCGATCGGTTACGGCGGCGGGGTGGTCCGGCTCTGGGACGCCGTCACCTTCACACCGATCGGCGAACCACTCGTCACGCCGCAGAAGGCCGCCCGGAACATCGTGGTCTCGGTGGCGTTCTCGCCGGACGGCCGATTCCTGATGTCCAGCGCGTTCGCCAAGGACAGCCTGCAAATCTGGGATGCCGCCACCGGATCGCCCGTCCGCACCCTGCCGGGCGCCGCCGCCGCGGCCTGGTTGCCCGTCGCCGGCACGGGCGCCGGCACCGGAGCAGGCGCTCCTGCCGCCGGCACCGTGCTGGCTCTGCGCACCGATCCCAAGGCCACCGGATTCCAGCTCGGCATGTGGGACGCGGCCACCGGCCGGCTGAGCCGGTCGATCCCGATCGACGACTACTACCCCTACGACCTGGCGGTCAGCCGGGACGGGAAGCATGTCGCGATCACCAAGGGCCCGGGCTCCGCGGCGCGGGTCTGGCGGCTGAGCGACGGCCGAGCGGCGACCACCATCCCGGACACCAGCCACCTGGCATTCGCACCGGACGGGACGCTGGTCGGCATGAACCGGCTCGGACAGCTCTTCCAGTGGGAGGTGCCGTCCGGGCGGCGGCTACGGACCCTGTTCGAGGCGACCAGCACGCCCGGGGCCAGCCGATTCACGGTCACCGCCGACGGGATGGCGGTGGCCAACGTCGGGTCCCGCCTGGTCGCCACATTCTCGCTCGCCGACGGCACCAACACGGTTCAGGACACCGGGGTGTCGGCCTACCCGGCGGTGGCGGCCTCGCCGGACGGCCGCCTGATCGCGGTGACCGGCCTCGACGCCCCGACGGCGGTGTTCCGGCGGGCGACCACCTGGCTCCCGCACGGCGGCATGGTGGCCGGCAGCAGCTTCTCCCCGGACGGCCGGCGACTGGCCGCGGCCGCTGACGACGGCCGGATCCGGGTCTGGGACGTGGCCTCCCGTGACCTGGTCACCGACGTCCGGTCCGGCGGGGTTCCGGTCCGGGTCGCCTTCGCCGCCGGGGGTCTGCTGGTGGATGCCACCATGGACGCCGGGCTGGAGGTCCGGGAAGCGGCGACCGGGCGGCTCCGGGAGACCGTGCCGCTCGCCGGGGCCACGAACGATCTAGCCGTCTCCCCGGACGGCTCCCTGGTGGCCGTGTCGACCGGCCCACTCCCCTCAGGGCTCTTCCAACCCGGGGCCCGGGCGGAACAGCACGAGCGGATCCTGGTCTATGACGTGGTCAAGCGCGAGGTGCGCACCCGGCTCCAGCCGGTGGAAGCACCGCACGCGGTGGCGTTCAGCCGAGACGGCACGCAGCTGCTGGCGACCACGACCGACCCCTACACCTCGACCGGGATCTTCCACTCGGCGCTGCACGCCTGGCGCACCAGCGACTTCACCCGGATCGGCAGCTATCGGCTCGGCGACTATCAGGCCACTGACCTCGCCGTCTCCCCGGCCGACGGTGCGATCGCGGTGGCCGGGACGAACGGACAGGTCGAATTCCGCAGTCCGGACGGCACGCAGCCTCGGTGGCAGACGCGACGGCAGGTCCAACAGATCGACGCCATCGCGTTCGCGCCCGACGGCCGGACGCTGGCCGTGAGTGACTTCGACGGTCGTATCCATCTCTGGGACACCGCGAGCCGGACCGAGTCCGCCACGTTGAACGGGCATCGCACCCGGGTCGCCTCGCTGAGCTTCGCACCGGGCAGCGGGTTGCTGGCGAGTTCCGAGCTGGAGGGCACGTTCGGGCTGTGGCGGATGGATCCGGCGGAGGTCGTACCGGAAATCTGCCGGGTCGCGATCATCGCGGACCGCAACGATGGCGGCGGTCTGTCACCACTCTGCCGGTGAACCGCCCGGAACGACGACGCAGTCAGTGGCAGACGGCGGTGACTATCAGGCCCTGGGAGACCAGGAAACGGCCGGTCATCCGGGTGATCGGGGCGTCGTCGAGCAGGATGTGGCCGGTGAAGTCGCCGGTCGCCGGGTCGATCTCCAACGAGGCGTCCTCGAAGCCGAGCCAGCGGCCGGTCACCGGGTACCAGGCCTTGTAAATCGACTCCTTGGCGCTGAAGAGCAGCCGGTCCCAGCAGGTTTCCGGGTGGGTCACCGCGAGGCGGGCCAGCAGGTCGCGGTCGGGGGCGGTGGTGACCGCGCCGAGGACGCGCGGCGGCAGCGGGGCGTGCGGTTCGGCGTCGAGGCCGACGCTCGCCACCTCGGCGACCCGGGCCACCGCGGCCGCCCGGAAGCCGGCGCAGTGCGTGATGCTGCCGGTGATGCCGGCCGGCCAGAGCGGTTCGCGGCGCGGGCCGCGGAGGATCATGGCAGGCGCGTGCCCGAGGGCGAGGAGTGCCTCGCGGGCGCAGCGGCGAGCGGTCAGGATCTCCCGGCGGCGGCCCGGTGCGGTGCTCGCGACCAGCGCTTCCTCACCGGGGTAGCAGGCCTCGTCCGGATCGTCGGAGTAGGCGACGGCGAAGCGCACCGGGTGCGGCAGGAGCTGATCGAGCACCTGCGGAGTGTCCCACCTCCTCCGCCGGAGGGTGCGGGCCCGCCTGCTGACTACGCGGGGGTGACCTGGGCGCCCAGCTCCAGGTGGCCGGGTTCGAGCACGTCGGCGTAGACGCCGAAGCAGGCGCCCTTCCCGGTTCCGAAGACCTCCATCCGGTAGTGGCGGGCCAGGGTTCGGAGCACGGCGGGATCGGCCGGCAGGCTGTGCTGCGGCAGGCTCGGGATCACGCAGCGTGGGGTTCGGAAGAGGATCCGCAGGACGACGTCGCCGATGGCCAGTTCGGTGCCGGGCTCCGGGTCGGCGTCGGCGGCGATCAGCAGGTTGGGGCGGAAGCGGTCCGGTGGGACCGGGTGGCCGGTCTTCTCCGCCAGGTCGGCCAGGGCTCCGGTGGTGACCAGGTGCACCGCTCCGAAGTCGACGAACCGGCCGGTCCGGGCGTGGCCGCCGGCCTCCTCCACCCGTTCCTGGCCGGGGCCCAGGTCGGCGAACCAGTCCGGGACCATCCCGGCTTCGGACGGCAGCAGCCGATGGATCCGCGGGGCGTCCGGCGCGGTGCGGGTCAGCCGGACCGGGCGGCCCAGGTGGTCGCCGAGCGCCTTGTCAGCTTCCGCGCTTCCAGCCGCATAGCGCGTCCCGCCGACCTCGATCGTCGCCGGGTCCCCCGAGGCGGCCACGGTGAGCAGGCCACCCCAGCGCCGCGGGTGCTTGGCGCTGCCGATCGTGCCGTCCTGGTCGTCGACACACGCCCAGGCCCGGTCGCCGGCCAGGCCGCCGGGCTCGACCGGTGTCTCGCCGAGCGCCTCGCCGCGGGCGCTCTTCACCGGATACCGCCAGATCCCCGTCACCTGTCCCATGACCGTCCTGCTTACCAGAGCCGCCGCTTCCCCTCGACGCCATAACGGCTCCGCGGGAGGAACGGGCCGTACGAAGCGAACGATGGCGGCCCGTCGGATTGGCAGCTTCGTGAGTGTCGCGGGTCTGGTTGCGGTCTTGGCGGGAGTGGCGAACGCGCACGTCAGCGACCCGGGCCGGACGGGTGGGCGGGGGCTTCTTCGCCGCGTGGAACGGCGAACGTCAGCCGTTGGAAACGTGGTCGCGGCAGAATGGGCCGCATGGATCTTCGCCAAGGCATCGGTCTGCGACGACTGGGCACCACCGCGGACGAGTTCCAACAGGATCTGCTGAGCAGCCTCTACTACCGGCGGGGGACGACGGTCGAGTCGGCCAGCCCGCGGGACGCCTACGAGGCGCTGGTCCTGACCGTGCGCGACCGCCTCGCCGATCGGCGGGCCCGGACCGCGGCCGCGCACTTCGCCAGCAACCCGCGCTGGGTCTACTACCTCTCCGCGGAGTACCTGCTGGGCGCGCAGCTGGAGCAGAACCTGCTCTACTCCGGCACCGGCGAGGTGGCCGCCGAGGCGGTCAAGGTGCTCGGCCGGTCGCTGGAGGAGATCGAGGACCTGGACGTCGAGCCGGGCCTGGGCAACGGCGGTCTGGGCCGGCTGGCCGCCTGCCTGGTCGACTCGATGGCCACCCGGGACATCCCGGCGGTCGGCTACGGCATCCGCTACGACTTCGGCATCTTCCGGCAGTCGCTGGAGGGCGGCGCGCAGGCGGAACGCCCGGACGACTGGGCGTTCCAGGGCAACCCGTGGGAGTTCCCGGCGCCGGACGACCGGCAGGTGGTGCACTTCTACGGGCACACCGAGCCGGTCGCCGGCTCACCGATCCGCAAGCGCTGGGTGCCCGGCGAGATCGTCCTCGGCGAGCCCAGCCACATGCTGGTCCCCGGTTACGGCACCGAGACGGTCAACATCGTCCGGCTGTGGCGGGCCCGCGGCAGCGAGGCCTCCTTCGACCTGTCCCGGTTCTCCGCCGGGCAGTACGCCGAGGCCGTGCAGGAGGCGGTCCGCGCCGAGAACATCAGCAAGGTGCTCTACCCGGACGACAGCACCGAGCTGGGCCGCGAGCTGCGGCTCAAGCAGCAGTACTTCCTCTGCTCCTGCTCGCTGCGGGACATCATCCGGCGGTTCCGGATCCGCAACCAGAACTGGGACGACTTCGCCGAGAAGACGGTCATCCAGCTCAACGACACGCATCCGACGATCGCCATCCCGGAGCTGATGCGGCTGCTCGTCGACGAGTACGAGCTGGACTGGGACAAGGCCTGGTCGATCACCCGGCGGACGTTCGCCTACACCTGCCACACGCTGCTGCCGGAGGCGCTGGAGACCTGGCCGGTGCACCTGTTCGAGCGGCTGCTCCCCCGCCATCTGGAGATCATCTACCTGATCAACATGCTGTTCCTGCGCGAGGTGGAGGACCGCTTCCCGGGCGACACCGACCGGATCCGCCGGATGTCGATCATCGGCGAGGAGGGCGAGCGGCGGGTCCGGATGGCGCACCTCGCGGTGGTCGGCACCGAGGCCGTCAACGGGGTCGCCGAGCTGCACTCCAAGCTGCTCCGGGAGACCGTGCTGCAGGACTTCGCCGACCTGTGGCCGGCCAAGTTCCAGAACGTCACCAACGGGGTCTCGCCCCGCCGGTTCGTCAAGCTGGCCAACCCGCGGCTCTCCGACCTGATCACCGAGGGGATCGGCGACGACGGCTGGCTCACCGACCTGGACAAGCTGGCCGGGCTGGAGCGGCTGGCCGGGGACGCGTCGTTCGCCGAGCGCTGGCGGGCGGTGAAACGCGCCAACAAGATCGACCTGGCGGCCGGCGACCCGGACGCGCTCACCGACGTGATGATCAAGCGGTTCCACGAGTACAAGCGGCAGCAGCTCAAACTGCTCCACGTGATCACGATGTACCACCGGATCCGGGCCAACCCGACCGGCGACTGGGTGCCCCGGGTGGTGCTCTTCGCCGGCAAGGCGGCGCCCGCCTACCACGCCGCGAAGAGCATCATCCGGCTGATCAACGCGGTCGGGGCGACGATCGCGGCGGATCCGGTGGTCGCGCCGTACCTGAAGGTGGTCTTCGCGGAGAACTACAACGTCACGCTGGCCGAGCGGATCATCCCGGCCGCCGACCTCTCCGAGCAGATCTCCCTCGCCGGCAAGGAGGCCAGCGGCACCGGCAACATGAAGCTGGCGCTCAACGGGGCGCTCACCATCGGCACGCTGGACGGCGCCAACATCGAGATCCGCGCGCGGGTCGGCGAGGACAACTTCTTCCTCTTCGGGCTCGACGCCTTCGAGGCCGCCGAGATGCGGATCCGCGGCTACCACCCGCGCGAGTTCTACGACCGGGACGCGGAACTCAAGACCGCCCTGGACTCGATCATGTCGGGCGCGTTCGGTGGCGTCGGGCACGAGGTGGCGGAGTCGCTGCTCGGCTGGGATGAATACCTCACGCTGGTGGATTACCGGTCATATCTGGAATCTCAGGACGAGGTGGAGGCGGCCTGGCGGGACCGGGACCGCTGGACCCGCATGTCGATCCTGAACACGGCGCACAGCGGCTTCTTCTCCGCGGACCGCACAGTGTCCGACTATGCCGCCCGGATCTGGCGGGTGGCCCCGGTCACGGTGCCCCGCGAAGACTGACAAACCTCAGATCAAATTCCGCATATACGCAGGTCCGCTCGGGTGCGGATCGCATGCTCCCGGCACCCCTCTGTCAAGGGGTTGGTGTGAGGGGTGTTTTAGGGTGGTGGTTGGCGGGTCCGGGTTGTGACTTTTCCGAAGTGTCGATCTTGGGGTTTGGGTCGGCCGCGCTGGAGTTCAGAGTCGCCCCCGTGTGTCCTCCCGGACCCGTCGCTGTCTGTTGTGCCGTGTGGTCGTCTTTGATCATTTGGCGGTAGACGGTGTCGGACAGGCGTCGTTTCAACGCTCGCATGGCTTCCATCGCGGTTTTGCCTTCGGCGCGTTTGCGCTGGTAGTAGGCGCGGCCGGGGGTGTCGAAGCGGAGCTGGGTGATGGCCATGATGTGCAGGACCCGGTTGATGCGCCGGTTCCCGGCCCGGTTGAGCCGGTGATGATGGTTGTCGCCGGAGGACACGTCGATGGGGGCGGTGCCGTTCCAGGTGGCGAAGTGCCCGCGGGTCGGGAAGCGGCTGATGTCGCCGATGTCGCCGAGCAGGCGGGCGGCGCCGGAGGGGCCGATGCCGTTGAGGCTGGTCAGCTGGGTGCCGGTGGCGGCCAGCACGGTCTTCAGCTGCCGGTTGGCTGCTTTGATCTTGGTGTCCAGGGTGGTGAGCTCGTCGGCCAGGTCGCCGGCCAGCTGATAGCGGGTGGCGGTGACGATGTCGCCGGCCGGGACGCTGACGCGTTCGAGCAGGGTGCGGGCCTGGTCGGTGGTCAGGTTCTTCTTCGCGCCGCCGGGGATCAGTTCGAGCAGTAGCTGGTGCAGCCGGTTGATGGTCTCGGTGCGGGCGACACCGAGCTGGTCGCGGCGGTCGGCCAGCAGCCGCAGCGCGACGGTGGCGCCGTCGGCGTGAACGCGGCGCAGGCCCGGGGTGCGCAGGGCGGTCACCGCGATGTGGTGCGCGTCGTGACCGTCGGTTTTACGGCCGTGCCCGGTGTCAAAGTTGCGGGCTTTCGCGGCGAGTTTCGCCGGGACGTCCAGCACGGTTTCGCCGTCGGCGACCAGCCGCTGGGCCAGGTGCCGGCCGATGCCGTTACAGCCCTCGACCGCCCACACCCGGCCGGCGTGACGGCGGCCGGCGGCGAGCATCTGCTGGTAGCCACCGGTGTCGGTGCCGTACCTGCCACGGGCCAGCACCTGTTCACGCTCGTTGATGATCTCGATCGTCGCGGACCGCTTGTGCGGATCGACTCCAATGATCAGCTGACCCATGTACCCGTTGACCTTCCCGTCGTCGCGGCAGAACCACACCGGCGGGAGGGCAACGCTACTTACAGCTGGGCAAACCCCTCTTCAGCCACTCCGCGCCACGGTGACCGGCAGGGTCCAAGCCGGGAGAGAGCCACACCCCGCCATCTGAGTGGGCAGCGCGGGCCTGAGCACCCTACCGATCACCTCGACCAAGCCTGGCCGGGCCGCGGTCGTACACCAAATTCTCTTTAAGTAGCGCGGGCCGGGCCCGGCGATCTGGCCGCTGGCGCGTCCAGGACGATCGCCGGGCCCTTCATTGTCCGTGGGTGGTAGCGGCCTGAAGATCAACACCCCACCTCCCGTTGCGGCGGATGATGCCGCATCATGCATCGATGCGTCGTCAGATCGAGTTGGCCGTCGTGGCCGTGGTAGCCGCCGTGGTGGGCGCGCTCATCCATCACATCGCCTACCGCTGGCCGGGTGCGCACTCCGAAACCATCTCGATCCCGGCGGCCACCTTCCGGATCAGCGGAGGGCCGGTCTCGATCAGCGGAGGGGGGATCGAGATCGACGACAGTCCGATGCCCATCGTCTTCGAGGTGACTGGCACCGGGGAGGCGGACGTCACCTACTCCCCCGGACCGAACGGGACGACGGCCTACGCCAGGGTCAAGACGCCCTGGAAGGAGACGGTGATGGTGCCGGGGAACATTCCGGCCAGAGACATCACGCTGCTCGCCATCAGCGCGAGCGCCCGGGCCGACGCCGAGATCACCTGCCGGATCGGCGTCGCCGGGACGGAGTTCGCCGGCGTCGCCATGGCCGAGGACACCGGCTACGGCCCGCACGCGGCGGCCGACTGCAAGTGAACTCAGCCCGCCGGGAAGAAGTTGCCGTAGACGTCAAGGGACTGACCGGCGGCGGTGGTGGCGACCGCCTCATAGGTGTCGCCGCCCGCGTTCCGGCCGCCTGCGGGATAGCTGTACTTCGCGGTGAAGGTGTAGGTGCCCGGGGCGATCTCGTCGGCCGAGGCGAGCGTGAACGTGTAGAGCAGCGCGTCCGGCCGGTCGGTGACCGCGCTGGTCACGCTCGCGCCGGGAACCGACTTGGTGCCGCCACGTGAGGTCAGGCCCGGAGTCTTCGCGACGCGGACGGTCACCGTCAGGGCGGTCAGCTTCTCGGTGGACTTCAGGGTGATCACGCCGGCGCCCTGGGTGTCGCCGCTGTCCGGGTCGATCGAGCCGTCCGACCAGAGCGGGCCCTGCTCGACCCGGGTGAAGCCGGGCTGGCCCTTGGTCAGCGCCGGCGCCGGGGCCGGTGGAGTCGTGGTCGAGCCGGTCGCCGGGGCGGTGGTCCCCGAAGCGGTCGGCTTGGTGGTCGCGGACGGGGTACCGACGGGTCCCGAGGAGGCCGGCGCACCGGACGAAGCGGACACCCTGGGGGCGGGCGCCGACGGTGACGCCGGAGCGGTCGCCGAGACCACCGGGGTGGCCTGATCGTTGTCGGTCGCGCCGGCCAGGGCCCACTGCGCCGCGAAGCCACCGCCGCCGAAGAGCGCGACCAGCGCCCCGACGACCGCGAGCCGCAGCCGCGAACCCGGGCGCCGCTGGACGGGCACCGGCCCGCTCATGGCACGCGACGTGATCCGGGCCAGCATCGCCTCCCGGTCCGGTTGGTGAGCGGCCGCCTCAGCCCGCAGAACTGACCGCAACTGATCATCCGAGAGCGCCGCCGATCCGCCGTGCCGTCCCGGACGCCCGGCGGCGTGCGAGTCGCCGCGGCGGGCTTCGGACCGCGCCGGGTCACCGTGGCGGCCGGTTTCGGGGCGAGCCGGATCGCCGTGGCGGCCGGTTTCGGACCACGCCCGGTCGCCGTGGCGGCCGGCTTCGGACCGCGCGGGGTCGCCGTGGCGGCCGGCTGCCGGGCGCGCCGGGTCGCCGTGGTGGTCGTCCGAGGGCCTCATCGGGCCGCCTCCCAGCCGTCGATCCGGGTGACCGCCCCGCCCAGCAGGTCGGCCAACTGTTTCGCACCCCGAGAGGTGGCGCTCTTCACCGCGCCGACGGAGATGCCCAGCGTCGCGGCGACCTCGCGCTCGGACAGGTCGAACGCGTACCGCAAGACTACGCAGGCCCGCCGCCGGTGCGGGAGCTTGCGCAGGGCGCTGCGGACGTCGAGCACCGCGGGCACGTCGCTGCCGCTCGGCGCGCGGCCGGCGAGACCGAGACCGAGCAGCCGTTCCCGGCCCCGGCGGCGGACCCACTGACGGGCCAGGTTCATCAGGATCCCGTGCCCGTAGGCGACCGGATCATCCGCCGCCTGCACCCGTTCCCAGTGCCGCCACACCTCGGTGAGCGCGTCCGCGGCCAGGTCGTCGGCAACCGTCGACTCCCCGGTCATCAGGAAGGCCAGCCGCGACAGCGACGCGTGATGCCGCTCGAAATACGCGCGGAACGCGTCGTCGCGCATCGGCATCTCCCGTAGCCACTGGCCGGTTTCTTTCCCGAACAAATCCCGGACCGGACGACGCTAGAGAAGATGTGAACGTTCACGCAAGATCCGACCGACCGATGAGACGCAGCCGTCGATCCAGCGCGAACGAGCCTTCCGGACAACGCTTTCCCGCCGGTCCCACCATTGATCCGTCACACTGCCGAAAAGAGCCACGCCGGCCAATGCAGCGCCGCAGGGCCGGGTGCCGGTGTGCGGGCTGGGCCGTACGGGTGCCTCGAAGGCTCCGAGACACCCGTACGACCCAGCCACGAGCAGAGCGCTCCGGGGCTCCCTGCGTCGGAGCCACCAAGGTGACCGCTCCGGGGCTCCCTGCGCCGGAGCCACCAAGGTGACCGCTTCAGAGCTTCCTGCGCCGGAGCCACAACGGTGACCGCTTTCGGACGGCCCGGCGGGCACCGCCTCGATCGCGAGCAGCGGGTCGGGACTCGGCGGCGGGTCGAGACCCGGCGGCCGGTCGGGACCCGGCGCGGGTCAGGACTTGACGTATTCGGCGAGGTGTTCGCCGGTGAGTGTGGCGCGGGTGGTGACCAGGTCGGCGGGGGTGCCCTCGAAGACCACCCGGCCGCCGTCGTGGCCGGCGCCCGGGCCCAGGTCGATGATCCAGTCGGCGTGCGCCATCACGGCCTGGTGATGCTCGATCACGATCACCGAGCGGCCGGCGTCGACCAGCCGGTCGAGCAGGCCGAGCAGCTGCTCCACGTCGGCCAGGTGCAGGCCGGTGGTCGGCTCGTCGAGGATGAAGACGCCGCCCTTCTCGCCCATGTGCACGGCGAGCTTGACCCGCTGCCGCTCGCCGCCGGAGAGCGTGGTGAGCGGCTGGCCCAGGGTCAGGTAGCCGAGCCCGACGTCGGCCAGCCGCTCCAGGATCTTGTGCGCGGCCGGGTTACGCGCGTCGCCGGCCGCGAAGAACTCGACCGCCTCGCTGACCGGCATCCGCAGCACCTCGCTGATGTCCCGGCCGCCGACCTTGTAGTCGAGCACCGACGCCTCGAACCGGCGCCCCTCGCACACCTCGCAGGTGGTGGCGACCCCGGCCATCATCCCCAGGTCGGTGTAGATCACCCCGTTGCCGTTGCAGTTCGGGCAGGCGCCCTCCGAGTTCGCGCTGAACAGCGCCGGCTTCACACCGTTGACCTTGGCGAACTGCTTGCGGATCGGCTCCAGCAGGCCGGTGTAGGTGGCCGGGTTGCTGCGCCGCGACCCCTTGATCGCGCCCTGGTCGACGGCGACCACGCCGTCCCGCCCGGCCACCGACCCGTGGATCAGCGAGCTCTTGCCGGAGCCGGCCACGCCGGTGACCACGACCAGCACGCCGAGCGGGATGTCCACGTCGACGTCCCGCAGGTTGTGCCGGCCGGCGCCGCGCACCTCGAGGAACCCGGACGGCTTGCGGACGTCGGGTTTCAGCGACGCCCGGTCGTCCAGGTGCCGCCCGGTCAGCGTGCCGCTGGCCCGCAGCCCGGCCAGGGTGCCCTGGAAGACCACCTCGCCACCGGCCGCGCCGGCCCGCGGGCCGAGGTCGACGACGTGGTCGGCGATCGCGATCGCCTCCGGCTTGTGCTCCACCACCAGGACCGTGTTGCCCTTGTCGCGCAGTTGCAGGAGCAGCTCGTTCATCCGCTGGATGTCGTGCGGGTGCAGGCCGATGGTGGGCTCGTCGAAGACGTAGGTGACGTCGGTCAGCGACGACCCGAGGTGCCGGATCATCTTGGTGCGCTGCGCCTCGCCGCCGGACAGGGTGCCGGCCGGGCGGTCCAGTGACAGGTAGCCGAGGCCGATCTCGATGAACGAGTCCAGCGTGTGCTGCAGTTTGGCCAGCAGCGGGGCGACCGACGGCTCGTCCAGCCCGCGCACCCACTCGGCCAGGTCGCTGATCTGCATCCGGCAGGCGTCGGCGATGCTCACCCCGCCGATCTTCGAGGAGCGGGCGCCCTCGCTGAGCCGGGTGCCGTCGCACTCCGGGCAGGTGGTGAAGGTGATCGCCCGGTCGACGAAGGCCCGGATGTGCGGCTGCATCGCCTCCCGGTCCTTGGCCAGGAAGGATTTCTGGATGGCCGGGATGATGCCGCTGAAGGTCAGGTTGATCCCGTCCACCTTGATCTTGGTGGGCTCCTTGTGGAGCAGGTCGTTCAGTTCCCGCTTGGAGTAGTCGCGGATCGGCTTGTCCGGGTCGAAGTAGCCGCAGCCGCGGAAGATCCGGCCGAACCAGCCGTCCATGCTGTAGCCCGGGATGGTCAGCGCGCCCTCGTTCAGCGACTTGCTGTCGTCGTAGAGGGCGCTCAGGTCGAAGTCGGTGACCGAGCCACGGCCCTCACAGCGCGGGCACATCCCGCCGGTGACGCTGAAGCTGCGCCGCTCCTTGGTGGTGACGCCGCCCTTCTCCATGGTCACCGCGCCGGCGCCGGAGATCGACGCGACGTTGAACGAGTACGCCTGCGGGGAGCCGATGTGCGGCTGGCCGAGCCGGCTGAACAGGATCCGCAGCATCGCGTTGGCGTCGGTGGCGGTGCCGACGGTGGAGCGCGGGTCGGCGCCCATCCGCTCCTGGTCGACCAGGATCGCCGTGGTCAGCCCCTCCAGCACGTCCACGTCGGGACGGGCCTGGGACGGCATGAAGCCCTGCACGAAGGCGCTGTACGTCTCGTTGATCATCCGCTGCGACTCGGCGGCGATGGTGCCGAAGACGAGCGAGCTCTTGCCGGAGCCGGAGACCCCGGTGAAGACGGTCAGCCGCCGTTTCGGGATCTCGACGCTGACGTCCTTGAGATTGTTGACGCGCGCGCCGTGCACGCGGATGAGGTCGTGGCTGTCGGCGACATGCGTCTTCTCCATGGCGGCAAGGCTAGTGGCGGCCCCGCGGCCGTGCTTCTCCTTTCCTGATCAGTTTCCCGACTGAAAAGGGCCGGCCGGCGGAGAAGCCGGCCGGCGGAGAAAGGCGAGCCGGGGCATCGGTGCCCCGGCTCGCCCTCCTCTCAGTTCTCGATCACGTCGCTCAGCGGACTGGAGTTGCTGATGTCCGGCGGAGCGTTCCACTTCTGCAGCTCGTTGCTGCTGCACACGGCCACCTTGACCTTGCTGGTGCCGTCCGAGTGCAGATCCACGTTCTTCACCCCGGTGGCCAGGTCGGCCGGCTGCAGGCAGAGACCCTTCTTGTCCTCGATGCGGTAGCTGGTGGTGTAGCTGCCGGTGTTGTGCTTGACGTTCCAGATCAGCTCGTTGGGGATGCCGGTAAGGCTGGTCACGGTGGTCTGCGGGCACCCGGTCGTGGTCACCGACACCCAGCTGCTGGACGTCGCCACCAGCGGCGACTTCAGGCAGTACCGCTTGCCGCCGGTGCTCACGTAGATGACGCCCTCCTTCGACGTCTCCTTCGCGGAGTCGTTCGGCATCGGGTGGTACCAGGTCTGGTTCCAGTCGACGACGCCGTTCGGGTCCTGCTTGCAGAACCAGGCGATCATGTACGTCGAGCTGGTCGACCGGTTGGTGACGTCCAGGCAGCGGCTGAACTGGGAGTAGTTGACCAGCTGGTTGGTCTCCTCACCGGCCATGCCGGCGCCGACCCCGGCGTCGAACCGCCAGATGTTCAGCGTGGAGCTGCTGCCGCACGAGCCCAGGATCAGCGGTGTGTCCACCTTGCTGGCCGTGGTGAGGCTGATGCAGTAGTTCTCCACGGCCCGGGTCGGGCTGGTCGACTTGAGCGCGCTGTTGTTGTCCAGGCTCCACTGGTAGTCGGCCACGATGCTGCCGGTCGAGCTGGGGCACTGCTGCAGTACGACGGCCTTGCCGACGGCGTGCGGCGTGGTGCCGAAGACGCACATGCCGTTCGGGTAGGTGTCCGTCTCCGAGTTGACCAGCTTGATGTAGAGCTCCGGGGTGTACCGGAACTGCTGGGTGCTGCTGCCGTCGCAGAGCCGCATCTTGACCGGCGCGCCCGCGGCCGGGGTCTTCGACACCGCGTCCATGCACAGGTTGCCGACCGAGGAGCTGTCGATCCGGATCGAGCCGCCGGTGGCCTTGCGGGTGTCGTTGTCGAGCGCGAAGGTGTAGTCACCTTCCAGGCTGCGCGAGGTGTACTGCGGGGTGCTGCCGGCCGGGGCGAGGTTCATCGCGCCCTGGCCCTGCGAGGTCAGCTTCGCTGTCTTGGGCGCCGTCTTGAGCGGGCAGCCCATCGGTTTGCCGTCCTTGTCGAAATAGGTGACCGTGACGGAGTACTCCATCTTCTCCTGGCCCACACCGACGTCACCGGTGATCGGCTTGTCGCACGGCGGCAGGTCCTCGAGCAGACCGGTGGTGTCGTAGGCGGCCGCGGCGATCCGGGCCATCACCACATCCATGCCGATCCGGGCGCCGGCCAGGGCGGTGCTGCGGTCCGCCATCGTACGGGCGGTGGTGAACTGCCGGAGCAGCATCGGCAGGACCGCGACGGAGAGGACCAGTCCGGTGGCCACCACCATCATCGCGATGGGCAGCGAGCCGCGGTCGTCGCCGGAACGGCGGTGCGGTTTCATGGCTACGGCCTCCCTACGGTGCTGCACTGCTGGAGCGTCGGATCGATCAGCTCCGGGTTGTCGTCCTTGCCGTCGAGGTCGGTCTCCTCGCCGATGTTCTGCGTGGTGAAGACGTTGTCGAACCGCTGTGTCACCTCACCGGCGGTGGCCTTGAAGTGCACCCGGACCATCAGGTACGTGGCGTTGAACTGGGCGCCGACCCCGGTGGTCCCGGCACTCGCCGCGATCCACGGCGTGTCCCCCGGCTTGTAGACCTCGAACGGCTTGGCGTTGTTGTCCAGCGACACGTCGGTGGCCAGCGTGGCCGGCGTCCCCGGCGTGGTGCTGGGCAGCTCCCAGTTCTTGATCGTCAAGATCTTCTTGGCGGTGTCGAACATCAGCTGCCGGCACCGGGGCTGCGGGTCGGTGAGGTCCGTCGGCTTCTTCTCCCGGGGCGGGATCGCGAACTCCAGGTAGAACCGGGTGGTCACCCCGGCGGGGCTGCCGACCGCGGACACGTACGTGGCGTAGCGCAGCTCCCGGTCCAGCCGCCCGAAGCTGGTGTCCAGCTGGTCGCCGGTGATCGAGTTCTGCTCGATCTGCTTGGTGCCCGAGTAGATCTGGATGATCGCGGTCACCGCCACCAGCGTCACGACCGACAGGATCCCGGTCGTGACCAGCACCTCCATCAGCGAGAAGCCGTGATCGTCGCGCTTGCGCACGCGGCCTCCTCCCCGGTTCACAGGACGGTCCAGACGAAGGTGTACTTGCTGGTCTGGGAGTCCTTGCCGCCGGTGGTCGCCTGCAGCGTGACGGTGTAGACACCCGGCAGGGTCGGCTTACCGCTGATCTTGTCGCCCTTCCCGCTCAGGTTGACGCCGAGCGGCAGACCGGTGGCGTCGATGCTCTTGATGTTGACGCCGATGTCGTCGGCGTTGGTGGCGACCGTCAGCGTCACCGACTGCAGCTTCGAGGAGGTCACCACCACACCCGGCGACGTGAATTGCAGGGTGCTGGTGGGCGAACCCACCTGCATCGCGAAGCTGGCAGTCTGCGTCGCGCCGGTCCCGTCCTTCACCGTGACTGTCGGCAGGTACCGGCCGCCGATGAGGACCGGCCCACCGGAGATCACCCCGGTGGTGGCGTTGATGCTCAACTCCGCCGGCAGACCGGTCGCGGTGAACGTGTACTTGCCGTCCCCACCCGTGACGGTCGTGGCCAGGTTGACCGTCGACAGCAGGTCGACCTGCTGATCGGCGATCGGCTGCAGGGCCAGCGGCTGGATCACGGTATGCGTGAACTTGAGCTCGAAGGGATGGTCGATGGTGGCGGTGCTGGCGGTGACCATGATGCTGGCGGAGTAGGTGGTGCTCGCCGTGCCGGTGATCGCGCCGGTGGCCGGGTCGAAGGTCAGTCCGGCCGGCAGCACGGAGGTGAGCGCGTACTTGTAGGACACCGCGCTGTTGGTCTTGTCGACGACGATCGCCGGCAGGGACACCGGGTCGCCGACGTAGCTCACCGGCGCCGGCACCGCGAGTTTCGGCTGATCGATCACCTGCCACTTGGTGCCGAGCGCCTGGTCGTTGTCCGACCGGGGCGACAACGTGCCGACCGGCGGCGCGCTCTCCACCACCTTGACGTAGGTGCCGGTGGTGGCGTAGGTCCAGACGCCGGCCTTGGTCGGCGTCCCGGTGACCACCCCGGTCGACGCGTTGATGGTGAGGCCGTCGGGCAGTTTGACGGCGCTCCAGGTGTTGGGCAGGTTGCCGCCGGTGGCCTTCATGTAGACGGCCGTGCCGTCGGCTTCCTTGGCCTCGATGCCGCGGAAGAACAGCTTCATGTCCGGCGGCCGGATCTTCGGGATGGCCCGCGTCGAGCTGTACTTGGCGTCGTCCTTCTTGCTGGAGACCAGGGTCGAGGCGAGGTAGGAGCACTGGTTGTCGGGAGCCGTGCAGCTCTTGTGCTGCCAGGTCTCCAGCACCACCACCCGGAAGTACTCCAGGATCGAGGTGGTGTCGGCGGGGCGCTTGGGATCGCCCTCGGCGAGCGGCCGGACACAGTCGTCGGTACGGGTCACGTAGACCTCGCACTTGCCGACCAGGATGCTCTGCTGGAAGCTGACGCCCCCGGCGGTCACCGTCTTCGGCACGGTCGGCAGCGCCGCGTTCTGGCCCTCGGTGCTGTTCGGGATGCCCTCCTGCGACATGGTCGCCAGGTACGGCGTCAGCTTGTCCTTGTACGGCCCGGTCTGCAGGTCCGCCCACTGCTGGTCGACGCTCGACTGGCCACGGCCGTCCAGGAGCGCGGACGGCTCGAGGGCGCGCACCTGCTCCAGCGCGTTGCTCGCCAGCCGCACCGCGTTGCGCTGGTCACGCTGCTGAGCGGCGGTCAGCGCACCGTTGACGAAGAACGCGCCCAGCCCGGCCATGGCGGTGCTGATCACTGCCAGCGCCACCAGGACCTCGAGCAGCGTGAAGCCCTCGTCCATGCGACGGTCGGACGGTTGGCCGCGCATCCCACTCCTCAACTGATCCTCCGGCGCCCAGCGGGGAGCCTGCCAACAAGCACCATCGGCACGCCGGCGCGGAAGTGGAGTGGTTTTACTCGATTCGCAGCGCCTCGGGCGAACCTGACCAGTGGAAACGCAGCAGCCGGTGCACCTGCTCGGTGGCGCCGACGATGCGCAGCCGGTGTGTCCCGGCGGCGGCCGGCCCGAGCAGGATCCGGGCGGCCGCCGAGTCGGCGAACCGCAGCCCGGACAGGTCCAGCGTCAGCGGTGCCCCGGGCGCCTGCTCCTCGATCAGGTGCTCGACCATCGCCCGCAGCGCCTCTCGGTTGGATAGGTCGGCCTCGCCCTCCAGGGACAGGCCGAGCGGCTCACGGGTGCGCACGCCGCGCAGCAGCGGTACCCGGGCCGGGTCGGTGGTGCCGGTGATGGTCGCCGGGTGGGAAAGGGTCAGCCGCCGCAGCTCCGGCTCGCTGAACAGGCGACGGTCGTAGAGGCAGATGCCCATCGCGTACCCGTCGGCGAAGACCCGGTTGACCTGAGCCTCGTACCAGGAGAGCTGATCGACGCCGTCCAGCCGGCGGGCCCAGGACATGTCGCCGATGCCGCGCATCCCGCGGTACCCGGCGGCCCGGGCCTTGTCCGCCTCGCCCCGTAACGTGGCCAGGCTCGCCTCGGCGTCGAAGAACCCGCCGCGCACCGGCCCGGCCAGCGTCAGCTGCCCGCTGTCCAGCGCGGCGGTGACGTTCACCCCCTGCCCGGCCAGCACCGCGGGCAGCCGTTCGGCGCTCTGCCCGTGGTAGAGGATCCGGTGATGCTGACGCAGCCCGGCCCGGATGTACGCCGCCACGCTGCGGGCCCGGAGCGGCTCGTCGTCGAAGACGAGACAGGCGTGATCACCCGGGCTCAGCTGGTCGAGCGGGCTGGCCTCGGCCATCGTGACCCCTCGCTGCTGGAGACCCCGTGACGAATTGGTTGGGCCCCACCGTAACCACGCCCGCGCGCCCGTACTATCGCTGAATCGGGTGCCCGGCAGGCCGCTGACGACGGAGGACAGATGACCCTCACCGACCCTCTCGCACTGCTCGACATCGCCGGTCTGCTGAGCGACGAGGAGCGGCAGATCCAGGAGACGGTGGCCCGGTTCGTCACCGACCACATCCGGCCGCACGTGGCGGAGTGGTTCGAGGCGGGCACCTTCCCGACCCGGGAGCTGGCGCCGGAGCTGGGCAAACTCGGGGTGCTCGGGATGCACCTGGAGGGTTACGGGTGCGCCGGGACCAGCGCGGTCGCCTACGGCCTGGCCTGCCTGGAGCTGGAGGCCGGCGACTCCGGCCTGCGCAGCTTCGTCTCGGTGCAGGGCTCGCTGGCGATGTTCTCGATCTGGAAGTACGGCTCCGAGGAGCAGAAGCAGGAGTGGCTGCCGCGGATGGCGGCCGGCGAGGCGATCGGCTGCTTCGGCCTGACCGAGCCGGACTTCGGCAGCGACCCGGCCAACATGCGCACCCGCGCGGTCCGCGACGGCGACGACTGGGTGCTCACCGGCACCAAGATGTGGATCACCAACGGCAGCATCGCGGACGTCGCGACGGTGTGGGCGCAGACCGAGGACGGGATCCGCGGCTTCCTGGTGCCGCGCGGCACCCCCGGCTTCACCAGCCGGACCATCAAGCAGAAGCTGTCGCTGCGGGCGTCGATCACCGGCGAGCTGATCCTCGACGAGGTGCGGCTGCCCGACTCCGCGCGGCTGCCCGGGGCGCGCAGCCTCGGCGCGCCGCTGAGCTGCCTGAACGAGGCCCGGTTCGGGATCATCTTCGGCGCGACCGGGGCGGCCCGGGACTGTCTGCAGACCGCGATCGGCTACGCGAACACCCGGGTGCAGTTCGACCGGCCGATCGCCGCCTTCCAGCTCACCCAGGAGAAACTGGCCGACATGGCGGTCGACCTGAACACGTCCGCGCTGCTGGCGCTGCACCTGGGCCGGCTCAAGGACGCCGGCTCGATCAAGCCGCACCAGGTCAGCGTCGGCAAGCTGAACAACGTGCGCAAAGCGCTCGGCATCGCCCGGCAGTGCCGCACCATCCTCGGCGGCAGCGGGATCACCCTGGAGTACTCGCCGCTGCGGCACGCCAACAACCTGGAGTCGGTGCTCACCTACGAGGGCACCTCGGAGATCCACACGCTGGTCATCGGGCAGGCGCTGACCGGCCACTCCGCCTACCGCTGAGGGCCGCTCCGTCCCGCACGTCCCGCCCGCGGAGACTTCGCAGCGTGCGGCCGGTCGCCTGCTTGAACAGGTACTCGGCGCGCTCGTAGGAGAGCCGCCGCCGGCCGGTCTCCGGGCAGAGATCGGCCGGGCCGGGGCGGCGGGCCGGGGCGGGGCGCCGGTCCGAGAGGAAGAGCGGGCCGCGGGTGCGACCCGCGATCAGATCGGGCAGCAGGGCGGCGGTCTGCTCGCCCCAGGTCACACCGGGGCCGCGGCGGCCGGAGAGATCCAGATCGTCGACGTCCAGGGCGAGGACGGCCCCGATCGTCGCGGTTGACTCCCGCACCATCGACCACAGAACCCGTTCCCGCAGCGAGACGCCCGATCGCGGGCGCGGCTCCGGCTCCCCGCCGCTCGGGCGACCGCCCACCACCCGGTCCGATTCGTCGGGCAGGGCGCGATTTCTCAGGTCGGCCGCGAGATGCGGGAAACCGGCCCACGCGGTGAACGACCGCACTGCGGCGAGATGCCGATTCCACCCCCGGGGCGCCGCGTCCGGCCAGATCGCGGCCACGGCCGCGGCCACCCCCGCGGGATCGAGGGTGGCCAGGGGAGTCCGCTCCCCCAAGGCCCGCCGCACCCGGCCAAGACTCTTCCGGTACGCGAAAGCCGTCGCCTCGCCCAGCCCCACCAGGAACTCATCAACGGCCGGCCCCAGCGCCGGCCCCGCACCGGCCCCGGCGGCCGGGTCGCCGGACTCGCCGGTCGCGTCGTGGGAACCGACGGTCGCGTCCACCCGGGCCCGCAGGAAGTCCCGCTCCGCCACGTTCCGGGTCAGCGACGCCGCCCGCTCCAACTCCAGCCGCGCCTCGGCCACCCGCCCGAGCCGCAGCAGCAGATCCCCGCGCACCCCCGGCAGCAGGTGGTAGTCCCGCAGCACCGGATCCGCCACCAGCTCGTCCACCAGCGCCAGCCCGGCCTCCGGCCGGTCCGCGAAGCCGACCGCCACGGCCCGGTTCAACCGCACCACCGGCGTCGGCAGCAGCCGCTCCAGCGCCCCGTAGAGCGCCGCGATCCGGCCCCAGTCGGTCTCCGCCGCGGTCCGCGCCTGGGCGTGACAGACCGCGATCGCGGCCTGCAACACATACGGCCCCGGCGCTGCCGTGGCGCCGGCCGCCCGGGCCCGCAGCATCGCCGCGAAGCCCCGGTTGATCAGCAGCCGGTCCCACCGCCCGCGGTTCTGCTCGTGCAGCTGGACCGGCTCGCCGTGCGGCCCGGTGCGGGCCGCCGACCGGGACTGCTGGATCTCCATCAGCGCGACCAGGCCGTGCACCTCCGGGTCGTCCGGCGCCAGCTCGGCCAGCAGCCGGCCCAGCCGCAACGCCTCCAGGCACAGGCCGGGCCGGATCAGGTCGTCGCCCGAGGTGGCCGCGTAGCCCTCGTTGAAGACCAGGTAGACGACCTCGAGCACCGAGGTCAGCCGGCCGCTCAGCTCGGCGCCGGACGGCAGCCGGTAGGCGGCCCCGGACTTGGCCAGGGTGCGTTTCGCGGCGGCGATCCGCTGGGTGATCACCGGCTCGCCGACCAGGAAGGCACGGGCGATCTCGGCGGGGCTGAGGCCGGCGACGACCCGCAGGGTCAGGGCCGCGCGGGCATCCCGGTCCAGCACCGGATGGCACGAGATGAACATCAGCCGCAGCACGTCGTCGCCGGACGACTCCCCGGCGGTGTCACGGGGCTCGACGGCCGTACCGTCAAGCCTCTTGGCGCGCCGTAAGTGATCGACGGCCTTGCGCCGGGCGATCGTGGTCAACCAGGCGCCCGGATTGTCCGGAACGCCGTCGACCGGCCACTGCTCCATGGCCGCGACCAGCGCGTCCTGCGCGAGCTCCTCGGCCAGGCCGACGTCGTGAACCATCCGCAGGAGCGCCCCGACGATCCGCGCGGACTCCTGCTTCCAGACGACGCCGACCGTGGCCCGGACCTCGGACATGTCAGCCGAACACCTGGTGGATCAGGCTCTCCCCGTCCCCGACGATCTTGCGGAACCGCCGGCCCAGCTCGATCGCCTCCTCCCGCGACCGCACCTCGACCAGCGCGAACCCGCCGATCGCCTCCCGCGCCTCGGTGAACGGCCCATCGGTGACCGTCACCTCGTCCCCACGGGAAGCGATCTTGAACCCGGCCGGGTCCAGGCCGCCGGTCGCCAGCAGCACCCCGGACGCGGTCATCTCCTCGATGAACGCCGCCATCTCGGCGAACAGCTTCTCGTCGGGCTGGGTGTCCTGCATCTTCGACAGCATCAGGTAGCGCATCGTTTCTCTCCGTCCCTCAAGGTCGCTTGCACCCTGACGTCGCCCGACCTCATGTGACAGGTAATCACGCCCCGCCCGCCCCGGACACCCTCGCGCCCGGGTCCGCTCCCCGCACGGCCGCTCGCCGATTACCTGTCACATCGACCGGATCGACGAGTGGGCAGACACCCCGTTGAGAAGGAGCCCCGCGATGACCTCCACCAGCACCCACCCGGCCACCGCCAGCACCCGCACCCCGGCCTCTCGTCCCGCCGCGCCCAGCAACCGCACCCGTCGTGGCACGCGGTTCCTGCTCGGCGCGCTCGCGGTCGCCGGTCCGCTCTGGGCCACGGTCTCGCTGGTCCAGGCCGCGACCCGGGACGGTTTCGACCTGACCCGGCACCCGCTGAGCCTGCTGAGCACCGGTTCGCTCGGGTGGCTGCAGATCACCAACTTCGTGCTCGCCGGCATCCTGCTGGTCGCTGGCGCCACCGGCCTGCGCCGCGCGGTCACCAGCCGTTGGGCCCCGCGCCTGGTCCGGGTCAGCGGCCTCGGCATGATCGCCGCCGGCCTCCTGGTGATGGACCCGGCCGACGGCTACCCGATCGGCACCCCGCCCGGCATGCCCCCGGCGATGAGCTGGCACAGCATCGGTCACATGGTCGCCGGCTCGATCACCTTCACCGCCCTGATCGCCGCCTGCTACGTCCTGGCCCGCCACTTCGCCGTCCTGGCCGGTCACTCCGGAACCGCCGGCGCCCGTCGCACCGCCGTCGCCGCCGCCCTCTCCGGAACCGCACTCCTGGCCGGCGACATCTGGGCCATGACCGGCGCTCCGGCCGGCTCCCTCACCCTCGCCGCCGGTGCCATCACCGCGATGTGCTTCCTCACCGTCGCCGCGATCCGCACCCGCCCCTGACCGTTGATCCGCGTTCGCATCACCGCTCCCGGCGGCGCTCCCGATAGGGCGCCGCCGGTGGCGCGACGCGGGTCACTGCGGCTTGGGCGAGGTGATCGCGGCGGGCAGACTGGGCGGCGGTCTACGGCACGGTGGGGGAACTCGGGATGGATCTCGACCTGGACGCGCCCGGGCTCGTCGGGCGGACCGGGGTGTGGGCCGAGCTGATCGCGCTGCTGGAGCGGGACCGGCGGGACGGCTCCGGCGCCCTGGTGCTCGGCGCCGCCGGCATCGGGAAGAGCGCGCTGGTCGAGCAGTTCGCCGCGCATGCCCGCAGCCTCGGCTTCCCCGTCCGCACGGCGAGCGGGGAGACCGGCGCGGAGCCGTATGCCGGGTTACGTGCCCTGTTCTCCGAGGCGGACCTGGCCGACCTGCCGCCTGGACAGCGTCAGGCCCTCGGGACGGCTCTCGCCGCCCGGACCCGGGGCACCGCAAGCCCACGGACTCCCGCCGGCCGGGAGAGTCCGCCCACCCGAGCCGGGCGAGAACAGGCAGCGCCCAGCACCCCGACCGCGAACGCCGCGAGCCCGGACGGGCGAGGGCGGACAGAGGTTGCCGCACGGACCGGGAACGGCGGGGTGACCGAAGGGGCGGCGGAGGGCGAGCCGCGGGTCGATCTGCTGGCGTTGCGGGCGGCGGTTTGTTCGGTTTGTTCGGTGCTGGCCGGGGAGTTGCCGCTGGTGCTGGTGGTCGACGACGTGGACCGGGTCGACGCGCCGACCCTGGACCTGCTGATCACGGTGGCTTCGGTGCTCAGTTGGCGGCAGCTTCCGGTGATCGCGCTGTTCGCCAGCCGGACCGAGCGGGTGCCGGTGGAACTGGCTGAGCTGCTGCGGCAGATTCCGGTGCCGGCGCTCACCGACCGGGAGGCCGAACGGCTGCTCGACCGGCTCGCCGCACCCGGCGGTTCGGCCCGGCTGGAGATTCTCCGGCGGGCCGCGGGCAACCCCTTGGCCCTGCACGAATACGGCGCCGGGATCCCGGAGCGGGACCGGGCCGCGGGCGGTGGTCTCGCCGCAGGCACCCCGACCGCGGAGGGCACGGTCAGTGAGCGGACCGCGGCTGCGGAAGGTGGCGTCACCGAGGTCTTCGCTCGTCGGGTTCGGGACCTGCCGGAGATGTCGCGGCGGGCATTGACGCTGGCTGCGGCCGGTGAGCGCAGCGTGGCCGTGCTGTCGCGGGCCGAGCCGGCGCTGACCCCCGCGGTCTGGCAGCCCGCCGAGGAGGCCGGACTGGTCACCGTGGTGGACGCGGTGGTGCGGTTCCGGCATCCGCTGGTCGAGTTCGCCGTCCTGGACGCGGCCGGGGCGGGGGCGCGGCGGCGGGCGCATCGGATGCTCGCCGAGGCTACGGCGGACCCACGCCGGGCGCTGTGGCACCGGGCGGAGGCGGCCGACGGCACCGATCCGAAACTCGCCGCCGAGCTGATCGCGGCGGCTCGGCCGTTGAACGGGGCGGCCGCGGTGACCGCGGTCGGCCTCCTGGAGCAGGCCTGCGACCTGCTTCCGCTCACGGAACGGGCGCCGGTGCTCCTGGAAGCGGGCGTTCGGGCCGGCGCGATCGGACGGATCCGGTGGGCCGCCGACATTCTCGCGCGCGCCCGGGCCGTGCCCGGCGTGGATCCGGCGCTGCGCGCCTCCACGGATGCCTTCGCCTCGTGGGTGCTGACCATGCGTGGCCGGGTGACCGAGGCGGCCGATCTGCTGGTCGCCGCCCTCAACGAATACACCGCCCCGCACCTTCCCGGCTCCACCGCACCCGCCCAGCTCGGCTCCACCACACCCGCCCAGCTCGGCTCCACGACATCCACCGACGTGACCGGCACGGCGAGTCTCGGAGAGACGGCAGAAGCTCGCAGCGAACTGACCGACGTGACCGGCACGGTGAATCGCGGGGAGACGGCAGAGGCTCCCGATGAGCTGGCCGCCGTGACCGGTGAGGCGGATCGAGGAGAGGCGGTGGAGGTTCCCGGTGAGCTGGTGGAGACCAGTGCGCTGCCGGCGTTTCTGCTGGGGTACGGGCCGCTCAGTGACGCCCTGACCGCCGTGCTGGCGAGGGCGGGTGGGCGCCGGCTCTTCCCGGCGGCGCTGCTGCGGCCGGATGACGACGTGCGGGCGGCGATCCTGGCGGTGCCCGAGCCGGTGGCCGCCGGCGAGATCGGTCCGGCTGCGGCGATCGGGGCCGGGGCGATGCTGCTCGACGAGCCGGAGCAGGCGTTGCGGCTGCTCGGGCCGGCGGTTCGGGCGGTGCGTGAGGGGACGGCGGCCAGCGCCTTTCTCACCGCGCCCGGCGCGGCCGCCTGGGCATTGATCGATACCGGTCGGTGGGTGGAGGCGGAGGGGCTGCTGGTGCCGCTGCTCGCTTCGCCGGCACTGGCCGAGGCGAGCATGGTCCGGGCCGGCGCCGAGGTGCAGCTCGCGGTGATCCGCTACGGGCGCGGACGGCTCGACACGGAGCACGAACCACTCGGTTCCACGCCGCTGGAGCACAGACGGCTCGACGCCAGGCGGACGGAGCACGAACCACTCGATTCCGCGCCGCTGGAGCACGGACGGCTCGACTCCGGGCGGACGGAGGACGAACCACTCGATTCCACGCCGCCGGAGCACGGACGGCTCGACTCCGGGCCACCCGAGCGCGAACCGTTCGGCTCCGGGTCGCCCGAGCGCGGGCTGCCGGCGATGGGGCTGCGGCTGTACTGGGCTCGGGGCGTTGCCGCGGCCGCCGGTGGGGACCATGCCGCGGCGTATCGGTGGCTGCGGGCCGCGGCCGAGGTGCGGCACCCCTGGCAGCCGCTGGTGCTGCCGGATCTGATCATCGCGGCGCGGCACGACGGGCGGGCGGAGGCGACGCGGGACGGGCATGAGCGGATGCTGACGTCGTACCGGAAAGCCTGGTTGACCGGACGGCAGCGGATCCGGCTGGCCGCGGCCGCAGCCTTGTTGATCGCGGACCCGGCGGAGTCGGCGGAGCGGCTGGCGGCGGTGCTGGCGACGGCGGGTGCGGAGCGGTGGCCGTTCGAACGGGCGGTGCTCGCGGTGGAGCTGGCCGACCGGCTGCGGCGCGCCCAGCAGCCGACCCGGGCGAAAGAGGTGCTGGTCGGGGCCTTGGACACGTTCGAGCGGCTGCGGGCGGCGGCGTGGGCCGCGCGGGTTCACGCGGAGCTGCGGATCGCGGTTCCGGCGGCGGACGGGCCGGATTTCGCGGCGCTGACGGCGCAGCAGGAACAGATCGTCCGGCTGGCGGCCCGGGGCCTGACGAACCGGGAGATCGGTGAGCGGCTGTTCCTCTCGCCGCGGACCGTCGGATCGCATCTGTACCGGCTCTTTCCGCAGCTCGGCGTGACCAACCGGACCCAGCTCGGTGAGCTGGTCGCGGCGGTCGACCGGACCTCGGCGGGATGAGCGGCGTCGGCGCCACCGTCGGTAACGGCTGCCGGGGGCCGCGGTGGTGACGCTGATCGGGCGGTCCGGGCAGCTGACGGCGATCGCGGCGGCGTTGCGGACCGGGCGGTCGGTGCGGGTGGCCGGGGAACGGGGCACCGGGCGGTCCGCGGTGCTGGCCGAGGCTGCCGCCCGGCATGCCGGGACCGGGGTGGCGGTGCTGGCGGTACGGGGGCTGCCGGGGGACGCGGCGCTGCCCGGGGCCGGGTTGCAGCGGCTGTTGACGCCGGTGCAGCACGAGACCGGTGCGCTGCCCGGCGCGGCGGCGGCGGCGTTCGCCGGGTTGTTCCGGACGGAGGCGCCCGCGGTCACGCCGATGCCGGTGGATCAGGCGGTGGCGGTGCTCGCGGCGCGGCTGGCCGGGCGGGGGCGGTGGCTGTGGTGTGTGGACGATGAGGATCGGCTGGACGAGCTGTCCCGTACCGTGATCGGGTCGCAGCGGCACATCGCGGTCCTGGCCGCGTCGCTGCCGCAACCCGCGGCCGACCCGGCGGAGGAGGTCGTGACGCTCGGGCGGTTGAGCCGGGTCGAGGCCGAGCGGATGCTGGCGGCGCGGCCCGGGGTGCGGACCCACCCGGCGGCGCGGCTGGTGCTGGCTCAGGCAGCCGGAAATCCGCTGGCGCTCGACGAACTGGCCCGGCACCTGCCGGCGGCCGCGGAGATCACGCCGACCATGACCGAGCTGCCGGTGCCGCCCCGGCTGCGCCGGGCGCTGGCGTCCGGAGTGGACGACCTGGACGAGACCCAGCTCCGGTACGCGGTCCTGGTGGCGCTGGCCGCCGAGACGCCCGGGACGTGGGTCGACATGGCGCCCGAGGTCCGCGCCGAACTGGTGGCGCGCGGGGTGCTGCGGCCCGGGCGGCGGCTGCGGTTCCGGCATCCGGTGGTGCGCGCCGCGGTGCTGGACCGGGCCGGGTCGGGGCTGGTCCGGCAGGCTCGGCATCGGCTCGCCGCCCGGCTGCCGGCGGGTGCTCCGGCCCGGGCGTGGCACCTCGCGCGGGCTGAGCCGGCCGCCGACGAGTCGCTGGCCGGCGTGCTGGCACGGGCCGGCACCGAGCTGGTCCGGGCGGGCCGGGCGCGAGCCGCCGCCTACGCGCTCAGCCTGGCCGCCGCGCGCACACCGGAACCGGGACTCGCCGACGCCCGCCGCCGCCTGGCCGCCCGGCACGCCCGCCTCGCCGGCGAACCGGCCTGGGAGAGCCAGCTGACCGACATCCCCGCCGGGGAAAGGCAGGTGAGCAGCATCCCCGCCGGCGAGAGCCGGCTGACCAGCAGCCGGCTGAGCAGCGAACCGGCCGGGCAGAGCGAGCCGGCCAGCGGACCGGCGCACGGAGACCAGCGCCCGCTCCCGGAGCACACCGTGCAGGACCTCGGGCAGCTGCTCCGGATCGCCTGGCTGCGCGGCGACGAGCCGACCCGGGCCGGGATCCGGGCCCGGATCCCGGCCGCGCCGACCGCGCTGCTCGCCACCTGGGCACGGGCCGTGGTCGACGACGCCGACCCGGACGGCGCCATCCGGCGGCTGATCGGCGGAGACCACCCGGACCGGATGGCGCCCGACGAGCACGCCGTCGTGCTCGGCACCATCGCGCTGGCCCGGCACGAGACCGCCCTGGCCGCCCGGCACCTGTCCCGGGCCGCCGCGTCCGCCCCGCCCGGCGGCCTGATCCGGCCGATCGCGCTGGGCGCGCTGGCCTGGGCCCACCTCGACGCCGGTGAGCTGGACGCGGCGCGGGCCACGGCGGAGCGGACGCTGCGGGTGGCCGACGCGGCCCGGCACGGGGTGGCCACCGCCGACACCCGGGCCGGCGCCCTGGCCACGCTCGCCGCGATCGCCGTGCTGCGCGAGGACCCGGACGCCGCGGACCGGCTCGGCGCCGCCCGGGACGCGCTCCAGCCGGGCCACCACGCGCTGCACGACCTGCGGCTGGACCGGGCGCAGGGGTTGATCGCCGGGATCCGCGGGGAGCACGCGCTGGCCTTCCACCGGTTGCGGCGGCACTTCGACGGCGACGGCCGGCCGGTCCATCACCGGATCGCCGATCTGTGCTTGGCGGATCTGGCCTCGGTGGCGGGGGCGGCCGACCGTACCGACGAGGTCGCCGCGATCGTCGCCGCGGCCGCGACGCGGGCGCGGACCCTGGGCTCGGCGCGCCTGACCGCGATCTGGCATCGGGCCCGGGCGTTGCTGGCCGGGCCGGACCCGGGCGCCGAGTCACTGTTCCGGCGGTCGCTGGCCGAGCCGGGGGCCGGGCAGTGGGCCGTCGAGCGGGCACTGACCAGGATGGACTACGCGCAGTGGCTGCGCCGGCGGCAGCGCCCGGCCGAGTCGCGGCCGCTGTTGCGGGCGGCCCGGGACGTGTTCGCGGCGGCCGGGCTGACCGCCTGGCGGGAACGGGCCGACGCGGAGCTGGCCGCGGCGGCCGCGCCACCCCGGCCGGGCACGCCGGCGGCCGGGCTCACCCCGCAGCAGCGGCAGGTGGTGACGCTGGCCGCGCAGGGCTTGACGAACGCCCGGATCGCGGCCCGGCTGGGCCTCTCCGCGCGCACCGTGGGCACCCATCTGAGCAGGGCTTATCCGATTCTCGGGGTGACCCGGCGGACGCAGCTGCCGTCGCTGCAGTCATTCGACGGACGACGCGCGGAGGACGACCCGGCACGCTGAGGGCATGAGCTACCCGAAGCCGGTCCTGGAGCCCGCGGCCGAGCAGTTCGCCCGGGAGTGCGCGTCGCCGCCGTACCCGGCGGATCTGGACGTCGAGCGGGCCCGCAAGGAGCTGGTCGCGGCGCAGGACCCGCCGCGGCCCGCGGACGCCGGCCTGGAGGTGGAGCCGGTCGAGGTCGCGGGGGGCCCGGCCGGGCGGGTGCGGGTCCGGATCGTCCGGCCGGGCCAGGCCCGCGGGGAGCTTCCGGCGATTCTGTACGCCCACGGTGGCGGCTGGGTGGCCGGCGACTTCGGCACCCACGGGCGGCTGGCCGGCGAGCTGGCCGGGCAGGCCCGCGCCGCGGTGGTGTTCGTCGAGTTCAGCCGGGCGCCGGAGGCCCGCTACCCGATCGCGGTGGAGGAGCTCTACGCGACCCTGGAGTGGGTGGCCGTGCACGGCGCCGCGCACCGGCTGGACCCGTGCCGGATCGCCGTCGCCGGCGACTCGACCGGCGGGAACCTGGCCGCCGCGGTGGCCATCCTGGCGAAGCAGCGGTCCGGTCCGGCGCTGGCCGCGCAGGCCCTGCTGACCCCGGTCACCGACGCCGCGTTCGGCACCGACTCCTACCACCAGTTCGCCGAGGGGTACGGGCTGCGCCGCGACACCATGCCGTGGCTCTGGGACCAGTACCTGCCGGACGTGCCGCTCCGGGCGGAGATCACCGCGTCGCCGCTGCGGGCCACGGCCGAGCAGCTGGCCGGGTTGCCACCGGCGCTGGTCGTGGTGGCGGAGGCGGACGTGCTGCGGGACGAGGGCGAGGCCTACGCCGCGAAGCTGCGCGCGGCCGGCGTCCCGGTGACCGCGGTCCGCTACCAGGGCGCCGTGCACGACTTCCTGGCCCTGGACGCCTTGCGCGAGACCCAGGCGGCCCGCGCCGCGACCGCCCAGACCGCCGCCTTCCTGCGCGACGCCCTGCGCTGACCACCTGACCGATGGCGTCCGGCACGCCACATCCCGGATTCTCGGACGGCACGACGAAACCCCGTCGGAGATTCGCGAGGTGCCGATGCCGGACGAACCTGTCCTGTGCGGAGAAGATCACCCCAGATGACTGGCGCGGATCGGCGGAAGAATTCGGTGATGACAGCCGCGTGGCGATGACCGAAGAGGCTTTTCGGTACGACGGCGCGCTCCGGGCGTACCGGAAATTGTCTGCTGGGATCTTGGGTGGGGTGTCGGATCGGGGTGGGGGTGTTCGTAGCAGAGTTGTGAGGCGGTCCGGAGGGGGCCGCCGGGGCTTCGGGAGATGATCGCGATGGCGCAGTATCTGATCAACGTGCTGCACGACTCGGGCGAGCGGGCCACCGAGGCGGAGATGGCCGCGATCGACGTGTTCAACGAGCAGCTCCGGGCGGACCGGCAGTGGGTCTTCGCGGGCGGCCTGGGCGGGCCGGACGCGGCCACCGTGATCGACAGCCGGGGCGCGGAGACGGTGGTCACCGACGGGCCGTTCGTGGAGTCGAAGGAGTTCGTGATCGGCTTCTGGATCGTCGAGGCGCCGCACCTCGACGTGGCGCTGCGGCTGGCCGCGCGCGGGTCGGCGGCCTGCAACCGGCGGGTCGAGCTGCGACCGTTCCTGGACGCGTGACCACCGTCGCGGAGACCCTCACCCGGGTCCACCACGAGGAGTGGGCCCGGGTGGTGGCGACCCTGGCCCGCCGGTTCGGCGACCTCGACCTGGCCGAGGAGATGGCCGCCGAGGCGTTCGCGACCGCGGTCGAGCGCTGGCCGGTCGACGGCGTCCCGCCCGCGCCCGGCGCCTGGCTGACCACCACCGCGAACCGCAAGGCGATCGACCGGCTCCGCCGCGAGGTCCGGCGCGACGAGAAACACCGGGAGGCCCTGATGCTGTCCGGCACGCCGGAGCCGCTCGGCGCGATCGACGACGACCGGCTCCGGCTGGTCTTCACCTGCTGTCATCCGGCGCTCGCCATGGAGGCCCGGGTGGCGTTGACGCTGCGGATGGTCGGTGGGCTGACGGTGTCCGAGATCGCCCATGCGTTCCTGGTCCAGGAGACCGCCATGGGCCAGCGGATCACCCGCGCCAAAGCCAAGATCAAGACCGCCCGGATCCCGTACGGCGTGCCGCTGCGCGACGATCTGCCGGCCCGGGTCACCGGGGTGCTCGCCGTGCTGTACCTGATCTTCAACGAGGGGTACCTGGCGTCCGGCCCCGGCACCCCGGCGGTGCGTGCCGACCTGACCGCCGAGGCGATCCGGCTGACCCGGCTGGTCCACGCGCTGCTGCCGGCCGACGGGGAGGCCGCCGGGCTGCTGGCGCTGATGCTGCTCACCGAGGCCCGCCGGCCCGCCCGGGTGTCCGCGAGCGGTGAGCTGGTCACCCTCGCGGAGCAGGACCGCGGCGCCTGGGACCGGCAGCTGATCGCCGAGGGGCACGCCCTGGTCCGGGCCCGGCTCGCCGCCGGGGAGCCGCCCGGGCGCTACCAGATCCTGGCCGCGATCAACGCGGTGCACACCGACGCCCGGGACGTCCGGGACACCGACTGGGCGCAGATCCTCGCCCTCTACGAGCAGCTGATCCGGATCGACGCGTCGCCGATCGTGCGGCTGAATCGGGCGATCGCGGTCGCCGAGCTGGACGGCCCGGAGGTCGCGCTGGCCCAGATCGCCGGGCTGCCGCTCACCGACTACCACGCCTACCACGCGGTGCGCGCCGAGCTGCTGCGCCGGCTGGGCCGCAGCGACGAGGCGCGGGCGGCCTACGACCGCGCCGTCGAGCTGAGCGGCAACACCGCCGAGCAGGCCCACCTGATCCGCCGGCGCGACCAGCTGGCCGGGTAGGGCCTACGAGGCGTAGATGGAGAACTTCGCGGTCCAGCGGCTGGCCGTGCCGAACGTCGCCGGCCAGGTGCCGAACGTCGTCGGCGCGCTCCACGCGCCCTGGTTCGCGGCGCCGGTGTCGTAGCTCAAGTTGTTGTCGCCGTTGGTGTTGTAGACCAGCCAGTAGGCGGTGTTCGGGGCCAGGGTGGCGGTGATCGGCCGGCTGTTCCAGGCGTTGGCGGTCAGCGTGCCCGAGGTGCTCGACGCGACCAGCGCGCCGGGCGAGCCGTTCGCGTCGGCGTAGATCGCCACCTGGTACTGGTTGGCCGGCGCGGCCTGCACCGACTTCGCGTAGACCGAGATCTGGCTGACCGGGAACGCGGTCGCGCCGGTGACGAACCGGGAGCCGTTCCGGTAGTTCGCGTCGCCGGAGTCCAGCGCGGCGCCCACCTGGTCGTACCCGAAGCGCGGGGCGCTCGCCGCGGCCGTGGTGAAGGAGAACTGGTGGGCGGTCGTGAGCGGGTTGCCGGCCGCGTCGGTCACGCCGGTCCGGACGGTCACCGTGTACGCCGTGGCGGCGGCCAGCGGCGCGGACGGCGTGATCGTCGCCGACTGGTCCGCCGGGTCGTAGGTGACGGTCCGGGTGACCAGGGCGCCGCCCGGGCCGCGCAGTTCCAGGTTGGCCGGCGTGACGGTGCCGGCCGCCAGTCCCTCGCTGAACCGCACGGTCATCGGCGCGGTCGTCGCCACCCCGGTGGCGCCGCCGGCCGGGACGGTGGTGGTCACCGCCGGCGCGGTGGTGTCCACGCCGGTGGTCGCGTAGATCGAGAACTTCGCGTTCCACCGGCTGGCCGTGCCGAACGTCGCCGGCCAGGTGCCGAACGTCGTCGCGGCGCTCCACGCGCCCTGGTTGGCGGCGCCGGCGTCGTAGCTCAGGTTGTTGTCGCCGTTGGTGTTGTACATCAGCCAGTAGGCGGTGTTCGGCGCCAGGGTGGCGCTGATCGGCCGGGTGTTCCACGCGGTGGCGGTCAGCGTGCCGGCGCTGCTGGCGGCCACCCGGGTGCCGGGCGAGCCGTTCGCGTCGGTGTAGATCGCCAGCTGGTACTGGTTGTTCGGGGCGGCCTGCACGCCCTTGGCGTACACCGACATCGAGGTGACCGTCGCCGGGTCGGCGCCGGTGACGAACCGCGAGCCGTTCATGTGGTTCGCGTCGCCGGAGTCCAGCGAGGCGCCGATCCCGGTGAACCCGATCCGCTGCTGCGCCGGGGTGGTCGTGTAGGTCGCGGTGTACGTCGTCGCGGTCGCCGGCGCGGTCACGATGTGGGTCTGCGCCCCGCCGTCCGACCAGGACGCGAACGCCGAGGCGCCCTGCGGCGACGGCGCGGACACCGAGTTGGTCGAACCCTCGATCACCGTGCGGGTGAACGGCGTGACGCTCGACGAGGAGCCGACCGCGAGCTGGAGCCCGGCCGGGACGGTGGTGAAGGTCAGGTCCACCGTCTTCGGGTCCAGCCGCCGCGACACGGTGTGGGTCAGGCCGCCCTGGTCGGTGGCGACCAGCTTGAGCTCCAGATAGGACGGGTACTCGTGGTCGGGCGCCTCGAACGACCCGGACGCCACCCCGGTCCACCGGCGGATGTCGTGCTCGTGGCAGTTGTCCGGCGCCGAGCAGTGGTGCATCACCAGGTCCCAGTCGAGGCGCGCGGCGGGCAGGCCGCCCTCCTGCGGATCGGTGGCGTGGCCGGTGAAGGCGATGGTGTCGCCGACCTTCCAGGTGGTGCCGGCGGCCGGGGTGTCGATCACCCCGGTCGGCGCCTCGTTGCCGGGCGTGATGGTCACCGTGCTGGTGCCGGTCGCGTTCAACGTGTCGGTCACGGTCAGCTTGGCGGTGTGCGTGCCCGGCGTGGGATAGGTGAAGGTCGCGGTCGGCGTGGTGGCGTCGGTGACGCCGTCGCCGGTGAAGTCCCAGGCGTACTTCAGGCGGCCCTCGTCGGCCGGATCCGGGTCGGACGAGGCGACCCCGTTGAAGGTCACGGTCAGCGGCGCCGGGCCCTGCGTCGGGGTCGCGTCGATCACCGCGGTGGGCGGCTGGTTGCCCGGGAAGTAGCGCACCCGGCGGACGGTGCCGCCCAGGTCGGCGTAGTACAGCTCGCCGCCGGGGCCGACCTCCAGGTCGACCGGGCCGGCCGCGTCGGAGACGAAGGTGCGCAGGTTGGCCGGATCGGGCAGGCCGCCCGGGGTGGACGGCAGCGACGCCCAGATGCACCGGCGCGAGTAGTCGGCGAAGAAGATCGCGCCCCGGTACTCGGCCGGGTAGGGGCCGCCGGCCGCCGGGTAGAACGCCACCCCGGTCGACGAGGAGCTGCCGGTCGGGCAGGCCTCGCCGGCGATCAGCTTGCTGGAGTGGTTCCAGGCGACGAACGGCGCCGTGGTGGTGCCGGCCGGCGCGGTGTAGAGGGTCTCGCAGATCGGCAGGTTGGCGCTGTCGTACCCGGACTGCCGGGCGTTGCCCTCGTAGCAGGGCCAGCCGAAGTTGGTCACGCCGGCGGTCGGATCGACCACCCGGTTGACCTCCTCCCAGGTGTTCCACCCGGTGTCGGAGATCCAGGTCTCGCTGGTGCCCGGCCGCATCGTGATCCGGTACGGGTTGCGCAGCCCGTGGGCGACGATCCGGCGGGTGTCCGGGTCGGCGGCGCCCAGGTTCGGGTTGCCCGGGGCGGCCGCGCCGGTGGCCGGGTCGAGCCGCAGCAGCGCGCCGTCCAGCTGGGTCTCGTCGCCGGCGGTCCGGACGTCCTGCGAGCGCAGCGCCCCGCCCTCGTTCGCCGGGTCGGCGCACGGGTTGGTCGGCGCCCCGGTGGGGAACTGGCCGTAGTCGACCGCGCTGAAGCTGGCGCCGTCACCGGCCGCGACGTAGAGCATCCCGTCGGCGCCGAACGCGATGTCCCCGATCGAGTGGCTCGGGAACTGCTGGCACCAGTCGTGCAGCAGCACCTGCTCGCTGCCGGTCATCGTGTTGCCGCCGGCCTGCAGCCGGGAGAGCCGGCCGGTGACCACGCAGCGCCCGTCGTTGGCGTTGGCGCACACGTCGTTCCAGACCGGGGCGGTCTGCCCGGGCGGCGCGTCGTAGGTGTAGAGCACGTAGACGTACGGGTTGGCCGGGAAGCCCGGGGCCAGCGTCATCCCGAGCAGGCCGCGGTCCCACTGGTTGTGCACATTGGACGACAAGTCGGCGAAGACCGTCGGGGTGGTGTCGGCCAGGTCGTCGAAGACCTTGATCCGGCCGCCCTTCTCGGCGACGAAGACCCGCCCGTCCGGCGCGAACTCCAGGTCGACCGGCGAGCTGAGCCCGCTGAAGACGATCTGCTCCTGGAAGCCGGTCGGCAGCGCCACCGCGGCGGCCGGCTGCGAGGTGGTGAACGACGACATCGCCACCACGGTTGCCAAGGCGACGATCCCACTCAGCGCACGCCGGAACACGGCATTCCCCCGACCGTCACACGTTCCTGACAGATTGAGGAATCCTAATTGGACGCGGTGCGGCAGCGGCGTCGGCTGTCCGACTCGACCGCCCGCCGACCGGTCAGATCCGGGCGGCCGTCCGGCTGATCCCTGTCGATCCCCGGCTGGTGCCGGACACCTGAAGGTGCTTGCATGCCCCGGTGATGGTGCGCGCACTCGGCCGCTCGGTGGCCCACCGGCGGTGGCTGGTCCTCGGCGTCTGGCTGATTCTGACCATCGCCGGGGTGGTCCTCGGCGGGCAGCTCTTCGACCGCCTCGCGACCACCGGCAGCCTGCGGCCGGACGCCCCGTCCCAGCTCGCCGACCGGCGGCTCGACCAGCTGCAGCCGGAAGGCCCGACGGTGGTCGCGGTGGTCGGCGGGCGCGACGTGTACGACCAGGCGCTGGTCGACGACGTCACCGCGGTCGCCGCCGCGATCCGGGCGATCGACGGCGTCACCGAGGTCGAGGACCTCTACAGCGCGCCGGGCGGCCGGATCGGCGCCGACAACCGCAGCTCGCTGATCCGGGTCGAGCTGGACCGCGGCCTGCCCGACGACCGGCGGGAGCGGGTGGAGGACGCGGTGGCCGCCGCGCTGCACCGGATCGACGCGCCGCAGGTTCTGGTCGGCGGCGAGAAACTGGCCGAGCGCGCGTTCGCCGACCAGGCCGTCGCGGACGCGGCGCTCGGCGAATCGGTGGCGCTCGTGGTCCTGCTCGGCCTGCTGGCGCTGCTGCTCGGCGGCGTCACGGCCGGCGCGATCCCGGTCGCCGCCGCGCTGGGCACCGTGGCGGTGACGCTGCTCGGCCTGACCGGGCTGTCCGCGCTCACCGAGGTCAGCGAGTTCGCGGTCAACGTGGTCACGCTGCTCGGCATCGGGCTGGCGGTGGACTACGCGCTGCTGATCGTCGCCCGGTTCCGCGAGGAACGGGAGGCGGACCACGACGCCCCGGTCGCCGAACTGCTGGCCCGGACCATGGCGACGGCCGGCCGTACCGTGCTGATCGCCGGGCTCGCCGTCGGGGCCGCGATGGCCGGCCTGTCCGCGTTCGCCGAGCCGCTGCTCGGGGCGATGGCGCTGGGCGGGGCGGTCGCGGTGCTGGTGGCCACCGGGGCGGGGCTGACCGTCGTACCGGCGCTGATCGCGGTGGCGCACCGCCGCATCCCGGCGGCCCGCCGGTCCCGCCCCGGCCCCGGCCTGCTGGCCCGGCTCGCCGCGGTCGCGCAGGCCCGGCCGGCGCCGGTCGCGCTCGCGGTCACGGCCGGCCTGCTCGGGCTCGCGCTGCCGTTCCTGGTCGCGGTCAACCTGGAGAACTCCGACGCCCGGGCGCTGCCCGCCGCGGCCGAGGCCCGCCAGCTGCGCGAGACGGTGCAGCGCGACTTCAGCGGCGGCCAGGCCGACCCGATCGTGGTGGTCACCGGCGCCGACCCGGACCGCGATTTCCTGGACGCGGTGAACCGGCTGGACGGCGTGCTGCGGGTCGAGGCCCGGCCGGACATCGCCGCCGGGGCGGCCGTCCTCGACGTCACGCCGGAGGGCGAGACCGCCGGCCCGGCCTCCCGGGACGTCGTCCGCGCGATCCGGGCGATGGATCCGCCGTTCCCGGTGCTGGTCGGCGGCGCCGCCGCGGAGCTGGTCGACTACCGCGACTCGGTGGCGAGCCGCTTCCCGCTCGCGCTGCTGGTCGTCCTGCTGCCCACGGCGGTGCTGCTGTTCGTGCTGACCGGCTCGCTGGTCGTGCCGCTCAAGGCGCTGCTGATGAACGCGCTCACCCTGCTCGCCACTCTCGGCGTGCTGGTCGTGGTCTTCCAGTGGGGTGTCGGCGACGCCCTGCTGGGCTTCGACTCGTGGGGCGCGATCGACGTCACCACCCCGGTCCTGCTGTTCGTCTTCGTCTTCGGGCTGTCGATGGACTACGAGGTGTTCCTGCTCGCCCGGATCCGCGAGGAGAGCCTGGCCGCCCCGGCCGCCGGGACGACCGGGACCACCGGGACCGCCGGCGACCGGGCCGTGCGGGCCGGCCTGGCGAAGTCCGGGCCGGTGGTCACCGCCGCCGCGCTCGGCATCGGCGTGGTCTTCCTCGGCTTCCTGCTCGGCGACCTGATCGCGGTCAAGGAGATCGGCTTCGCGATGGCGGTCGCCCTGCTCCTCGACGTCACGGTGGTCCGCGGCCTGCTCCTGCCCGCCGCGATGAGCCTGCTCGGCGACTGGAACTGGTGGGCGCCACCCACACTGCGCCGCCTGCACGACCGCTGGTTCACCGGCCGATGACCGGCGTCGAGCGGCCCTGGTCCACCGCGTACTCGCCCGCGGCGACCGTCCCGACGGACGCCGGGGTCAGGGTCAGCGCGACGACGCCGCCCGGCAGGACACGCGTGGTCTCCTCGACGGTGAAGGCCGCCGGGGTCGCGCCGTCCGGGAACAGGCGCTTGCCGGCGCCGACCACGACCGGGAACTGGAGCAGGCGGTAGCGGTCGACCAGCCCGGCCCGGTGCAGCGCCTGCACCAGCTGCCAGCTGCCGTGCACCTGGAGTTCCGCGCCGGGCAGCTCCTTGAGCCGGCGCACCTCGTCGACCAGGTCGCCGCGGAGAACCGTGGCCGGACCCCACCCGGCCTGCTCGTCGGTCAGCGTCCGGCTGACGACGTGCTTCGGCAGGGTGTTCAGGCTGGCGGCGATCGGGTCGTCCGGCGCGGTGACCCGCGGCCAGTACGCGCCGAGCAGGCCGTAGCTGGTACGCCCGAAGAGGAAGGCGCCCGCCTCCCGGAACCAGCCCCGCACGACCTCGTCGGTGTGCCCGGACGCGTGCGGGACGAGCCACCCGCCGCGGTCGAAGCCGCCGGAACGGTCCTCGTCCGGATGTCCCGGTCCTTGCACGACCCCGTCGAGGCTGACGAAGATGTTGACGCTGAGCAGCACGGTTTCCTCCGATTCCGGGTGGTCGGGGGAAAGCTAGCTGCCCGGCTCGGCACCGGTCTTGTACAGGAACGACATCGAGGCGTCGCCGCCCGCCCGCAGGCCCCGCGCGGTCTGCCCGATGTAGCGCCGCAGCGCGTGCCCGAGGTGCGCCTGGTCGAAATACCCGAGCTCGTCGACGACCGCCCGCCAGTCCCGGCCGGCACGCAGCATCATGGCGGCGGCGTTCGCCCGGTCGATCTGCCCGACGGCGGTCGGGGACAGCCCGGTGATCGCCCGGTGCTGCCGCTGCCGGGTCCGCTGCGACGGATAGCCCTGGAGTCGCGCCCGCACCAGCAGCCCCGCCTCCCGCAGACGAAGGACGAAATGCTCGACATTGTCGTACGCCGGCACCTCCCACTCCGCGCCGCCGATGACCACCCGGCCCGACCCGGTCACCGGGAAGGACACGTGCCCGTCGACGATCGCGACCGCCGGATGCGGCCGGAGAACGGCGCCGAGCGCCAACCGCACCCCGAGGAACTCGGCGTCCGGCGGCACCGGCGCAACGGTCGCCCTGGTCTCCGGCCCGCGCAGGTCGACGCGCAGCTGTCCCCGCGTCCGCGTGACGATCAGCTGGCAACACGTCCGGGCCGCCGACGTCATGGTGCCTTCGGCGTCACTACGGGTCCGCCACACCCGGTCGACGATGCTCACGCCGCTCGCGGCGTCACGATGCTCGAAGAGCAAGCCCACGGCCGTCACCACCGTAACGCGGGGTTTCCGGGCGCTCGGCCCCCGAGCAGACAAGACGAGGGGCCCCGGTCCGCGCTTCCCGCGGACACAGAGCCCCTGTCACTCGTGGGCGATACTGGGATCGAACCAGTGACCTCTTCCGTGTCAAGGAAGCGCGCTCCCGCTGCGCCAATCGCCCGCAGTTAGCGAGGTGGAGACGGGATTTGAACCCGTGTACACGGCTTTGCAGGCCGTTGCCTCGCCTCTCGGCCACTCCACCGAGCAGGCCGGTGCCCAATGGAACCGGCAACAGCCTCTCCGAGCGGAAGACGGGATTCGAACCCGCGACCCTCACCTTGGCAAGGTGATGCGCTACCACTGCGCCACTTCCGCATCGCCGCCCGGTTTCCCCGGCGACGGATGAAACATTAGCCGAGCCTCGAACCGGATGCCAAAGCGGGTCCCGATTCGGGGCTCGGCCACCGCGACGAAGCGCGGAAAGCGCAGGTCAGAGCTGCCACGTGTGCCAGATCCGGCCCTTCTCCCCCAGCCCGAAGAGCTCCAGCCGGCCGTCCGCGCCGGGATGCACGGCCAGGGTGGTGAGGACGTCGCTCTCGGCGTGCAGCTCCCGCCACGCGCCGATCCAGGTGGTGTCCGGGCGGATCTGCCAGGTGTGCTGGACCCGCCCCGCGGCGTCGATCCCGAAGAGTTCGATCCGGCCGTCCCGGTTCCGGGCGGCGCGCAGCGTGCGCAGCCGGTCCGCCTCCCGGTAGAGCTCGGCCCAGCCGCCGTTCCAGGCGCCGCCGGGCGAGGTCTGCCAGGTGTGCCAGATCCGGCCCTCGCCGTTGACGCCGAAGACCTCCAGCCGGCCGTCCGCGTTGGCCGTCACATCGAGCATGGCCAGCCGGTCGATCTCGCTGTGCAGCTCGGACCAGCCGTCCACCCAGCCGCCGCCGGGCTGGACCTGCCAGGTGTGCCAGATCCGGCCCTCGCCGTTGATCCCGAAGACCTCCAGCCGGCCGTCCGCGTTGCGGGCCGCGCGCAGCGTGCTGAGCCGGTCGACCGGGCTGAACAGCTCCGCCCAGCCGTCGCCGGGCTTGCCCTGCCAGGTGTGCCAGATCCGGCCCTCGCTGTTGACCCCGAAGACCTCCAGCCGGCCGTCCTGGTTGGCGATCACGTCGAGGCCGGCCAGCCGGTCGGTCTCGCTGTAGAGCTCGGCCCAGCCCCCGGCCCAGGCGCCGTTCGGGGCGTTCTGCGCGGTGTGCCAGATCCGGCCCTCGCTGTTGATCCCGAAGACCTCCAGGCGGCCGTCCGCGTTCCGCGCGGCCCGCAGGGTCACCAGGCGGTCCGGGTCGCCGTAGAGCTCGGCCCACCCGCCGGTCCAGCCGCCGCCGGGCCGGGTCTGCCAGGTGTGCCAGATCCGCTCGTCGGCGCCGATCCCGAAGACCTCCAGCCGGCCGTCCGCGTTGGCCGCCACGTCGAGCGAGCCGAGCTGGTCGTTCTCGCTGTACAGCTCGCTCCAGCCGCCGGCCCAGCCGTTGCCGAGGATCGCCGCGTACATCTGGTGCACCCCGGCGACGTCGCCCGGGGAGAGCCGGACGCGCTGGCCGATCGGCGCGTCCGGCCGCAGCGGCACGATGGTGTCCTGCCCGTTGGCGCTGAACGCGGTCCGCGGGTAGTGCATGATCGAGCCGTAGTCGTACCCGCCCAGGTCGTCCCCGTCGGTGACGTGCTGGTCGAAGTTGTGCTCCATCCCGGGCTGGATGTTGGCCCAGTTGATCCGGACGAACATGTCCCGGTCCTCGCGGCTCTGCTCGTGCCACAGCCCGATGGCGTGCCCGATCTCGTGGATCGCGTTCCCGGTCGAGCAGCCGCCGCCCAGGCTGATCGTCTGCGCGCCGGTGCCCTGCATGCCGACGAAGGACCAGCAGCCGCCGGCGTCGCTGAACCGCACGAAGTCGGGGAACTGCCCGGCGTTGGCCGGGGTCCGGGCGACGAATCGGATCCGGGTGTTCGCCTCCCAGTGCGCGATCGCGTCGGTCACCCGCCGCTGATTCGGCAGAGACGGATCTATTTCGTACGGGATGAGCGCGTTCGGCCAGCGGAACCGCGTCCCGCTGATCCCCACCGCCGAGGCGATGTCCCCGGCCACGGCCTGTTCCCGCGCCTCGGCGAGCTGCTGTTCCAGGCGCTCGACGGTGCCGAGGGCGATGTCCCCCTCGAAGATCGCCAGTCCGTTGATCTCGCTGAAGACCACCGGTTTCGGGCGGAACGTGACCCCGGAGATCATGGCGGTGCCGCGCTCGCCGCCCCGGAACTCGCCCCGGCTACGCCATGGACCGGGCTCAGCCACCTGTGTCATCGCGTGTCCTCCTTCGCGTCCGTGCGAATGGTTCAGAGATGACCCCGTCACTCGACGCGGCGCACCGGCACCTCGAGACCGCTGGAGAAGCCGGAGACCGGGTACGCCCGGGTGGACACGAAGTCACCGGCGGTGACCCGGCCCGACCCGGTCACGTCCACGTGGAAGCGCAGCGTGCAGCGTCCGGCGGCCTCGGCGGGCAGCCGGATCTCGAACGGCACGGCGCCGTCCCCGCCGGGCAGTGGCACCGACTCGCGGACCGCCTCGGCGACCAGCACCGCGGGCGCGTCGGCCCGGAGCGTGTCCTCGGCCCGGGTGATCACCCGGGCCGCGTGGGCCGGCCGCTCGCCGGGCGGCAGCAGGATCCGCCCGCGCACCACGAACTCACCGGCCATCGGATCACCCCCGGGCAGCGCCGCCGAGCGTCACCGTCAAGCCTGGTCAGCCGCGGGCCGCGGGTGGTCCCTCGGGTCGGTGATCCGACAGGCGATCCACGCTCCGGCTCAGTGGGCGTCCCCCAGGAGGCGGCGCACCTCGGCGACCAGCTCGGCCTGGAACGCCGCCACGCTGCCGTCCACCACACCGATCCGGTAGTCCGAACCGGTCTCCGGGTCGTCGGCGAGCTGCGCGTCACGTCGGCCGGCCGAGCCGTCGGCGTGGCCGGCGGTGTACGCCAGAAATGCTTCTTCCATCATCGGGGCCTCCTCGAACACGCGCGCCAATCTCGCATGAGTACGGATCGCGAGGGGCCATCCGTTCGATCGGTCCGCGTCGGTGGAACGTCCGCCCGGGTCGAGCCGCCGGGACGGACCGAACCGGGCGCCCGGCCGCACCTTGCCACCGTTCAGTTGATCAAGGAAGGCGTCGGCGAGCAGCATGCCCGGGATCCCGGCCGGCGACCCGCGCGGCTCAACCGGACCCGCCCGGGGACCGCCGGCGGGCCGGGACCGGGCCGCGGTTCCACCACAGCGAGAGCCCGGCGCCGGTGGTCACCAGCAGCGCGCCGGCCAGCACGAACCAGAAGCTGATCTCGACGTTCTGCTGGTGCAGGCCGATCTCCTTGGGCAGGTCGCCGAGCACGCCGTTCAGCTCGTCGGCGTCCTGGGCCTGGAAGTAGCGGCCGCCGGTCAGGTCGGCCACCTGGGTCAGCGCGTCCTCGTCGATCTCCTGGACCCGGCCGCGGCCGCCACCGGGGAAGCCGCCACCGCCCGGGAACCCGCCGCCACCGGTGAAGCCGTCGCCGCTGACCTGATCGGGGGTGCAGACCATCGGGGACGGCTCGGTGGTGCCGAAGCCGATCGTGAAGACCCGCACCCGGCGGGCCGCGGCCTGCTCGGCCGCGGTCACCGGGTCTACGCCGGTGGTGTTCGAGCCGTCGGTGAGCACCACGATGGTGTCCGGCTGGTAGTCGCCCGGCGGGGCCGAGCCGCCCGGCGCCGGCGCGGCGTCGCCCAGGTCGACCCCGGTGGCCGGGACGTCCGGGTTCATCTCCGCGATCGCGTCGATCGAGGTGAGGATGGCCTGGCCGATCGCGGTGCCGCGGGCCGTCTTCAAGGTGTCGATCGCGTCGATCAGCTGGTCCTTGTCGGTGGTCGGGGTGACCAGCAGCCCGGCGATGCCGGAGAAGGCGACCAGGCCGATCTTGGTGCCGTCGCCCTGCGACCTGACGAACTCGCGGGCCGCGTCGGTCGCCGCGGCCAGCCGGTTCGGCGTCACGTCGGTGCTGCACATCGAGCCGGAGACGTCGATGGCCAGCAGGATCGAGGTGTTGTTGGCGGGCACCGCGAGCCGGGCCTGCGGCCGGGCCACGGCGCCGGCCAGGGCCAGCAGACCGGCCAGGAAGAGCAGGACCGGGACCCGGCGGCGCCAGGCGGACCGGCCGGGCAGCGCCGCCCGGATCAGCGCCACGCTGGAGACCGTCACCGCGGTCCGCTTCCGGCGCCGGTTCAGCCACCAGCGGGCGGCGAGCAGCAGCGGGACGACCAGCACCGCGGCCAGCGCCCACGGCCAGTGGAACGACATCACACGATCCTTCCGTGCCAGCGGGAGCCGAGCAGGCCGCCGAGCGCGAGCAGCAGCAGCGCGGCCCCGGCGAACGGCGCGGTCAGCTCCAGCGGCTCCTTCTTCGTGGTCAGGCGCAGGTCGATCGACGCGGTGGTGTCGTTGAGCGTGTCCGGGTCGCCGGCCGCGTGGTAGGAGCCGCCGGTGACCTGGGCGACCGCGGTCAGCGTGCTCTCGTCCAGCGCGGTGTTCAGCTGGTAGCCGTCGACCTCGACCGGCGCGCCCCGGGCGGTGCCGACACCGACCGTCTGGATCCGCACCCCGGCCGCGGCGGCCAGCTCGGCGGCCGCCTCGACGTCCGGCCCGCCGGTGTTCTCGCCGTCGGAGAAGACCACGATGGTCGCCGACGGCCAGTAGCCGAGCGCGCTGGTGTCCGGCGCCGAGCCGTCCGCCGGGAGGCTGATCGGCCGGCCGGTGATGGTGCCGAGCGCGACCAGGATGGCCTGGCCGAGCGAGGTGCCGCCGCTGGGCCGGACCCGGCCGATGGCGGCGGCCGCGGCGGCGTGGTCGTCGGTCGGGGCCTGGGTGAGCAGCGCGGTGTCACCGAAGACCAGTACCCCGACGTCGACGCTGTCCGGCTGGTCCTCGACGAACCGGGTGGCGGCCGCCTGCGCGGCGGCCAGCCGGGTCGGGGCGACGTCGGTGGCGGCCATGCTGTTCGAGATGTCGAAGGCCAGCAGCACGGTGCCGGAGACCCGCGGCACGGCGACCTCGGCCTGCGGCCGGGCCAGTCCGACCAGGAGGATCGGCAGGGCGGCGAGCAGCAACGCGTACGGCAGATGGCGCCGCAGGCCCCCGCCCGCCAGCGTGCCGAAACCGGCCGATCGGAGCGCCGCGGAGCGGCGGCGTTGCAGCGCGACGTAGGCCGCGATCGCGCCGCCGGTCACCAGCACCGCGATCACCAGGACGAACGGGTGGAGGAAGCTCATCGGCGCACCTGCCCGGCGGTCCGCACCATCTGCACCAGGGCGGAGAGCAGGTCCTGGTCGGTGGTGATCCGGTGGGCGGCCACCCCGGCCCGGCGCATGGCGCCGGCCAGCTCGGCCTCGCGGGCGTCGACCTGACCGGCCAGCCGGTCGCGCAGCAGCGGATCGCTGGTGTCGACCAGCAACTGCTCGCCGGTCTCGGCGTCCTCCACCAGGATCAGGCCCAGGTCGGGCAGGTCCAGCTCGGCCGGGTCGACGACCCGGATGACCACCACCTCGTGCCGGTGGGTGAGCACGCCGAGCGGGCGGTCCCAGCCCGGGTCGCCGATGAAGTCGGACATCAGGAAGATCAGGCTGCGCCGGGTGGCGGTGGTCTTCGCCGCCAGGTTCAGCATCGCGGTCAGGTCGGTGGTGGCGGCCGGCTCCGGGGAGCGTTTCGGGCGCCGCGCCACCGGGGACGGTTTCAGCAGCTCCTGGGCGATCCGCAGGATCTGGTCGCGGCCGGTGCGCGGCGGGATGACCCGCTGCACCGCGTTGTCGAAGAGGATCGCGCCCACCCGGTTGCCGCCCTGCGACACCAGCCGGGCCAGGCTGACCGCCAGCTCGGTGGCGACCGAGTCCTTGCCCTCGTGCCCGCCGAACCGCATCGAGGCGGACTTGTCCACCACCAGCCAGGCGGTCAGCTCGCGGTCCTCGGTGTACTGCCGGACGAACGGCTCGTCCAGCCGCGCGGTGACGTTCCAGTCGATGTGCCGGACGTCGTCCTCCGGCGTGTAGGCGCGCAGGTCGGTGAAGTCGATCCCGGTGCCGTGCCAGACCGTGCGGTAGGCGCCCTGCAGCCGCCCGTCGAGGCGGCGGCCGAGCCGCCACTCCAGGCGCCGCAGCAGCCGCTCCGGAGGGCTGCTCATCGCGCCGCCTCCGCTCCGCTCCGGCGTCGCGACGAGCTGACACCTGTGCCCATGGATTCGCTCGCAAGCTCGCTCATCGGGGTCAGCGGCCCCGGCCGGCGGGCTCCGGGAACGGCAGATTCGCCAAAATCTTGGCGAGGATCACGTCGGCGGTGACGTCGTCGGAGAGCGCCTCGTAGGAGAGCACCATCCGGTGCCGCATCACGTCCAGCGCCAGGTCGGAGAGGTCCTCCGGGATCACATATTCCCGGCCGCGGATGTAGGCCAGGGCGCGGGCGGCGAGCACCAGGCTGATCGACGAGCGCGGGCTGGCGCCGAAGGTCACGTAGCGGGCCAGATCGCTGAGGCCGACCCGGGCCGGGTCACGGGAGGCGTTGGCCAGCTGCACCGCGTAGTCGATCAGGGACGGGTCGACGTAGACCTGGTCGGCGGCCTGCTGCAGACCGACCAGGGTGTCCGGGTCGATGATCCGCTGGATCGCGCCGGGCGGGGTGAGCGCCCGCTCGACCACCACGAACTCCTCGGTCGGGCTCGGGTAGCCGATCACCACCTTCATCATGAACCGGTCGACCTGGGCCTCCGGCAGCGGATAGACGCCCTCGTTCTCGATCGGGTTCTGGGTGGCCATGACCAGGAACGGGTCGGGCAGCTTGTGGGTCTCCCGGCCGATCGTGACCTGCCGCTCCTGCATCGTCTCCAGCAGCGCGCTCTGCACCTTGGCCGGCGCCCGGTTGATCTCGTCGGCCAGCAGCAGGTTGGTGAAGACCGGGCCGAGCTGCACCTGGAACTCGCCGGTGGGCTGGTGGTAGATCCGGGTGCCGACGATGTCCGCCGGGACCAGGTCGGGGGTGAACTGGACCCGGTGGAAGTCCCCGCCGATCGCGGTGGCCAGCGATTTCACGGCGAGCGTCTTGGCCAGGCCGGGGACGCCCTCGACCAGGATGTGGCCGCGGGCGAGCAGCGCCACGACCAGGCGCTCGAGCAGGATGTCCTGGCCCACGATGGTCTTCTTGACCTCGTAGAGCACCTTCTCGATCGGTCCGGCGGAGGCCGGCGGGGCGTCGGTCCAGCTCATCAATCCGTCCCTCGGTTCGGTGGTGCCTGTCGTGCCGTCACAGCGGTGGTGCCCGGCCGGGGCCGTTGTCGCCGCCGCCCAGGGCGGCGCCGATCGGCACGGCGAACCCGATGCCGATGAAGGTGCCGGCGTCGGTCGGGTTGGCCAGGGCCACCACGATGCCGACCACCTGACCCTGGTCGTTGACCAGCGGACCGCCGGAGCTGCCCGGGTTGACCGCGGCGTCGAACTGGATCAGCCCGGCGATGTCGTCCTGCTTGTCGCGGGTCAGCTTGCGGTCCAGCCCGGAGACCACGCCGCTGCTGGTGGACCCGGTCAGGCCGAGCGGGTTGCCGATCGCCACCACCGCGTCGCCCACCTCGACGCCGCCGCCGAGCACCGCCGGGACCAGCGTCTCGGGCAGTCTGGCCGGGGTCAGCGTGGCGATGTCCTGCGCCGGGTTCCGGGTGGCGACCCGGGCGGTCGTGGTGGTGCCGTCGGTGTAGGTCAGTTTGATCGTCTCGGCGCCGTCGACCACGTGGAAGGCGGTCAGCACGGTGCCGTCGGCGTTCGCGATCACGCCGGTGCCGGTGGCCGACTCGGCCGCCTGCTTCGCGTCGTGGCCGGTGGTCTGGATCAGCACCACCGAGGGCAGCAGGGTCTGGTAGACCTCGGCGACGGTGAGCGGGCCGGGCGACGCGGACGGCGCCGGCGTGGCGGCGGCTCGCGGCTCGGCGCCGCTGTCCCCGCCCCGGGTGAACGCCACCCAGGTGATCACCACGGCCCAGACGGCGACCAGGGCGATCAGTGCCCGGCGGCGGCGCACCGGGGTGTTCAGGCTGCTCAGACGGCTCGGGGTAGGCTCCTCCACGGCCGGCTCCGGGGGATCGGAACCGTCCGGCCGGAGCACGGTCATCACGGCACGACCGCCACACTCAGCATTTCTTGACGCTACAAGCGATTTCTAAGAATTCCCCGTGAGTCCCCTAATGGTTTCCGGTACGCAAGATCGGCCATCTCCTCACAAAGCGGGTATACCGCCGCCCTGCCGGATCTGACAGCCGGGGCCTGCGGCGGGGACCGAGTCCACATGAGTCGGACGGTGACACCTGGTCCGCTCGAGCTGAGAAGCCCCGATGAACCAGCCCGACGACGCCACGCTGCCGGCCGGCACCCTCCTCCAGGACCAGGGCACCACCCGCCAGTATTCCGCCGGGAGCGGCGGCGCCTGAGCACGATGAGGCGCGCCCGCGGCGGGCGCGCCTCACGTCGTACCGGAAACCGGTCTAACCGGCCGCGCCGACCTCCGCGAGATAGGCGGTGGCCTTCTCCGGGTCGACGAACCAGTTCAGGAAGTCGTTCGGGTCGACGAAGCCGGCCGCGAAGCGGGCGGCGATCCGGTCGTTCTGCGAGGCGGCGCCGAGCAGCTGCTGGACGTGCGGCGGGAGCGGCTGCAGCATCGCGTTGGTCCAGCCGGTGACCGCGGCGCCGTGCGCGGTCCAGAACCCTTCGAAGGTCTCGGTCATCCACTGCTCGTCGAACGGCTGCTCGCCGTGCGCCAGGATGGCCCGCAGGTAGTGGTCGGCGGCCTTGGCGGCGGTGTTGCTGCCCTGGCCGGTGATCGGGTCGTTGGCGATCACCACGTCGGCCAGCCCGAGCACCTTGCCCCCGCCGGGCAGGTGCGCGACCGGGCGCCGGACGGTCGGCGTGTACCGGCCGTGCAGGGTCGCCTTGGCGTCGGTGAGCTGCACGTTCGTCGCGCGCTCGGCGACCCAGGGCAGGTTCTCCCGGATCAGCTCCAGGGTGATCGCCAGGTGCTGCGCCGGGTCCATCCGGCCCGGGTGCCCGGCCCAGCGGTCCAGCGGGCCGCCCGGCACCGCCTCCCAGAACAGGATGTCGCACGGGCCGGAGTGGGTCAGGCCGGGGATCACGAACAGCTCGCCGAGGCCGGGCACCGCGTGGAAGCCGACGTGCGGGTCCGGCCACCGCGGGTCCGGTGCCAGGCCGTGCACGTAGGCCACCGCCAGCCCGCGCTGCGGCTCCGAGTACGGCGACCGGCTCGGGTCCCGGTCGAACATCGCCACCAGGTCGCCCTTGCCGGCCGCGACCACGGTCAGGTCGTACCGGCCGAGCTGGGTGATCGCGTCCAGGTCCTGGGTGGTGGCCGCGTTGTAGATCACCTCGACGCCGCGCTCCTCGGCGTCCTCCAGCCAGCGGGCCATCTTGATCCGCTGGTCGGTGGACTGGGCCGGGCGCTGGAACGGCGCGTTGAACGCCAGCGCCAGGTTCCCGGGCGGCGCGGCCAGCTGCACCCGCAGACCGTGGATCGGCGGGGTGACCTCCTCCCAGTGGTTCAGCTGGTAGGCCCGCTCGGTGTCCAGCGCCAGCTCGAACATGGCCTGGGTCGAGGTGGGCCAGCCGGAGCGGATCTCCTCCGGCGTGCGCGCCGACATCAGGGTCACCTCGTAGCCCTCGGCCCGCAGGCTGAGAGCGAGCTGGAGACCGGCCTGGCCGGCTCCGACGATCAGGATCTTGCGCATGGGGGGTGCCTCCAGTGGTGCTGTTAACCGATGGCCTGTGCCGTCGCGTGGTCCACGACGGCCAGCAGGGCGTGGGCGACGTCGCGGGGGTCGCGGATGTCACCGGCGATCAACGGAACGTGCGCGGGCAGCGTGAGCGCCTCACGAACCTCGGCCAGGTCGTGGGTCCGCACACCGTGGAACAGGTTGACGCAGACGATCCAGGGCACCTCCGCATCATTCTCGAAATAATTGACCGCGGCGAACGAACTCTCCAGGTGGTTGGTGTCGACCAGGACCAGCGCGCCGACCGCGCCCCGGACCAGGTCGTCCCACATCGGCCAGAAGCGCGGCTGGCCGGGGGTGCCGAACAGATAGAGCACCAGCGAGTCGTCGATGGTGACCCGGCCGAAGTCCATCGCCACCGTGGTGGTGACCTTGTCGATGCCCGGGTCGAGCCGGTCGATCTGGGCGGCCGCCGCGGTCATCCAGGACTCGGTGCGGATCGCCGGGATCTCCGAGATGGCCTCCACCGCGGTGGTCTTGCCGACCCCGAAGCCACCGGCGATGACGATCTTGGCGCTGCTAAGTGAGTCGGAGTAGGCCTGCACGAAGTCTCTCCAGGAGTGCCAGATCTTGTGACGGCCGGGACTCGTGCACGACGAGCTGGCCGATTCTGAGCAGGTCGTTGATCAGCAACCGGGTCAGGCCGAGCGGCAGCCCGCAGGCCGCCGACAGCTCGGCCACCGAGCACATCCGGCGGGCCTGCTCGTAGAGCGACCGGGAGGCCGGCGCCAGGCTGGCGGCGAGCACCGGGTCGTACCGGTTGCCGGTGGACACCAGCGTGTGGATCAGCAACGGGTTGCGGCCGCCGGTCCGCCCCTTCGCGGTCATGTACGGGCGCACCTTCCAGTGCAGCCCCGGCCTTCGGGCCATACCGGACCTCCGATCAGCGGGCCGGGGCCGGCAGGGTGCCCTGGTGCAGCGTCTGCCGGGTCTCCGGGGTGAGCGCGTGCCCGACCGCCTGGCTGAAGGTGGTCATGGCGTAGCCGAGGTGGCCGATCTGGGTCTGCGGCTGGGCCGCCACCAGCAGCGCGGCGACGAACTCGCCGGCCTGGTCGTCGATCCGCAGGAAGGCCAGGTGGCCGTGCGGATAGCGGATGCTCAGGTTCTCCGGGGCGCCGAGCTGCAGCAGGCCGCCGAGCTGGCCGGTGATGCCGAGGAAACCGGCGGCCAGGGCGGCCACGCTCTCCGCGTGCTCCCGGCTGAGGTGGCCGGAGGAGGCCAGCTGCAGGCCGTCCGCGGAGACCAGGACGACCGCGGTGATGGTCGGCACGTCGCGGACGAGTTGCCCGATCAGCCAGGAGACGTCCGGTTGGCCGTCAGGGTTGCGGTAGTCGGTCATCAGGGTCCTTCTGTTTCTGGGGGGCTCGTGCACGGGCGGCGTCGACGCCCGCGTTGAAGTCCGCGGCGTCGTCCTGCCACGCGGTCCGGTGCACCTCGGTGGTGGCCGGCGGCGGCGGGGGCTCGGTGCCGCGGACACTGGCCGGGACCCGGCGCGGCATCGGTTTCGGGGCCGCCCGCTGGCCCGGCCGCTGCACCGGGAGCACCATGGTCACGTCGTTCTGATGGTTCGGCGTCGGGGCCGGGACCGGCTCCGGCACCACCTGCGGCGTCTCGCAGAGCAGGTCGGCGCCGATCAGCAGCATCGCGACGGTGCCGCGCGGCTGGCGCGGCACCAGCCGGACCCGCAGCGACGGGTGCCGGTGGGTGAGCACGGCGGCCACCGAGAGACCCAGGTGGGCCGGGCGCAGCTCGTCGGGGGCCGGGCCGTCCGGGCCGGACAGCAGCCGCTCCAGCCACGGCAGATGCGCCGGGTTGAGGCCGATCCCGCTGTCCTCGACCCGGATCACCACGTCGCCGTCGCCGGTCAGGTGCGCGGCGATGGTGACCGCCTCGGTGGGCGGCGAGTACCGGTCGGCGTTGTCGATCAGCTCGGTGAGGATCCGGATCACGTCGTCGGCGGCGGACGCGGCCACCGCGAGATCCACCATCGGGCCGAAGTGCAGCCGCTCGTAGTGCTCGACCGCGGCGCCGGCCGCGTGCGCCACGTCGTGCAGCGAGGTGATCTGCGGATCCGGGTCGTCCAGCGGCTCGCCGGTGAGCACCCGCAGGTTCTCCGCGAGCCGGCGGACCCGGGTGACCGAGTGGTCGATCCGGAACAGGATCTTGCGCCGTTCCGGATCCTGCTCGCGGAATTCGGCTTCCCCGATGTGATGAACCGCCTCCCACGAAAGGGTGAGCAGGCGGAGCGCGAACTCGCCGGCGACCGGGCGCCACGGATCGCTCGGCAAGGCCAGATCATCTTTCGGTACGGCCGGGGGCTGGACCGGCTCGGGGCCACGTCGTCGCAGCCAGCTCAACCAGCGGCGCGCCTCGGGCATCGATTGCTCCCCATTCAGCCTTCTGTCCTATCGAAACGGAAGAAGATCACCGGTCACGGAGTCTGTACCGTACCCGCCTGATTGTCGGGCTGGCTATCGCCCGGGTTGCGGTAGTACCTCACAGGTTCGACAGTGACCGGCGTCTTGCTTTGATAACCGCCAAAGCGTGCCCGCGGTCACGCTCCGGCCCCCGCTTTTCGCAGCCGCGACCGTGCCGCGGACTCGGTTTTCCGTCGCCGTCACCGTCCTCCGAACCCTGTTTTCCGTCGCCGCCACCGTCCTCCGGTCCCCGCCTTTCGCGCCCCGGCAACGTCCTCCGGTCCCGCCTTTCGTGCCCCCGGCAACGCGAACGGGCCGGTCCATGATGGACCGGCCCGTTCGCGCGACAGTGCCCAGCCGAGCACGGTGACCTTGCCGCTGTCCAGGTCGTAGCGGGCGCCATGCGCCGATGGCGATCGCACCGACCGTGACCTCGGCCGCGCCACACCGCTCGTGGCCGAGAACGATCAGCAGCGGCGGGATGACCCCGCCAGATCAGCAAGCTCCTGCAGGCGCCGGATCACGTCAGCCTTCCCGTCACCGTCCGGCAGTTCCTGTCGCCCGGCCTCGACAAGCTCGTGGCGCAACAGTTCCATCGCCTCGTCCCGCGCCGCCGGCGACAACTCGGCGAGCCAGAACGACCCCAGGTTGTTGTCGACAATCTCCCGAAGGTGAGCCTTGGCCTCCGGCGCCGAGATCCGCGCCCGCAGAAACTCCAGCACCCAGTCGAACAGCCCGCCACTGACCACCCAGTCGGCTCCCGGGCCCAGAACGAGCAGACCCGCCATCACGCCCCCTGATCTTCTGGCAGGAAGCAGCCGTGGTCCTGGAGCGGGGTGGTGACGTCGAGGTTGATCTCGCTGATCGTGCCGGCTGGGGAGAGGCCGTCGGGGCGGTCCGGCACGCGGTCGCCGGGCAGCCAGCCGACGCCGCCGGACATCTGTCGCCGGGTGGTCGCTCCGCCGGCGACCTCCGGGTGGTCGGAGCCCAGCGAGCCGTAGCGGTCGAGCAGCGCGTGCACCGCGTCGTAGACGTCCGCGATGTCGGCCGGGTCCGCGTCCGGATGGTCGGCGAGATGGGCCCGGCGCGCCGCCGCCAGGAACCGTTCCGGGTCGACGACCACCACGTCCTCGCGGCTGCGCACGCTGATCACCATGCCGGCCCGCGGAACCGCACCCGGCTCACCGTCATCCATCGCGCGAGCCTACGGGCTGCACCGGCGCGCTGACGTCATCACTTTCGGCCGGCTTACGGCGTACCGGAAATCAGCGGCCGCGGACCGTGACCAGAAGATCGAGGGCGCAGCCCGAGTGAGGGAAAACCAGCGGCGGACCCGGCGGCGATCAGAACGGCCCCCGGAGTAGAAATGACGAGCGCCCCCGGTCCGCGCTTTTCGCGGACAGAGGGCGCTGTTAGCTCGTGGGCGATACTGGGATCGAACCAGTGACCTCTTCCGTGTCAAGGAAGCGCGCTCCCGCTGCGCCAATCGCCCCGCATTAGCGAGGTGGAGACGGGATTTGAACCCGTGTACACGGCTTTGCAGGCCGTTGCCTCGCCTCTCGGCCACTCCACCGAGTCGGCCCCGCACGGTTACCTGTGAAGGCCTCTCCGAGCGGAAGACGGGATTCGAACCCGCGACCCTCACCTTGGCAAGGTGATGCGCTACCACTGCGCCACTTCCGCGTCGCCGCCCGGTCTCCCTGGCGACGGACAAAACCATAGCCGGTCACCTGGGCCTTCGCCAAACCGGGGTCCCCCGGCGTGTCGTGAGCAGCGCGAACGTGACCGGCGACAGGAGCGGCGGGGGGCCGGGAAATGGGGGCGCGCGGCCCGGCGCGGGTCCGATTGGATGGGAGGCATGCAGATCCGGCAGATCAGCGCCGCCGAGCGGACCGCGACGATGTTCCCGCTCCAGGCCTACGCGTGGCTCCCCTCCCCGACCACGAGCGCCGACGAGGAGGCGAAGCACCGGGCCAACGCGCCGTTCTTCGAGACCACCACGATGCTGGTCGCCGAGGCTGACGGCGACACGCTGGCCTGCGCCGCCTCGCTGCCGATGCGGCAGAACGTGCGCGGCCGGGTGCTGGAGATGGCCGGGATCGCGTCGGTCACCTCGCGGCCGGAGGCGCGCCGGCAGGGGGTGATCCGGCAGCTGCTGGAGCGGCTGCTCCGGCAGGTCCGCGAGGAGGGCGCCGCGGTCAGCGCGCTCTACCCGTTCCGGCCCAGTTTCTACGCCCGGTTCGGCTATGTCGGGATCCCCCGGGTGCGGGTGGCCCGGTTCACCCCGGCCAGCCTCGGCGACCTGCTGCGGCGGGACCTGCCCGGGGAGGTGCGGCGGTGGTCCGGCGCGGAGGCGTTCGACGACTATGACGCCCTGGTCCACCGCCTGCTGGGCGAGCGGCACGGGTTCGCCGTCTTCGACGAGAAGCGCACCGGGGTGCTCCGCCAGGAGCCGGTCTGGATCGCGCTGGCCCGGGCCGGCGGCGAGGTGGTCGGCGGCCTGCGGTACCGGATCGACCAGCACGGCGGTGACCTGATCGCGTCGAACCTGTTCAGCACCGGCCCGCTCGGCCGGGCGCTGCTGCTGCAGTTCCTGGCCCGGCACGTCGACCAGGTGGCCACGATCGAGCTGCTGACCGGGGCGGACGAGCTGCCCGAGCTGTGGGGCACCGACATGACCGTGACGGTCACCGGGACGGTGGAGAACCCGCGGCGGAACGCGCCGATGGTCCGGGTGCTGGACGTGCCGGCGCTGGCCGGCAGCGAGGTGGGCAGCGGCTCGGTGACCGTGGCGGTGACCGGCGACGAGCTGACCGGCGGGGTGTGGCAGCTGGGCGCGGACGACGGGCGGCTGACCGTGAAGCCGGGCGGCACGCCGTCGGTGACGCTGACCGCGGCCGGGTTCAGCGCGCTGGTCTACGGGGTGCTGGATGCCACCGAGGTGTTCACCCGGGGGCTGGGCGAGCTCGAACCCGCGCTGGACACGCTCTTCCCGCGGCGGATCCCGTACCTGTTCGCCGATTTCTAGCTCGCGACCGGCAGCCCGGGCGAGGTGAAGGCCCGGCCGTCCTCGGTCACCGCCGCCGACTCGTATCCCTCGGCGACCCGCCCGGCCAGCCAGGACAGCCCGGCCTCGCCCATCGCCAGGGCGGCGGTGGCGTAGGCGTCGGCGACCGCCAGGTCCGGGCCGGTCACGGTGACCGAGCACAGCCCGGTGGCCGGCCGGCCGGTGCGCGGGTTCCAGACGTGCGCGCCGCGCTCGTAGGTGCCGGAGGTGGCCACCGCGCCCTCCCGGACGGCGAGCACCCAGGCGAGCTTGTCGGCCTGCCAGGGGTGCCGGATGCCGACCCGCCACGGGCCGCCGTCCGGGGCGCTGCCGCGCATCCGGATGTCGCCGCCGGCGTTGATGTGGTGCCGGGTGGAGCCGGCCTCGGCCAGCCGGGCCGAGGCGACCTCGACGGACCAGCCCTTCACGTAGCCGGACGGGTCGAGCGGGCCGCCGGCGTACGCGTCGAACCAGCCGTCGGTCTCCCGCCACAGGTCGGCGCAGCGGTCCAGGACCAGGCGCAGGTCGGCGGAGCCGGCGGCCGGGGTCAGCTCGCCGCGGCGCAGCCGGCTGACCTCGCTGTCCTCCTTGTACGTGCTGAACCGCGCGTCCACCTCGTGCAGCCAGTCGCAGGTCCCGGCGATCAGCTCACGCAGCCGCTCGGCGGGCAGGTCGTCGGCGATGTCGATGCTGACGACCGTTCCCATGACGTGTTCGACGTGGCGCACGCTGATCGACGTTACGCCCCGGCGGCGTCCAGGGCAGCCTGCAGGGAGGTCTTGTACGACCCGCTGGTGAGGGTGGCGCCGGAGACCGTGTCGACGTCCGCGCTCTGTGCCTTGAGGGTCGCCTGGTTGAGCTTGGACACCGCGTCCGGGTTGATCGTGCCGCTGTAGCCGGCCTTCGGGTACGTCGCGTTCGCGCTGGAGATCTTCCCGCCGCTCACCTTGATGGTGACCTGGACGGTGCCGTACGGATTCTGCGCGGCCTTGCCCTTGTAGGTGCCGGACTTGAGGCCGCCCTCGTCCTCCTCCGGCTCGGCCGTCTTCTTCTTCTTGTCGGACGGCTTGTCGGCCGGCTTCTTCGACGGCGCGTCAGCGGGCGCCGGCTCCTCGGTCACCTCCTGGGCGGCCGGCGCGGCCTCCACCGGGGCCGCCGCGGGCTGCACGCTCAGGCGGACCCCGAGGATCAGGGCCGCGCCGGTGAGGGTGCCGACGGCTGCTGCGGTACTACGGCGCATGGCGGGACTCCAAGACGTCGGGGATCAGAATTCGAACGGGTCGAGGTGGAGCTGGCTGTCCGGGACCTCGAGCTGCTTGAGCGTGGCGACCGCCGCGCCGACCAGCCCGGGCGGCCCGCACAGGTAGACGTCGCGCCGGTTCACGTCGGGCACCAGGCCGCGCAGCCCGGCCTCGGTGAACAGCCGCCGCGGCCCCGGGTCGGTCCGGGACCCGACGATGTAGCGCACCCAGGCGTCCCGCTGCTCGGCCAGCTCCTCCAGCTCGGCGCGGAACACCAGCTCGTCCGGCCGGCTGGCCCGGTAGATCACGATGGTGTCCGGCGGCATGTCCTCGAGCAGCGCCCGGATCGGCGCGATGCCGCTGCCGCCGGCGATCAGCAGCGCCCGCCGCCGGGTCCGCCGCTGGGCGGTGAACGTGCCGAACGGCCCCTCCGCCCAGACCGGCGTGCCCGGCCGCAGGTCGCCCAGCTTGGCGGTGTGCCCGCCGGCCACCGTCACGGTCAGCCGCAGCCACTGCTCGTTCGGCGCGGCGGAGAGCGAGAACGGGTGCGACTGCCACCAGCCGTTGGCGTTCAGGAACCGCCAGCGCATGAACTGGCCGGCCTGCGCGGGCAGCTTGTCCAGGTTCTTCGCGGCGATGTAGATGGAGAACGTGTTGGCGCCCTCGGCGACCACCTCGGCCACGCTGAACCGGTGCCGGGCGTTCAGCCAGACCGGCTCGACGACCCGGCCCCAGACCAGCGCGGCCAGCACCAGGGCGCCCAGGCCGGGCCAGAAGTAGGAGGCGAACCGGCCGCTCAGGTCCGCGCCGGTGGCGACCTGGTGGCCGTAACCGAGCAGCAGGACCAGGTAGCCGGTGAGGTGGATCAGGTGCCAGAGCTCGTACGGCAGGTGGGTGCGCAGCCAGCGGATCGAGGTGAAGGAGAGCAGCACCAGCAGGCCGGTGGCGACCGTCGCGCTGATCATCTCGGGGAACGTGGTGATCACGCTCCACGCCTGGTCGACCACGGTGGTCTGGGCCAGCAGCGCGTAGCCGTAGACGATCGTGACGATGTGCGCGAGCACCGCGACCAGCAGCGAGGTGCCCAGCCAGCGGTGCCAGCGGAGCAGGTCCCGGGAGCCGACCCACTCCTCCAGCCAGGACACCCGGCTCATCATCAGCAGCTGGATGAAGAGCAGGTAGCCGCCGACCAGTCCGGTGACCCGGCCGGCCGCCAGCATCATCGTGGCGGTGTCGTTGACCGCGCCGGCCTGGGTGTCGAAGAGCCAGAGCGCGACGCTGGTGGCCAGCCCGGAGAAGAACAGCATCACGGTGAACAGCCGGTTGCCCGAGGTCGCCTCGGCCGGCGGCCGGTCGTCCTCCGGCATCGGGAAGCCGGTGCCGGCCTTCCAGCCGGTCGGCGAGGTGTTCGACTCGACCACGATGGCGTCGCGCCGGTAGGGGTCGGCCGGCGTGGAGAGCGGGCCGGGCTCCTGGTCCGGCCACTCCGGCAGCGCGTCCCAGGAGGGCGGCGCGGCGGCGTGCGACGGGCCGTTCCAGGCCGGCCGGTCGGCGGGGCCGGCGAAGGAGTCCCAGGAGTCGCGCGGATCCGCGCGCAGGCCGGCGAAGTAGCCGTCGTCGTCGTCCGGCAACTCACGCTGGTCCTGGAAGGCCGGTATGGCCATCGTCCTCACCCCAGTCGTCCCACGGCGCCCGCCTTTCGGAGCCGTCAGGAATGCGTACGCACGTGGCTTGCGGATGGCTCAACCCCGGACCGGAAAATTCCGGATCCCGGGACCGGATAGGTTCTCCGGGTGCGTCATGAGAACCCCGCGGTGGTCACGGTTGTCGGGATCGGCGCCGGCGGGTTCGACGAGCTTTCCGGTACGGCCCGAGCACTGCTGGCCGACGCTGAAGTGATCTTCGGTGGTCCCCGGCAGCTCGATCTGCTGCCCGCCGGGGTGACCGGCGACCGGCGGCCCTGGCCGTCCCCGATGCTCCCGGCGCTGGCCGGCCTGTTCGAGGCGGAGCGGGACCGCCGGGTCTGCGTGCTGGCCAGCGGCGACCCGATGTTCCACGGCATCGGCGCGACCCTGTCCCGGATCCTCGGCCCGGACCGGCTGCGGGTCCTGCCGCACCCGTCGTCGGTGTCGCTGGCCGCCGCCCGGCTCGGCTGGGACCTGGCCCGGACCGACGTGGTGAGCCTGGTCACCGCCCCGGTCGCGACCCTGGGCCGGGTGCTGAACCCGGGCCGCCGCGTGCTGGTCCTCGCCGCCGGCGCGGACACCCCGGCCGCCGTCGCCGCCTACCTCACCTCCCGGGGTTATCCGGAGGCCCGGCTCACCGTCCTGGAGCAGCTCGGCGGCCCCGGCGAGCGCCGGGTCGCGGGCGCGGCCGGCGACTGGGCGATGCCGCCCGGCGACCCGCTCAACGTGATCGCCGTCGAGTGCGGCGACGGCCCGCCGGTCGCGCTGGTCCCCGGTCTGCCCGACGACGCCTACGAGTCGGACGGCCAGCTCACCAAGCGTGAGGTCCGCGCGGTGACGCTGGCCGCGCTGGCCCCGGCGCCGGGCGCGCTGCTCTGGGACGTCGGGGCCGGGTCCGGCAGCATCGGCATCGAGTGGCTGCGCAGCCACCCGGACTGCCGGGCGGTCGCGATCGAGTCGGACGCCGGCCGGGTCGCCACGATCACCGCGAACGCCGCCGCGCTGGGCGTGCCCGGCCTGCGCGTCGTGCACGGCCGGGCCCCGGACGCGCTGGACGGCCTGGACCCCCCGGACACCATCTTCATCGGCGGTGGGCTGACCCGGGACGGCGTGCTGGACCGCTGTCTCGCCGCGCTGCGCCCGGGCGGCCGGCTGGTGGCCAACGCGGTGACCGTGGAGTCGGAGGCGGTGCTGGCCGCGGCGTACGCGAAGATGGGCGGCGAGCTGACCCGCCTGACGGTGCAGCGCGGCTCGCCGGTGGGTGGTTTCACCGGCTGGCGGTCCTTCATGCCGGTGACGATCTGGGCGGTAACCCGATGACCGTACATTTCATCGGCGCCGGTCCCGGCGCCGCCGACCTGATCACGCTGCGCGGCCACCGGCTGCTCGGCGCGGCCCCGGTCTGCCTCTACGCCGGCAGCCTGGTCCCGGCCGAGCTGCTCGCCGCCTGCCCGCCCGGCGCCCGGCTGGTGGACACCGCGAACCTGACCCTCGACGAGATCATCGCCGAGATGGTGGCGGCCACCGGGCGGGGCGAGGACGTGGCCCGGCTGCACTCCGGCGACCCGTCGGTGTTCAGCGCGGTCGCCGAGCAGATGCGCCGCCTGGACGCGGCCGGGGTGCCGTACGACGTGACGCCCGGCGTCCCGGCCTTCGCCGCGGCGGCCGCCACGCTGGGCCGCGAGTTCACCGTGCCGGAGGTGGCCCAGACGGTGATCCTGACCCGCACCGCGGAACGGGCCACCGCGATGCCGCCCGGCGAGGACCTGGCCACCCTGGGCCGCAGCCGGGCCACCATGGTGCTGCACCTGGCCGTGCAGCGGATCGACGCGGTGGTCGCCGAGCTGACCGGCAACTACGGCGCGGACTGCCCGGTCGCCGTGGTGGCCCGGGCCAGCCGGCCGGACGAGCTGGTGGTCCGGGGCACGCTCGCCGACATCGCGGCCCGGGTCAAGGAGGCCGGGATCAAGCGGACCGCGGTGATCGTGGTGGGCGCCGCGCTGACCGCCGGCCAGTTCCCGGACAGCCACCTCTACTCCGCGGACCGCTGCCGCTCGTGAGGGTCCTGATCCTCGGCGGCACCACCGAGGCCCGTGAGCTGGCCGGGCTGCTCGCCGGCGAGCACCAGGTGATCACCTCGCTGGCCGGGCGGACCAGCGCGCCGCGGCGGCCGGCCGGCGAGGTCCGAGTGGGCGGGTTCGGTGGGGCGGACGGGCTGGCCGGCTACCTGGCCGAGCGGCGGATCGAGGTGCTGGTCGACGCGACGCACCCGTTCGCGGCCACGATGACCGGGCACGCGGTGGCCGCCGGGGCGGCGGCCGGCGTACCGGTAATGATCTTGCGAAGGCCGGGCTGGACCGCGTCGCCGGGCGATGTGTGGCACCGGGTCGCGTCGCTGGCCGAGGCGGCCGCGGTGCTGCCCGGGCTCGGCCGGCGGGTCTTCCTGACCACCGGGCGGCAGGGCATCGGGGCGTTCGCCGGGCTGGACGAGTGCTGGTTCCTGGCCCGCTCGGTGGAGCCGCCCGCGCCACCCGTGCCGCGGCGGCTGGAGGTGCTGCTCGACCGCGGGCCGTTCACCGTCGCCGGCGAGCGCGAGCTGCTCACCCGGCACCGGATCGACGTGCTGGTCAGCAAGGACAGCGGCGGCTCGGACGCGAAACTGGTCGCCGCCCGGGAGCTGGGCGTACCGGTGCTGCTGGTGGATCGGCCGCCCGTGCCGGCGGCCGCGACGGTGACCGGCGCGGAGGCCGCCGCGGAGTGGATCAGACAGCGATCGGCTCGGTGACGCCGTAGCGGACCACCCGGTTCTTGCCGCCCGCCTTGGCCGCGTACATCGCCAGGTCGGCGTGGCGCATCAGGTCGGTGACCGAGATGCCGGGCTCGGCCAGCGCGACGCCGACGCTGGCCCCGACCCGCACCGGGCCGGTGGCCAGCCCGACCGGCACACCCAGGTCGGCGCAGAGCCCGCGGGCCAGCTCGGACACCTCCGCCTCGGCCGCGAACCCGGTCAGCAGCAGCGCGAACTCGTCGCCGCCGAACCGGGCCGCGAGACCCCGCTCGCCGGCCGCCGCGGCGATCCGCCCGGCCACCGCGACCAGCAGTTCGTCACCGGCCGCGTGCCCGTGCTCGTCGTTGATCCGCTTGAAGCCGTCCAGGTCGATGGTGAGCAGCGCGACCGGGCCGCTGCCGGCCACCGCGGCGCCGGCCGCGCGCAGGAACTTCGCCCGGTTCGGCAGGCCGGTCAGGTGGTCGTGGTGCGCGCGGTGGTCCAGCTCGGCCCGCGCCCGGTTCGCCTCGTCGGCGAGCATCACCTGGTAGGACAGGCTGCGGAAGGCGTCCACCAGGTCGGCCGGGACCCGCCGCCGGCCGCCGACCGCCATCAGCACCGGCGCGGTCTCCGGCTCCGCGCCGAGCGGGTCGACCTGCCAGTCCGGGAAGCCCGGCGCCAGCTCGGCCAGCTCGGCCGGATCCGGCACCGGGCCGGTCAGGCGCTGCCCGGTGAGCTCGGCCGGCGCGCCCGCCGGGAACCCGATCGTCAGCCCGTCCGCGTCCCGGTACACGATCAGCAACGCCACGCCGGGATGCAGCCGGACCAACTCCTCGGCGGTGCCCTCGCCGGCCTGCCGGATCTGCTCGCCGCCGGTCGCCGCGAGCAGCTCCCGGCCGGCCCGGACCAGCGCCGCGTCCCGCGCGCCGGCCCGCTCCTGGCGGATCAGGCCCGCATAGAACGCCCGGGTCAGGACGCCCATCAGCAGAATCTGCGGGAGCAGGCCGAGCACCGTGGCGGAATGCCACGAGGCGGCCTGGCTGACCACGTCCGGCGAGACGGCCACCGCGGCCGGCATCGCGACCAGCGCGCCGGCCACCCGGGCGAGCCAGCGCCGGGTGGTGTCGTAGAGCGAACAGACGATCAGGGTGGCGATGGCGAGCGAGGTGCCGGCCAGCGGATCCCGCAAGCCGGCGGCGGCCACCGCGACCAGCACCGGGATCACCGGCACGGTCCACCACGAGGTCCGCCCGCGATGCTGCGCCCGCACGGTCAGGACCACCAGCAGGATGAGCGCGGCCCCGGCGAGCCGGGTGAACTCCGCCGAGCGCAGCGCGTTGCCGAGCTGGCCCAACTGCATGAGCATGGCGAGGCTGCCGATGCCGGTCGCGGCCAGCCGGGTCCGGTCCACGGTCCGGGTCGGCAACGACAGCCACTCTCTGCGCACGGGCGGGACGATCGGCCGCGGCCCGGCCGATCTGAGCGATCACGGCGCTGCGGAAACCCGACAGTTCACGACTGCCACATCGGTGCGACGCTGCAAGTATGTCGCCGGTCCGCGCGCTGCCCGCCGAACTGGGTGCCGTGCGCGCGCTGATCGCCGAGGGCCTCGCCGAGGTGAACCGGGCGGCCGACGACCCCGAGCAGTTCTGGATCCGATCGGCGATCACCCGGCTGGCTGCCGCCGACGCCACCCTGGCCGATCTACTCCCCCGCCGCCGCCCACGGATCGCATCCCCGGCCGCCTCTCTGTCGCGGTCCTCGGCGGCCGCGGCTCTGTCGGCCACCGTGCTGGTCGCGGCGGTGACCGCGGGCGGCGCGGCGCTGGCCCGGGCCGCGGGAGCCGGGCCGGGCGGGGCGCTCACGGTAGGCGGAACGTTGCTGCTCCTCACCCTGTACCTGGCCGGTTCGGTCCGCCGTCGCGAGCCCACGCCCACGCCGCCCCCGCCGCCGGACACGCCCGGTCTGGGGTTGATCGCGGTGCCGCCCGCCCTGGACCGTGCCCGGGTCCGCCTGGTCTCCGCCGCCCTGCGCCGCGCCGGTCCGGCGAACTGGCCGGTCCCGGCCCTGCGCCGGGCGGTGGCGGCGGATCCGGTGCTGGATCGGCTGGCCCACGCCGACCTGCTGCTCTGCCAGGCCATCGACTGCCTGGACCGCTACCTCGACGACCTGGAGAAGGACTGGCCGTGAGTCGCGACGATCCGTTCACCGGTGGAGTGGCGCCCCGGCTGCGGCGCCTCGACCGCGAACTGGCGGCGACGGTCACCGACGCGCAGTGCCGCGACTGGGTGGCCGACCGCCCGGACCGGGTCGGGTTCGCCCGGCTCGGCCAGGCGCGCCAGGAGATCCGCACCGCCGCGGCCCGCTACCGGGTCGCTCCCCCGCTCACCGACCGCGTCACCGTGCTGTCCGCGCTGGCCGCCGGCCTGATCGTGGTGCTGCCGCTGCTGCTCGTGGTGCCCGGCCCGACCCGGCCGCTGACCCTGGCCGGGATCGCGGTGGCCGGACTCTGGGCGACGCTGGGCCTGCGCACCGCCCTGCGCCGGCTGCGGATCCGCTCGGCCCGAGGCGCGCCGGACGGTCCGGCGCCGATCGACGACCCTTACCTGTACGCCCGCCAGCGCCACGGCATCGAAGCCTGCGCCCTGTCCGCCCGAGCCGACCGTTCCTACCGCCGCCGCGCCGCCGCGACCGACCTGGAATACGCCCTCGACTGGCTGGCCGCCGCCCAGGAGGAACTCCCCCGCCTCCGCTGAGCCGGCAGCCCAGCACCGGCACTCCGCCGGCCGGCGATGCCAGTCGGCCGGTCAGACCTTCGCCTTGAAGGTGCTGCGGTAGCTCTGCGGGGTCGTGGTCAGGCGCTGGGTGAAGTGGTGACGGAGGGTCTGGGCGCTGCCGAAACCGGAGCGGGCGGCGATCGCGTCGATGCCCAGGTCGGTCTCCTCCAGCAGGCGGCGGGCCAGCAGGACACGCTGGCCGGTGAGCCAGTCGTGCGGGGTGGCGCCGGTCTCGGCGCGGAACCGGCGGGCGAACGTGCGTGGGGCCATGTGCACCAGGTCGGCCATGGTCTCCACGGTGTGCTCGCGGTCCAGGGTCTCCAGCAGGTGGGTGAGCAGCGGCTGCATCGTCTCGCAGGAGACGGTCGGCATCGGGGTCTCGATGAACTGGGCCTGGCCGCCGTCCCGGTGCGGCGGCACCACCATCCGCCGGGCGATCTGAGCGGCGACCGCCGAGCCCTGTTCCTCGCGGATCAGGGCCAGCCCGCAGTCGATCGCGGCGGCGGTGCCGGCGCTGGTCAGCACGGTGCCGTCGGCGACGTAGAGGACGCCGGGATCCACTTTGGCGCGCGGGAAGCGGGCGGCCAGGCGGTCGGTGTGCCGCCAGTGAGTGGTGCACCGGCGATCGTCCAGCAGGCCGGCCTCGCCCAGCGTGAACGCGCTGGTGCAGACGCTCATCACCCAGGCGCCACGGGCGTGCGCGCGGCGCAGCACCTCGAGCACCTCGGGTGGCGGCTCGAGCATCTCGTTGGGCGCCACGGCGACCAGGTCGGCGGTCTCGGCCGGGCTGAGGTCGTGACTCGGGTTGATCGAGAAGCCGGAGCGGGTCATCACCGGCGCGCCGTCGACGCTGCAGACGGCGAAGTCGTAGTGCGGCAGGCCCTCCGGGGTGCGGTCGTAACCGAACAGTTCACAGAGGACACCCAGCTCGAAGACCGCCACCTCGGGCATGGCGATTACGGCAACACTGCGCAGCATGCCGCCACCGTACCGCAAGGTTGGCAGTTTCTTGAAGATGTATGGCATTCCTGCCACTGGTCCGGAGGCGGCCGCGGGACGACGCTTGATGCATGGAAATCGCAGCGCTTGTCTTCTTCGTCCTACTATTGATCGCTTCCCTGGCGGGCCTGACCGTGGACAGCCGGGACAGCGCCGATTGGAAGCCCAGTGTCGACGGCCGTCGCGCCGCATGACGCCCCACCGGGCAAAGCCGCCGGACACCGCCGGGCTGATCCGGGGAAAGCCGCCGGACCACCCACGAACACCGGCCCGGCGGCCGTCCCACACAGTGCCCTCGGCCGGCAAGAACCGAAGAATCAGACCCCGGCGACCGCGAGACTGCGGGTGACCACCGAGCCACGCCACTGCGGCACCTCGATCGCCGGGGAGGCGACCGGCGCCCGGCGGGCGGCCAGCACCGCGCAGACGGTCAGCGCGCTGCTCAGCCCGACCAGCGCGGCCGCCCAGACCGCCGGCTGGCCGGTGCCGAGCCCGTAGACCAGCCACGACCCGCTGGCCGCGGCGGCCAGCCGGAACCGGGCCGGGGACAGCCCGGACACGTCCTGCGTCCGGTCCCGGAGCAGGGCCATCGGCTGCGGCAGCGCGGACAGGAACGATCCGGTCGCCAGCACCGCGCCCAGCAGCCCGGCCGCCCGGGCCGCGGTGACCTGCGGCAGCGCGGCGGCCGCGGTGGCCGTGCCGATGGCGAGCAGCACCGCGCCGGACAGTCCACCGGCGCCGCGCAGCGTCCGGGCCGAGCGCAGCCGCGGCTGGGTGGCCAGCAGCGCGGCGAGCACGGCCACCCCGGCGACCAGGTTGAGGACGTTGGTGACCACCTGGAGCCGGTCCCCGATCAGCAATCCGTAGGTCACCCAGCCGACCGGCATCACCAGGCCGAACAGGCACGCGGCCGGGGACAGTCCCCCGGTGCGGCGCCGGACGCAGGAGAGGAACACCTGGGGCCAGGCGATGGACATGGACAGGGCGGCTCCGAGGAAGCCGAAGGCGTGCGCAGACATGATCCGTTTCCGAGTCGGTGCGGCAGGAACACCGACCGGTTCGGCAGCGGCCACGCCCCGCTGATCGTCGGCACCCGGACCGCAACCGGCCGCACCGGGAAGGCAACCGGACCCACGATTTGGCACAGTGGACTCATGCTGACCGACGTGGACCTGCCCGCGCCCGGACTGCTCTGGACCCGCTGGGCGACGCTGAGCGCCACGATGACCGGCATCGACCGTGGTGAGCGGTGGTCCGTCGACGAGCGCGGCGCGCGACGCGACGACCCGGAGCTCGGCTGGGCCCGGTTCGCGCTGCTCGACGGCCGCCGCGCGGTGCTCTACGGCGCGCGCGCCGACCACCACACCGAGACCGGCCTGGACGCCGACCCGCTCACCGGCGCGCCGGACTGGCTGCCCTGGGCCGACCTGGGCCCGCTGGCCGAGAGCGACCGGCTGGGCTTCGTGATCTGGCACGAGAACGGCCGCTGGTCCCGGGTGCGTCAGCAGCGGCACTACGACGACGGGATGGCCGGCCTGCTGGCGCCGCTGCTCACCGAGGAGCAGACGGTGACCGCGCTGCGCGGCGTGCTGCCCGCCACCGAGCTGCGCGGACTGCGCGACATCGCGGCCGAGCTGCTGCACGCGGCGGTCCGCGGCGAGGTGGACGCCGAGCACTTCGAGGCGCTGCTCGGGGACGCGGTGGACATCGGGGCGGCGCTGGCCGCCGCGGCCCGGGGCGGGATCGTGCCGGGCACCCGGCCGCCGCGGATCGAGCCCGGGCAGCGGCCGCCGATGCGCCGGGTCCGCCGGCTCAGCCAGGGCGAGCACGACCGGCTGGTCTGGGGCGCCATGCACGAGGCGACCGAGCTGCGCCGCCCGCCGCCGCCGGACACCGAGGAGCTCGGCGCGCTGGTGCACTGGCTGCAGGAGCGGGCGCCGGGCGGGGACGGCCGGTGCTCCCTGCTGGCGTACGCGGATGCCACCAGCTTCAGCGCGCAACCCGGCGAGCACCCGCCGGCCGATCAGCCGGGCGAGGAGCGGTACGCCGGGTTCCGCCGCCTCACCGAGCTGGTCCGGGCGTTGCGCCGGGCGGAGAGTGACCCGCGCTACGGCCGCTGGCTCTTCCTCCGGGTGGAAACCAGCGCCACCAAGTTCCGGGTCGAGCGCTGCTACGACTCGTGGCCGGCCTGGTGGCACGACGACGGCGTCTCCGGCCCGTGGCGGACCAACCTGCAGGAGGAGATGGAGGCGCGGGGCCGGCAGTGGCGCCCCCCTTGGACGCCACTGCTCGACCCCGAGGTGGCCTACCGCCCCACCTCCTGAGCTCCCGCTCCGGCCGCCCGGATCAGAACGGGCTGAAAGTGATCGCGGCGGCGCGCGGGTCACCGTCGTGCACCAGGGACTCCTGGTTCTGCACGTCGTCGAAGGCGAAGGCGTACGCCTTGCCGTCGACCATGTTCTGGTGGATCACCTTGGCGTACAGGTTGGCCGGGTCACCCTGGTAGAAGTCGGCGGCCGTGCCGCTCGGCTGGACGTCGAGCCGGCCCAGCGTGGTGCGCTGCAGGGCGGCGCAGAGGGTCCGCGCGATCGGCCCGACCACCTGGTCGTTCGGGGCGCCGAGGGCACCGTCGCAGCCCCACACGTTGGCGGTGGACGGCTTGGTGAACGAGGCGACCGTCTTACCGGAGCCGTCGGTGAAGCTCATCACGCCGCCGGCCGTGCGACCGGTGTACTTCACGTTCGGGCGGTCGGTGAACGGCGTGACGATCAGATTCTTCTTCTCGTACGCCGACCAGGCGCTCGTGATGTACGGATCGAGGTAGGTCGGGCTCATCAGGCCGGCGTCGGCCGCCTTGCCCGGGGCCAGCACCCGCAGCACGGTGCCGTCGGCCCGGGTGACCACGCTCTTGGCGAAGGCCGGGCTGGCCTTGATCGCGTCGATCACCCTCTGCCGGCCGTTCTGCTTCACCTCGCCGGTAACGCTGGTCACGCCGCTGCTGCCGGTGACGCTGACGACGTGCGGGACCGCGAACATGTCCACCTGCGAGCTGTTCAGCCACAGGCCGGACGAGTTGACGGTGAACTCGCTCCAGTCGAAGAGGATGTCGTGGTTCGGGTCGCCGCCGGCCCACGGCGCGGGCTGGACCAGGCCGTCGGTGGTGAGCCGGAAGTCGAGCTTCTGGCCGAACGAGAAGTAGAGCCGGCCGGAGAGGTTGCGCGGCACCCGGATCGTGGTGCTGCCGCCGTTGGCCGGGCCGGCGATCGAGACGTCCGGGGCGGATGCCGGCACCGCGGCGCCACCGGTCCAGGCGGTGAACCTGCCGGCCTTGTCGACGTAGCCGAGCTTGCCGGTCTCCAGGTTGACGCCGAGCACGTAGAGGTGGACGGCGTCACCGCGGCCGGTCTTGTTGGTGACCGTGACCGGGAGCAGGTCCTCCTTGGGCGGCACGGTGGTGGCGGGCGCCGTCGTCGCCGTCCTGGTCGGCGCCGCGGTCGCGGTCTTCGTCGGCGCCGCGGTCGTCACCACCGGCGCGGCCGTGGTGCGGGTGACGGTCGGGGCGACCGTCGCCTCACCGCCGCCGCAGGGCTGGCCGTTGAGCTTGCAGTTGACCGGCTGGCCACCGCTGCCGACGAAGCCGAACGTCACCTTTCCGCCGACCGGAATGGCGCCGTTCCAGCTACTGTTCGTGAATGTCCGGTGACTGCCCTGGGCGGCCATCTGGGTGTCCCAGAAACTGCCGATCGTGGCCCCGGCGGGCAGGTCGAATTCGACTTTCCACGAGGTCATCGCGGATGTTCCGGTGTTGCTCACGACCACCTCGTCCTGCCAGCCGGAGCCCCAGTCGGAGACCGTACGCAGGGACGCCGTGGCCGCGGCGGCCGAGGCGGGCAGGGCGAACCAGGCGGTGCCGAGCGCGGCCGCGGTCGCCAGCGAGGTGAGCAACAACGTTCTTTTCCGGCGCATCAGGAATAGCCTCCGGGGATAGTGGATCAGGGGGTCCCCAGTATGGAAAATCCGCGCGGAAATCGGTCTGTTGTTTAAGGTTCCTTTAACGTGACGTCTTTTTTCGGCGTCGATAACAGTTTCTCAAGATTTTTTGTTGAGCGGGACTGCGCGAACGGCGGCGGGCGGGTTATCGTACGGATTCGGTGCCCATAGACCGTCGTGGCACGTCTTCGGCGCGTCACGGGATGGTCGCACCACCGATTCCGCCGCCCTCACTCCCCCGCACGCCGCTTGCCCGATGCCGCCGCACCAGGAGGTCGGATGACCACCGCACTCGACGCGATGATCGCCGCACAGCCCGCCGCGCTGGAGGCCCTCGCCGATCCCGAACCCACCGCGAAACCGGCCGCCCTCCTCGACCCGGCCACGCGGATCTGGCTGGTCGGCACCGGCACCAGCCAGCACGCCGCCGAGCTCGGCGCGGCCGCGCTGCTCGACGCCGGGCGCGATGCCCGGTGGATCCCGGCGACCGGCTTCACCGACCGGCTGCTGCGCCCCGGCGACGCCGTCGTGGTGATCACCCACACCGGACAGACCGCCTACGCCCGGCGGGCCCGCCAGATCGCCCTGCGCGCCGGAGCCCCGCTGGTCACCATCGCCGGCCCGGAGGCCGGCGCCGGCGTCGCACGACCGGATGCCGGCGGTGACGGTACCGGGGACCTCGTCGCCGGGGCGGCGGCCCGCACGCCGGTGGCCGAGGAGTGGGCCGAGGCGATCCGGACGCCGGTGGCCGAGGCCTCGGAGACCTACACGGTGAGTTACACCGCGGCGCTGGCCGTGCTCGCCCAGCTCGCGCATCACCTCGGCGCACCCGGATACGGGCCCGAGGCGATCCGCGCGACGGCCGGCCGGGTCCGGGCGGTGCTGGAGTTCCCCGGGCTGGCCGGGGTGCCGATCCCCGGCCGGGCGATGGCGATCACCGGGCCGGGCGCCTGGTCGGTGACCGCCCGGGAGGGCGCACTGAAGATCCGCGAGGGCGCCCGGATCCTGTGCGAGGGCTTCGACCCGGAGCGTTTGCTGCACGGCGCGGCGGTGCCCTACACCTCGGCGGACTCGCTGCTGGTGCTGCAGCCGGGTGCGGACCCGGACGGGCTGACCGCCGCGGTCGCCGAGGCCGCCCGCCGCGAGGGCATCCACGTGACCACGCTCGCCGAGCCCCCGTCCGAGCTGCCCGACCTGCTGACGCAGATCCCGATGACGGTACGACTCCAGCTCCTCGCCCTCCGCTTCGCCCGCATGCGCGGCCAGAACGCGGACGTCGCCATCACCGGCGCCTGGGCCGACCCGTCCCTCTGGCGGCTCGGCACTCCCTGACCCACGGCGGTCCAGGGGTGCTGTTGATCGCCGGCCGGCCCATGACAGCGGCCCCGGCTGGCCAATTCAGGGCGGCCCGGACCGATTCGGCCGCTCTCCGCCGAGCAGCGGCCGCGCGCCACTTCCCTGTCCCCGCCCGCCACTTCCCAGTCCCCGCCGTCCCTTCGCAGTCCCCCCGCCACTTCCCTGTCCCCGCCCGCCACTTCCCAGTCCCCGCCGCCCCTTCCCAGTCCCCCCGCCACTTCCCAGTCCCCGCCCGCCCAGGGGGAGCCGCCCGAAGACAGTGTCGCGCGGAAAGGCGGCCGCACGGGGGCGGGCTGTGGACTACGCGCTGGTGTGGATAAAGCCGCACACCGTGTCGGCGGGCCACCGCGTCGACGGCGACCACGCCCTATTAGCCGTCGGTGGCCTCCACACCCCGGGACACCCCGGACGCCGGCCACTTTCGCCCGGAATTCCTGCCGCCGTCCCGGCCCCGGCTGGCTCCCAAGGGTGTCTCAACGCACGTGAGAGACCCTTGGGAGCCAGCCCACCACAGTGAGCTGACTTCGGCCCGGAGCCGAGCGGACCCGCACAGCGGCCCGGAGCCGAGCGGGCCCGCACGACACGCACGGCGACCCGGAACCGAGCGAACCGCACGACACCCACAGCGACCCGGAACCGAGCGAACCGCACGACACCCACAGCAGCCCGGAGCCGAGCGGACCCGCACGACACGCACGGCAACCCGGAGCCGAGCGGACCCGCACGACACGCACGGCAACCCGGAGCCGAGCGGACCCGCACGACACCCACAGCGGCCCGGAGCCGAGCGGACCCGCACGACACCCGCAGCGGCCCGGAGCCGAGCGGACCCGCACGACACGCGCAGCGGCCCGGAGTGGCCGCGGCCTCGCGGGCCGATCGGCACGGGACTCCGAGTCGTACCGGAGAAGGGTGTCAGCGGAGGCGGAGGGACTGCCCGGCGCCGGGAGATCGTTGGCGGTCAGGGGTGGGTGAGGCGGAGGGCGGTCCAGGAGACTCGGGGCAGGGTCAGCGTGACGGTGCGGCCTTCGGTGGTGACCGCGCCGGTCGAGATGTCGCTGGTGGGGCGGAGGGTGACGCGGTCCGGGGTGTCGCTGGTGTTGGTGGCCCGGACGTCGTCGTCGGTGAGGGTCCACGAGTCGGCGACCACCAAGGGCTGATCGAAGGCGGACAGGTCCACGGTGAACTCGACCGGGTCGGTGACGTCGCGGTTGACCACGAAGACGGTGACGTCGCCGGTGGTGGCGTCGTGTGTGGCGACCGCGTCGACCAGGGCGGCCTCGCCGTAACGAGCGGTCTGGTAGGTCGGGCTGTCGATCCGGGTCTCCAGCACGTCGCCCTTGGCCAGCGCGGCGGTCCGGGCGAACGGGTGGAAGATGGTCTGCCGCCAGGCCGGGCCGCCGGGCTCGGTCATGATCGGGGCGATCACGTTGACCAGCTGGGCCTGGCAGGCGGCGGTGACCCGGTCGCTGTGCCGGAGCAGCGAGATCAGCAGGTTGCCGACCACGACCGCGTCGGCCACGTTGTACCGGTCCTCGATGACGCGCGGCGCCACCTCCCACTCCGAGGGCAGCGGGGCGTTCTGGAAGCGGGAGAGGTACCAGACGTTCCACTCGTCGAACGAGAGGTTGATCTTCTTGGTGCTCTTCAGCCGGGCGCCGACGGCGTCCGCGGTGGCCACGATGCTGGTCACGAAGTGGTCCATGTCGACCGCGCTGGCCAGGAACGAGCCCAGGTCGCCGTCGTGCTCCTCGTAGTAGGCGTGGCAGGAGACGTACTCCACCACGTCGTACGCGTGCTCCAGCACGGTCGACTCCCAGGCGCCGAAGGTCGGCATCGACGAGCTGGAGCTGCCGCAGGCGACCAGTTCCAGGTCCGGCTCGGCGGACTTGAGCGCGCGGGCGGTGGACGCGGCGAGCAGGCCGTATTCCTCGGCGGTCTTGTGCCCGGTCTGCCACGGTCCGTCCAACTCGTTGCCGAGGCACCAGAGCTTGATGCCGTACGGCTTCTCCGCCCCGTTCGCCCGGCGTCGCTCGGAGAGCGCGGTGCCTTCCGGGTGGTTGAGGTATTCGTGCACGTCGAGCGCCTCCTGGACGCCACGGGTGCCGAGGTTGACCGCGTACATGATCTCGGTGCCGGCCTTCTCCGCCCACTTGGCGAACTCGTCGATGCCGACCTCGTTGGTCTCGATGCTGCGCCAGGCCAGGTCCCGCCGGCGGGGGCGCTGCTCGCGCGGGCCGACCCCGTCCTCCCAGCGGTAGCCGGAGACGAAGTTGCCGCCCGGGTAGCGGATCATGGTGACGCCCAGTTCGCGGGCGAGCGCCAGCACGTCGGTGCGGAACCCGTCCTCGTCGGCGCTCGGGTGGCCCGGCTCGTAGATGCCGGTGTAGACGCAGCGGCCCATGTGCTCGACGAACGAGCCGAAGGTGCGGCGGTTGACGGGCGCCACGACGGCAGCCGGATTCAAGGCGACACGCGCACGGTGCATTTTGTTCCTTTTAATGGCGTTTTCTGGGGGAAGCTTTATTTGACGGCGCCGATGGTCAGGCCACCGCGCCAGTACCGCTGCAGGAGCAGGAAGGCCACGATCAGCGGGACGATGGCCACCAGGGCGCCCGTCACGATCACGTTGAACAGGGCCTCGCCGCCGTTGCCGAGGGTGGCCGACATGTACCAGGTGCGCAGCCCGACGGTCAGCGGGAAGAGATGGTCGTCGCTGAGCATCACCAGCGGCAGGAAGAAGTTGTTCCACGACGCGACCATCGAGAACAGCAGCACGGTGACCAGGGCCGGACGCATCGCGGGCAGCGCCACGCTGGTGAACACCCGCAGTTCCCCGGCGCCGTCGATCCGGGCCGCCTCGAGCATCTCGTCCGGCACCGACTCGTGTGTGTAGACCCGCAGCAGGTAGACGCCGAACGGGTTGAGCAGCGACGGCAGGATCACCGCCCAGACCGAGTCGACCAGCCCGGCCTTCGACATGAGCAGGTAGGTGGGCAGCACCAGCGCCGTGGCCGGGACCATGATCAAACCCAGGAGCAGGGCGAAGATTTTCGTACGCCCGGGGAACCGCAGTTTCGCGAAGGCGTACCCGGCGAGCGCCGAGACGGCCGTCGCGCCGATCCCGCTGACCACCGCGTACAGCGCCGAGTTGCGCAGCCAGACCAGGTAGATGCCGTTCTCCTGGGAGAACACGGTCGTCAGGTTGTCGGTCAGGTGGAAGTCGGAGAACCACAGCGGCGCGGACAGGAACAGCCCGTCGTTGTCCTTGGTCGCGGCGACCAGCAGCCACCAGAACGGCAGCAGGAAGTAGATCGCCAGCACGCCCATCACGACGTGCGGGACGACGCCGGCGCGCTCTTTCTTGGCGGTCACAGCGCGCTCCGTTTCCTGGTCGCGAAGAGGAAGAGGTACGACCCGACGAAGACCACCGCGCCGAGCAGGAACGAGATCGCCGCCGAGTAGTTGTACTGCTGGAACGAGAACGCCTGGTTGAAGGCGTAGACGTTGGGCGTGTAGTGCTGGGTGATCGAGCCCGGGTTGAGCGGCTGCAGGATCAGCGGCTCGGTGAAGAACTGCAGCGTGCCGAGGATGGTGAAGAGGGTGGCCAGGACGAGCGCCGAGGAGATCATCGGCGTCTTGATCCGCCAGGCGATCTGCACCGGGCCGGCCCCGTCGATCCGCGCCGACTCGTAGACCTCGCGCGGCAGGCCCTGCAGCGCCGCGTACAGCACGATCATGTTGTAGCCGGCCCACTGCCAGGTCACCACGTTGCCGAGCGAGGCGAGCACCCACGAGCTGGACAGGAAGTCGAGGGGCAGCACCGCGCTCAGCGGGCCGGTGTCCTTGCTGTAGAGGAAGCCCCACATCAGCGTGCCGATCACCACCGGGACCGCGTACGGGACGAACGCGGCGAGCCGGAAGATCCGGGAGAACCGCGAGGTGGCGTGGTCGATCAGCAGCGCCGCGAGCAGCGCCAGGCCGATCATCACCGGGGTCTGGACCAGCCCGAACACGATCACCCGGAGCACGCCCTCGCGGACCAGCGGGTCCTGGAACGCCTGGGTGTAGTTCTCGAAGAGGGCGAAGTGCTCCCCCTCGATCAGGGTGGACCGGTAGAGGCTGAGCTTGAACGCGTACGCCATCGGCAGCAGCAGGAACGCGATCAGCAGGACCACGAACGGGGTGACGAAGAGCCAGCCGGTCGCGGCCTCCCGTTTTCTTGGAAAACGCGGCGCCGGGGGGCCCGCGGCCGCCGGAGCGGCCGCGGGTTTGGTCTGCACCTGCGTCATCACTGGGCCTTGAAGCCCTGCTGGGTGGCGTACTGCGAGACGTTGGCCTGTGCGGTGTCCAGCGCCGCGGTCCACGATGTCTTCTTCTCGATGGCGCCGTTGATCCCGGTGGTCAGCTGGTTGAAGTTGTAGCTGTTGAACGGGCTCCAGCTGAACGGGGCGATCGCCTTGTAGGCCGGCACGAAGACGTCATTGACGGTCTGGCCGCCGAAGAAGTCGTACTTCTTCTTCAGGAACGCGTCCGACTCCAGCACCGGGGTGGCGGTCGGGAACAGGTACGCCTCGTCGATGCCGATCTTCCAGGCCGCGGTGTTGCTCGCGCCGAAGACCTCCATGGCGACCTTGGTGGCCGCCTCCGGGTTCTTCGCCTGGTCGGTCACCGCGAACGACGAGCCGCCCCAGTCACCCTGGTCGTTGGCGCCGGCCGTCCACTGCGGCAGCGGGGCCGCGCGCCACTTGCCGGAGGTCGTCTTGGCCACGCTGGCCAGGTAGCCCGGGCCCCAGCCGGCGGCCAGGTAGGTGACGTACTTGCCGGAGCCGAGGCCGTTGTAGAAGTCGGTGGTCCCGTACGCCTTGGTGTCGGCGAGGCCGCTGGCGACCATGCCCTCCCAGTAGGTCATCACCTTCTTGGCCGGCTCGTCGTTCACCGCGATCCCGATGGTCGACGGGTTCGCCGTGTCATAGGTGTACGGCTTGCTGCCCGCCTGCCAGGTGAGGCCGGTCATGAAGCCGCCGTCGTTGCCGCCGAAGTCGGTGATGAACGCCTTGCCGCCGGACGCGGTCTTCAGCTTCTCGGCCTGCTGCTTGTACTCGTCCCAGGTCTTCGGGACGGTCAGGCCGTACTGCTTGAACAGGTCCTCGCGGTAGAGCATCGCCATCGGGCCGGCGTCGACCGGGATGGCGTAGACCTTGTCGCCCTGGCTGACCTGTTTCCAGGCCCAGTCGACGTACTGGCTCTTGAGGTCGTTGGCGCCGTACTCGCCCATGTCGACCAGGTGCTTGGTGAGCTGGTAGGTGGGCAGCTCCTGGAACTCCAGCATGACCACGTCGGGCGCGCCCTTGCCGGCCTTGAGCGCGGTCTGCAGCTTGGTGTACTCGTCCTGGCCGGCGCCGGCGTTGGTCCACTCGATCTTGATGTCGGTGTGCGTGGCGTTGTAGAGGTCGACGACCTTCTGGAAGGACGGGTACCACGCCCAGACCTTGACGGTGACCGGGCCGTTCTGCGTCCCGGCGCCGGAGTCGCCGTCGCCGCTGCTGCACGCGGCGAGAGTCAGCGCGGTCACAGCCGCGACCACGGCGGCCGCCGATCGCCGTACACTAAACTTTCTGACGTTCACTGGGTCCTCACAAGGTTAGTGATGGGTCAGAAGCCGGCCTCCGGTGCTGGCACACCGGGGGTCGGCAATCAGCTCTTCACGTTTCACGTCTCTTTGTTGCTACGCTTTTGCAGCGCTGCAAAACAGCATGCACGGACGTCCAATCGACGGCAAGGGGTAACCTGCCGGAAACTTGGCGCGGCAGAGGGGGCACCATTGCGTCGAGAAGTCACGCTACGTGACGTGGCGGAACTGGCCGGGGTTTCCAGCCGAACCGTCTCCAACGTGGTGAACGGGTACGCGAACGTGACCGAACGGACCAAAGCCCGGGTCCAGCGTGCGGTCGACGAACTCGGGTACCGGCCCAACGTGCTGGCCCGCAACCTGGCGCAGGGCCGGTCCGGGCAGATCGCGCTGGTGGTGCCCTACCTCGACACGCCCTACTTCTCGGAACTCCTGCAGAGCGTGATCCGGGCGGCCCGGGCCCGCGGCTACAACGTGCTGATCGACCAGACCGACGGCGACCCCGAGCACGAGCGTGCGTTCATCGCGCACGGCTCCCGGCGGCTGCTCTTCGACGGTGTCATCTTCAGCCCGCTCGGCCTCGACCAGCAGGCGCTCGCCGACCACGACCCGAACCTGCCGCTGGTCATCCTGGGCGAGCGCAGCAGCGACGGCACCTTCGACCACGTCGGGATCGACGACGTGGCCGCCTCCCGGCAGGCCACCGAGCACCTGCTCGACCTGGGCCGGCGGCGGCTCGCCGCGATCGGCGACCAGCCCTACGCCACCGGCGAGGCGGCCCAGCTGCGCACCCGCGGCTTCCGCGAGGCGCACGCGGCGCGCGGCCTGACCGCCCGGGAAGACCTGATCATCAGTACCCCCCGGTTCAACCGGAAGGACGGCGCCCAGGCGATGGCCGCCCTGCTGGACCTCCCGGAGCCGCCGGACGCGGTCTTCTGCTACTCCGACCTGGTCGCGCTCGGCGCCATCCACACCCTGGTCAGCCGGGGTCTGCGGGTGCCGGAGGACGTCGCGGTGATCGGCTACGACGACATCGAGGACGGCGCCTACTCGAACCCGACGGTGAGCACGATCTCCCCGGACAAGGAGATGATCGCGACCACCGCGGTGGAGCGGCTGCTGCTGCGGATCAGCAGCCCGACCCCGCCGCCGGCGCTGGAGCTGCGCGCTCCGCACAAGTTGGTGATCAGGGAGAGCACGGCGGGGCGAGTGGCCGTACCGTGAAGCGGATCTAGGTCTTGGGCACTTCCGGGGTCTCCAGGCCGGCCTGCTCGTCGCGCTCGGCCCAGTCCAGCAGCGTGGCCAGGGAGTGGTGGGTGTCGTCGATGGCGGCGTGCAGGTCGCCCAGCTCGGCGAAGCGGGCCGGGACGGTGCGGATGGTGAAGGCCCGCGGGTCGACGTCCGGGATCTCGTCCCAGGTGATTGGGGTGGAGACGGTGGCCTGCGGGACGCCGCGGACCGAGTAGGCGCTGGCGATGGTGTGGTCGCGGGCGTTCTGGTTGTAGTCGATGAACAGCGCCTTCGGATCGCGGTCCTTGCGCCACCAGGTGGTGGTGACGTCCTCCGGGGCGCGGCGCTCCACCTCCCGGGCGAAGGCGAGCGCGGCCCGGCGCACGTCGGCGAACCCCCAGCGCGGCTCGATCCGCACATAGATGTGCAGTCCCCGGCCGCCGGACGTCTTCGGGAAGCCGACCATGCCCAGCTCGTCGAGCACCTCCCGGACCACCGGAGCGATCTTCTGCACGGTGCCGAACGGGCAGTCCGGCATCGGGTCCAGGTCGATCCGCCACTCGTCCGGGCGCTCGGTGTCCGCCCGCCGGGAGTTCCACGGATGGAACTCCACGGTGGACATCTGGACCGCCCAGATCACGTCGGCCGGTTTGGTCACGCACAGCTCGTCGGCGTGCCTGTGGTAGCGCGGGAACGTCACCCGGACCGTCTCCAGCCAGGGTGGTGCGCCGTTCGGCACCCGTTTCTGGTGCACCTTCTCCCCGGCCAGGCCGTCCGGGAACCGGTGCAGCATGCAGGGGCGCTCGCGCAGCGCGCGGACGATCCCGTCGCTCACCGCCAGGTAATACTCGACCAGGTCGAGCTTGGTGGCGCCGAGCTCCGGGAAGTAGATCCGGTCCGGGTTGGAGACCCGGACGTCGTGGTCGCCGACTTCGATGACGGTGGCTTTACCGGCCATCCGTCGAACCTAACCCAACCAGGCGTCCTCAAGGTCGAGAAGCAGCGTGTCGCCCGAGTCGAGCAGGTCCAGCATCGGGCCGATCCGGGGCAGCTCGTGGGTGACGAAGTACTTCGCGGCCAGCCGCTTGCCGTCGTAGAAGTCGCCCGGCTTGTCCCCCGCGGCCAGCGCCTGCTCCAGCCACATCCAGGCGATCACCAGGTGGCCGGCGGCGTCCAGGTAGGCGGTGGCGTTGACCAGCGCGGTCGACGGATCGACCCAGAGCTTCGCGGTGGTCGCGGCGAGCCGGTCGCAGGCCTTCTCCACCGGGCCGCCGAGCTCGCTCTTGGCCGCCGCCGCCCGGATCCGGTCCAGCAGCAGCGCCAGCCCGGCGCCGCCACGCTGGGTGACCTTGCGGCCGAGCAGGTCGAGCGCCTGGATCCCGTCGGTGCCCTCGTGGATCGAGTTCAGCCGGTTGTCCCGGTAGAACTGCTCGACCGGGTACTCCCGGGTGTAGCCGTAGCCGCCGTGGATCTGGATGGCGTGGTCGTCGGCGAGCCGGCACCACTGCGACGGCCACGCCTTGACGATCGGGGTCAGCGTGTCGAGCAGCAGGTCGTGCTCGGGTGACGGCTCGTCGAGCAGTTTCGCCGCGTAGAGGACAAGAGCCAGACCCCCTTCGACGTACGACTTGGAGGCGAGCAGCATCCGCCGGACGTCGGGGTGCTGGACGATCGGGACCGGCGGAGCCGCGGGATCCTTGTCGCCGATCGGCCGGCCCTGCTGGCGCACCCGGGCGTACTCGAGGGCGTGCAGATAGCCGGTGTACCCGAGCGCGACCGCGCCGGACCCGACCCCGATCCGCGCCTCGTTCATCATGTGGAACATGTACTGCAGGCCGCGACCCTCCTCGCCGACGAGTTCGCCCACGGCGTCGTCGAAGGCGAGCACGGTGTTGGTGGTGCCGCGGTAGCCCATCTTGTGGTTGAGCCCGGCGAGGGTGACGCCGTTGCGCTTCCCGTCGATCAGCTTCGGCACGATGAAGAGCGACAGACCCTTGACCCCGGCCGGCGCGCCGGCGACCCGGGCCAGGACCAGGTGGATGATGTTCTCGCTCAGCTCATGGTCGCCGCCCGAGATCCACATCTTGCCGCCGTTGAGGCGGTATTTGCCGGTTTCGTCGTCCCGGACGGCCTTCGTCGCGACATCGCTGAGCGAGGACCCGGCCTGCGGCTCGGAGAGGCACATGGTGCCGGTGTACCGGCCCTCGATCATCGGCAGCACGTAGCTCCGGATCTGCTCCTCGGTGCCGTGCGCCAGCAGCAGGTGCGCGTTCCCCGAGGTGAGCATCGCGTAGGCGGAGGTGGCCGTGTTGGCCGCCTGGAACCAGAGGAAGCAGGCCCGGCCGACCACGATCGGCAGCTGCGACCCGCCACGCTCGGCGTCCAGGGTCGCGGCGAGCAGCCCGGACTCGGCGAAGACCCGCAGCGCCTTGGCGACCTCCGGGATGATCGTCACCCGCTCGCCGTCGAAGGTCGGCTCGGTCAGGTCGTTCTTCCGGTTGTGCGGGGCGAAATCCCGCTCGGCGATCTGCTGGGAGACGTCCAGGAACGCGTCGAACGTCTCCCGCGAGTGCTCGGCGAACCGCTCGCGCCCGGTCAGCGACTCCACGTCGAGCCATTCGTAGAGCAGGAAGTCGAGGTCCCGGCGGGACAGCACCTTGGAGTTCATGCACCCAGTGTGCACTAACTTTAGTCGGCTGCGCGATGCCGTCCGATTCTCTCCAGCACGGTACGCAGCGCGCGGCTGCCACCGGACCGCTTGATCTCGTACATCGCGTGGTCAGCGGCGCGCAGCGCGGAGTCCGGGTCCTCGGCCGGGCCGGCCATGTGCACGCCGACGCTGGCGCCGATGCAGATCTGCTGCCCGGCGATCCGGAACGGCATCTCCACCACGGTCCGCACCCGGTTCGCGGTGGCCGCCACGTCGTCCGCGCTCAGCACCCCGGGCATCAGCACCACGAACTCGTCGCCGCCGACCCGGGCCAGCACGTCGCCGGCCCGGATGCAGCCGCTGAGCCGCTCGGCCACCTGGCGCAGCAGTTCGTCGCCGGCCTCGTGCCCGTGCACGTCGTTGACCGGCTTGAACCCGTCCAGGTCGACGAAGAGCACGGCGACCGGGTCGCGGCGCAGCGAGCTGCTCAGCGCGTCCTGCATCCGGCGCCGGTTCGGCAGGCCGGTCAGCGGGTCGTGCTGCGCCTCGTGGGCGAGCCGCTCCTGGAACGCCCGGTTCTCCGAGATGTCCCGGGCGTTGATCACCACGCCGTTCAGCGCCGGGTTGGCCATCTGGTTGGACGCGGTGAAGTCGAACCAGCGGTAGTGCCCGCTGGCCGCGCGGACTCGGCACTGCAGCCGGAGCACCGCGGCCGGGTCGCTGAGCAGCGCCTCCAGCCGTTCCCGCATGGCCGGTTGGTCGTCCGGGTGGACCATGCCGAAGACGCTCTGCCCGGCGAGCATGCCGGGCTCGAACCCGAGGATCGCTGCCGAACTGGGGCTCGTGAAGATCATCGTGCCCTCCCGGTCGATCACCGTGACGATGTCCGGGGCGTGCTGGAACAGCGCCTGGAACCGCTCGTCGGCGCGGCGCCGCTGGATCTGGGTGCGATAGCCGAGCACCGAGATGCCGACCACCCCGATCAGCAGCATGGCGACCAGCGTGATGTTCACCGTCTGGCTGCGCCGGTGCACCGCGCCGTCGAAGTCCGACTTGGTCTGGGTGCGGACATAGGAGTAGCCGCTCGGCAGGCCGCCGACCACGATCGCGATCATGTCGGTGCTGCCCACCCGGTACTCCACGAAGTGGGTGCCCGCGCGGCCCAGCTCGGCGACGATCGCCGCGTCGGTCCGGCCGCCGATCAGGTCCGCCACGCTGCTGGCGGCGACCACGCCGGACCGGTCCACCACGTCCGTCCGGTGCTTGTCGCTCTGCAGCTGCTGGGTGTACTTCTGCAGCGAGGTGGTGGCGACCTGGTTGAAGCCGACCAGGAAGCCCGCCGGGGAGCCGCCGGCCAGGACCGGCACGGCCACCGCGGCCAGCGCGATGTTGTCCACCGTCATCACCGAGGAGAACCCGACCTGGGCGCCGTCGGTGAACATCCGGCGCATCGGGGCCCAGCCGGCGTTGTCGGCGGCCGGCAGCCCACTGGCCCGGCTGGCGTTCAGCACCGAGCCGTCCAGGGCGGTGAGCATCATGCCGTACTGGAAGGTGGAGCTCTTCGACGCGGCGTTGACCAGCACGGCGTGGTCGGTGGCGTCGCCCCTGACCAGGCTCAGCGGGTGCTCGGCCAGCACCTGCGCCAGCTCCTGCGCGGAGAGCAGCTGCAACTGCCCGGTCAGGGTGGCGTTGTTGGTGCCGAGCTCGGTGCTGTCGGCACGGTGCACCGTGTCGGCCGCGTTCAACGCCCGACGGTTCACGGCAATGGCGATCCCGCCGGCGGCCGCCAGCAGGAGCACGCTGACCACCACCGCGATCCAGTTCCGTACCCGCATCGCTTCCTCCTCACCGCAAGTCATCGGCAGCGAGAAGCCCGGCTGAATGAACCTGTGACACAAAACCGCCCGAAAACGGGGCGGCGCGCAGCACCATCGACCCCCGATGATGGGAGAGGCACCCGAAACCGACGTCCCCCGTCGATGATCGGAGCACCGCATGCGTCTCGCGCCACCCGCGGACCGGCTCACCTCGCTGCGCGCCCGGATCCCCCGGCCCCGGACCCCCGCCGACCAGACTCCGCCGCCGCGCCCGCGGATCATGCGGGCCCCGCTCAGTCTCACCGGCGCCGGACTGGCCGCCTTCTTCTTCTGCCTGGCCTTCACCCCGTCGCTGCTGCCCCGCACCGGGATCCTGCAGGGGGTGGTCGCCGGGATCACCGCGGCCATGGGCTACGCGCTGGGCACCGCGATCGGCGCGCTGATCCGGCTCCGGTTCCGATTCTCCGGGCGGACCGTGCGGATCTGGTGGCGGGTGCTCGCCGTGCTGCTGCTCCCGATGATCGCCACCTGCCTGGTGCTCGGCGTGCGCTGGCAGCGCGAGCTGCGGTTGCGGCTGGGGATGCCACCGGCCCAGGAGTACGACATCGTCCGCACCGTCGGCGCCAGCCTGCTCACCTTCGGGCTGCTGCTGCTGATCGCCCGGACGCTGCGGCTGGCCACGCACGGCTGCGCCCAGGTGTTCCGGCTGATCGTGCCGGACCGGGCGGCGTACTGCGCGGGGACCGTGGTGGTGGCCGTGCTCAGCTACAGCGCCTTCGACGGGCTGCTGGTCGCGCACCTGTTCGCGGTCGCCGACCGATCGGCCGCCGTGATCAACAACGGCACCGGGAACGGGGTGCACCGGCCGGACTCGGCGCTGCGCTCCGGCGGCCCGCAGTCCCTGGTGGCGTGGGACACGCTGGGCCGGCAGGGGCGCTCCTTCGTGGCCGGGGCGCCCAGCCGGCCGGAGCTGACCGAGTTCGCCGGCCGGCCGGCCACCGAGCCGATCCGCATCTACGCCGGGCTGGCCTCGGCGGAGACCATGCGGGCGCGGGCCGACCTGGTGGTCCGCGAGATGGACCGGACCGGCGCCTTCCAGCGCGACGTGGTGGCGGTGTTCACCCCGACCGGCACCGGGTGGGTGGACAACCGGGTCACCCAGTCGCTGGAGTACATGTACGCCGGGAACACCGCGCTGGTCTCCATGCAGTATTCCTACCTGCCCAGCTGGATCGCCTTCCTGGGCGACCGGTCCGGGGTGGTGGACGCGGCGTCGACGCTGATCACGGCGGTGCGCGAGCGCTGGGCGGCGCTGCCCGCGGCGCACCGCCCCAAGCTGCTGCTGTTCGGCGAGAGCCTGGGGACGTACGGGATCGAGGCGACCTTCGGCAGCGCCGGCGCTCTGGTCGGCGGGGCGGACGGGGTGCTGATGGAGGGCCCGACCTTCGCCAACCCGGTGCACCAGCGGCTCACCCGGGACCGGGCGGCGCCCTCCCCGGTCTGGGACCCGGTCGTCACCGGGCTGCCGATCGACTTCGCCGACGACGCCACCGAGCTGCGCGACCGGCCCGGCGCCCCACCGAAAGTGGTCTACCTGCAGAACTCGTCCGACCCGATCGTCTGGTGGAACTGGGACCTGCTGTGGCGCCAACCGGCCTGGCTGCACGGCGAGCGCGGACCGGACGTCACCCCGGCGATGCACTGGTTCCCCTGGGTGACCTTCTGGCAGACCACGTGTGACCTGGTCTTCGCCAACCAGGCACCGACCGGGCACGGGCACGTCTACAAGTCGGCGACGGTGGACGGGTGGGCCACGGTCGCGCCGCCGCCGGGCTGGACCGTGGCCGACACGGTCCGGCTGCGCGACCGGCTCGGCGACTAGCGCCTGCCCTGGAGCCAGGGTTGCAGGACGCGGGTGATCCGCGGCAGCACCAGGTACGTCATGATCGGGGTCAGCACCAGGGTGCTGATCAGGGTGCGCAGCACCAGGTTCAGGCTGGTCAGGTGCGGCGCCAGCAGCCAGCCGGAGAGCAGGCTGACCGGGAAGAAGCCCAGCCAGATGGTGGTCGCCTGCTTCCACCGGGCCGGCGCGGCCGGCGCCTGCTGATCGACCTGCAGCTCGCGGGGCGGGTCGAACCAGCCCTCGATCCCGGTGCGCTTCTCCCGCCGGGTGTGCTCGACGAAGCCCTCGGCCGAGGAGAGCCACCACTGCCGCTGCGGCGACTCCTCCCAGTCACGCAGCGACTCGGCGTCGGCGAAGCGGTAGAGCATGTGCCACTCCGGGGAGCGCGGCTCCGGGCGGACCCAGCCGGTGCCGAGGAAGCCCGGGAAGGTCTCGGCCAGCGAGGCGCCGGCCCGGACCCAGGCGGCCATCTCCGCGTCCCGGGACGGATCGGCCCGCCGGGTGATGGCGACGGTGACGGCTAGCTGCGGCGGCGATTGCATGTCTCACATTGTGGTAAGCCCAGATTTCCGGCGCGTGGCATCCCGTGGATCAGTGTCGTGCCCCACGCTCCCGGGACGGGTAAGTTCTGCGGACATGACGATCAAACGAAGGTTGTCGATTGCCCTGCTGGCGGTGGCGGCGATCGCCGTCCCCGCGCCCGCCGTGGCCACACCGGGCACACCGCACGCCTGGCAGCTCAGCGAGACCGGGTCCACCGCGCGGTTCCGGGGGCTCGCCCCGGTCAGCGCCTCGGTGGCCTGGGTGGCCGGGAGCGCCGGAACGGTCCTGCGGACCGTCGACGGCGGCCGCAGCTGGTCCTCGGTCGGCCCGGCGGACGCCGCCGCGCTGCAGTTCCGGGACATCGAGGCGTTCGACGCCCGGCACGCGGTGGCGCTGACCATCGGCTCCGGGACCGACTCGCGGATCTACACCACCTCAGACGGCGGCCGGTCCTGGACCCGCACCTTCCAGAACGAGGACCCGGCCGCGTTCTACGACTGCATGACGTTCCTCGACCGGCGGCACGGCCTGGCCCTGTCCGACCCGGTCGACGGCAAGTTCCGGGTCCTCGCCACCCGGGACGGCGGCCGGTCCTGGTCGGTGCTGCCGGACGTCGGCATGCCGGCCGCCCTGGACGGCGAGTTCGCCTTCGCGGCCAGCGGCACCTGCCTGGTCTCGTCGGGTGGCCGTGCCCACTTCGCGACCGGTGGCGGCGCGACCGCCCGGGTGTTCAGCTCCGGCGACTTCGGGCGGAGCTGGCGGGTGACCGGCACGCCGGTGCCGAGCGGCCCGAGCGCCGGCATCTACTCGCTGGCCTTCCGCGACCCGTGGCACGGCCTCGCGGTCGGCGGCGACTACACCGTGCCGGACGCGGCCCCGTCCGGCGCCGCCCGCACCCGCGGCCGGGACTGGCTGGTCGCCGCCACCCCGCCCGGTGAGTACCGCTCCGGCGTCGCCTGGTCCGGCCCGCGCACCGCGATCGCCGTCGGCCCGACCGGCAGCGACTACACCCGCGACGGCGGCGTCACCTGGCGCCGCTTCGACACCGGCAGCTTCGACGCCGTCGCCTGCGTCCGGCACGCCTGCTGGGCCTCCGGCGAACAGGGCCGAGTCGCCCGAACCCGCTCCTAGGCACGCCGGAAACGCCAGCCCGAGGCCCAGCCGCGCTCCCTCCCCCGGCTGGGCCGCGCGGGTCCCTCAGAGCCACTGAGACACCCCTCAGAACCAGCCGACCGGCCCGGCAGCGCGACCGGCTGGCTTCCAGGGGTCCCTCACGGCCGCTGAGACACCCCTCAGAACCAGCCGACCGACCCGGCAGCGCGCCACCGCCCGGCAACGAGACCGGCTGGCGACCAGGGGTCCCTCACGGCCGCTGAGACACCCCTCAGAACCAGCCGACCGACCCGGCAGCGCGCCACGGCCCGGCAACGGGACCGGCCGGCGATCAGAGGCCCCGCACGTCCGCCGTCGTGGCGGGGGGATTGCGCGTGAGCAGGGTCGCCAGCCGATGGACGATCTGGTGCGGGGCGCGCAGCACATCACCGGCTGTGAACCGGAGCACCGTCCACCCCGCCTCCCGCAGTGCCTCGTACCGGCCGACGTCCCGACGGAACTGCGCTCGTTCCCGGTGGTGGTCGCCCTCGTACTCGGCCACCACCCGGGCCTCCGGCCAGCCCAGGTCGACGCGGGCCAGCCACCGGCCCCGGCCGTCGTGGATCTCCAACTGCGGGTGCGGGGCGGGCAGCCCGGCATCGTGCAGGAGCAGCCGGAGGCGAGTTTCCATCGGCGACCCGGCGCGACCGTCGCCCAACGCGAGCACCTCACGCAACCTCCCGGTACGCGGCCACCGCCGGCGCTGCCGGGACAGCTCGGCGACCGCGACGACATCGACCGCCTCCTGCCGCAGCATCCCGTCGAGCAGGATCAGTGCGTCGGTACGCCCCAACCGCCGTCCCAGATCGAAGACTGTCCGCTCCGGCGTGGTCACCCGGATGCCGTGCAGCACCGTGACGTCCTCGCCGGCCAGGACCGTGTGATGGGCAAGGATCCGGGGATGCCGGTTGATCCATCCGTCGCGCGGCGTCACCACGGAGACGGGCGGCTCGTCGGACAGCAGGTCGGCGCCCCACAGGTGAGCGGCGCTCGGACCGCCGATCGCGGCGCCGGGCGGCAGGGCCGACGCGACGGCCGCGCACCACGTCCGGTGGTCCAGCGGGCAGTCACGGTGCAGGTAGACGTCCGGCAGCAGACGTTGCCAGACGCGGCTGCGCAGCATGGTGCTGGTGAGCAGGCCGGCGGCGACCGCGGCGGAACCGCGGAACGGCGCCCGCGCCAGTGCGTCGGGAACACGTGGGGTGACCGGCATGCCCACAGAGTCCCGGTTCTCCGGAACCCCCGCTCCGGCGCTGTGGACAACCGGCTGTTGTGGAGAACGCCATGCGGTCGGCTGGCTCTCACGTGTGCCTCAAGGTCCTTGAGGCACACGTGAGAGCCAGCCGACCGACCCGGCGGCGCGCTGCGCACCGAACCCGTGGCGGACCGCGCGCGACACCGCTGCTCGGCACGGGTTGCCGCGCGGGTCCCGGCTCCGGCTGGTTCTCACGGGTGTCTCAGGGCCTTCGAGACACCCGTGAGAACCAGCCGACCGGCCCGGCGGCGCGCATCGGCCGGGCCACGGGCGGTCTTGCGGAGGGGTGGCGCGGGAGTGGGCGAGGGCGGGGGCTGCTGGCGTACCGGAAGGGGTCAGGCGTTGAGGTAGGTGAGGACGGCCAGGACCCGGCGGTTGTCGTCGTCGGAGACCGGCAGGTCGAGCTTGGTGAAGATGTTGTTGATGTGTTTGCTGACGGCTTTCTCGCCGATGAAGAGCTTGCCGGCGATCGCCCCGTTGGAGCGCCCCTCGGCCATCTGGCCCAGTACCTCGCGCTCCCGGGTGGTCAGCGCGGAGAGCGGCGACTGGCGGCGGGCCAGCAGCTGGTAGACCACCTCGGGGTCCATCGCGGTGCCGCCGGAGGCGACCCGGCGGACCGCGTCGATGAACTGGGCGACGTGCGAGACCCGGTCCTTGAGCAGGTACCCGACGCCGCCGGCCCGGTCGGAGAGCAGCTCCCGGGCGTAGAGCGGCTCGACGTGCTGGCTGAGCACCAGCACCGGCATCCCGGGGATCTGCTCGCGGGCGGCGATCGCGCCCTGCAGGCCCTCGTCGGTGAAGGTCGGCGGCAGCCGGACGTCGACCACGGCCACCTCCGGCCGATGCTCGATCAGGGTGGGCAGCAACGCCGGTCCGTTGTCGACGGCGGCCACCACCTCGCAGCCGTGCGCGGTGAGCAGGCGGGTCAGCCCGTCCCGGAGGAGGGCGTGGTCTTCGGCGAGGACGACGCGCAAGGCAACTCCATGGTCACGACAGTCGGTCCGCCCGGCGGGCTGGACAGGCTCATCGTGCCATCGAACGCGGCGAGACGGCGTTCGATGCCTCGCAGGCCGCTGCCACCGGACGGGTCGGCGCCGCCGAGACCGTCGTCGCTGACCCGCATGACCAGCGACGACCCGGTGTGCCAGAGCTCGACCTGGGCGGTCCGGGCGAAGCTGTGCCGGGTCGCGTTGGCCAGCGCCTCGGCGACCGCGAAATAGGCGGCCGACTCGACCGGGGTGTCCAGCCGGCCGGGCAGCGCGGTCTCCACCGTGGTCGGGATCGGCACGGCAAGCGCCAGGGCGCGCACCGCGCCGTCCAGCCCGCGCTCGGCGAGCACCGGCGGGTGGATGCCGCGGACCAGGTGGCGCAGGTCGGCCAGGGCCGCGGAGCTGGTCTCCCGGGCCTCGGCCAGCAGTTTGCGGGCGCCGGCCGGGTCGCCCTCGACCATCTCCTCGGCCAGCCCGATGGTCATGCCCAGCGACACCAGCCGGACCTGGGCGCCGTCGTGCAGGTCACGCTCGATCCGGCGCAGCTCGGCGGCCTGCGCGTCGACCGTGTCGGCCCGGGTCACGGTCAGCTCGCTGACCCGCAGGCGCAGCTCGGCGTTCCGGGTCGGGCCGAGGAACAGCCGGCCGAAGTGGGCGTCGAAGCGGCGCAGGTAGGGCGCGACCGCGATGCCGACGGAGAGGATCAGCGCGCCCTGCGGCAGGGAGAGGAAGCCCTCGCCGACGGTCTCGATCGGCCAGATCGCGCCGTAGCCGTACCAGTCCGTGCCGAGCGAGATCCACAGTGGGATCAGCAGCACGCCCTCCAGCCCGTAGACCGGGAGCGCCAGGGTGAGCGCGCCGAGCGCGACGCCGGCCACCGCACCGGGCACCAGCCAGGCGAGGTCGCGCCAGGTGGCCGGGTCGGTGACGATCCACTTGTAGTAGCGCCAGCCGCCCACGATCGCCCGCTCGGGCGGCGGCAGGTAGGGCCGGCGGATCGGCACGCCGGCCCGCCCGGCGAGCCGGCGGGCCAGGTCGGCGCGGGCCCGGACCAGCAGGGTGACGCCGGGGAGGGCGAGCATCCCGAGGCCGGGCACGATGCTCAGCACCAGGGCGGCCACCGACAGCCCGAACAGCGGCAGGTTCAGCACGGCCAGCGGGATGGCGAGCAACCCGCTGAGCACCGCCCGCAGGCCGTCGCGGATCCAGTCACGCGAGTCCATGCCGCCCATCCTGCTCGCCCCGCGGACGTTTGTCGGTAGTGCCAGCACCACCTCCGAACCGGGGGGCTGGCACTCCTGACCCGCGCCCGCGAAGGCGGAAGGCTGGCCGCATGACAACGACGACCGAGCGCCCCCGGACGGCCGGGAGTGATTTCGCGGAGCTCAACCGACGGATCAACGTGGCCGGGCTGATGCGCCGGCGGCCCGGTTACTACGTCCTGCGCCTGACCCTGGTCGCGCTCGCCCTGATCGGCGGCTGGACGGCGTTCGTCCTGGTCGGCGCGTCCTGGTGGACGCTGGTCGTGGCGGCCTTCCTGGCCGTGGTGTTCGCCCAGGTGGCGCTGGTCGCCCACGATCTGGCGCACCGGCAGGTGTTCCGCACCAACAAGCCGAGTTCGCGGGCCGGGCTGCTGGCCGGCAACCTGGCGATCGGGATGTCCTACGGCTACTGGATGGACAAGCACACCAAGCACCACGCCAACCCGAACCACGACGATCTGGACCCGGATGTCGGCCCGGGCGTGCTGGTCTGGTCGCGGGAGCAGGCACGCGGCGGCGGTTTCGTGCAGCGGCACCAGGCGTGGCTGTTCTTCCCGCTGCTCACCCTGCTCGGCATCTCACTCAAGCGGGACAGTGTGCGGGCGCTGCGGAGCGGCTCGGTGAAGCAGCGCGGCCTGGAGTGGACGCTGCTCGGCGCGCACTTCGTGGGGTATGCCGCGGCGCTGCTGCTGGTGCTGAGCCCGCTGCAGGCGCTCGCCTTCTTCGTGGTGCACCAGGCGCTGTTCGGGGTCTACCTGGGGATGACCTTCGCGCCGAACCACAAGGGGATGCCGCATCCGGACGGCACCGAGGACTTCCTCCGCAAGCAGGTACTGACCTCGCGGAACGTGCGAGGCGGCCGGCTCGTCGACGTGGCGCTGGGCGGGCTGAACTACCAGATCGAGCACCACCTGTTCCCGGCGATGCCGACGCCCAACCTGCCGAAGGCGCAGCCGATCGTGCGGGCCTACTGCGCGGAGATCGGGGTGCCCTACGAGATGACCGGGCTGGTCGAGTCGTATCGGCAGGCCCTGCGTCACCTGCACGAGGTGAGCGCGGACCTGCGGTCCTGAGGGAAGGATCGCGGCCCGGGGGCGCGCTTCGCTGCGCGCCCCGCGGCCGCTTCATCTTTTTTCCGGTACGGCCTCAGCCGATGCCGATGTTGTTGTGTGCGCTCACCGGGGCGAACCGCCGGTTGCCCAGCCACACCGCGTCGTAGCCGTTGACCAGCAGGTTGGCCAGCGACACGGGCGGCGGGACCGGCCCGTTCTTGCACTCCGCCCAGCCACCGAAGTCGGTGGTGGCCTCGCAGAGCGGGAAGCGCTCACCGGTGGTGGTGAACTGGATCGGCAGGCCGGCCACCGGGCGGCCGTCCCAGGTGGTGAAGTGCGCCTTGAGCCCGAGGGTCTCGCGCGCGATGACGTCGAGCGTGCCGTAGTAGGCGGTCGCGTTCATCCGGATCGGTCGGAAGTTCGGGGCGGCCTGCGCGGGGGCGGGGCTGGAGACGGCGATGCCGGCCAGCGCCACGGCCGCGGCGAGCCACCGCATGGTCGTGTGCTTCATGGAGCACGAAACTAGGCGAAGCGGGCGTTTTTCCCAAACCGACACACCTCCGGGTGACTCACGTCCTCCCCGACCTGCACCGGAACAACGCGCGAAACCGTCCGGGGGGACACGCGGTTAATACTGGCGGGTGATCCCGAGGTAAAGATCACACAGGACGGGGCGGGAGTGCTTTAGCTTTGGCTGGAAGCTGCGGAAGGTCTGTTGAAAACGCCGTAGCGGCTTCCGTGAAAAATCCCCGGCGTGGGTTAGCCTCTGCGAACAAAGCGCATCCCGCCATCGGCCTGTTCCGCGCTTTATTTGGCCGCTCACCGCGGACCTTCAGGCACGCAAGCATGGGGAACTTCATTGGACATTGCCATCGTCGGCCTATCCTGCCGTTTTCCGGGGGCGCGCGACGTGGTCGAGTTCTGGGCGAACTCACTGGCCGCCGCTCACCAATTCCGGCCCGTACCGTCGACACGTTGGAATCACGAGACTTTCTATTCGACGAATTTCCGTGACACGCATTCCACGTACACCGACCGGGTGGCCTTCCTGGACGAGGTCGAGAGATTCGCCGCCCTGCACCACCGCATCCCGCCGCGGCGTGCCAAAGCCATGGATCCGCAGCACCGGCTCCTGGTCGACCTGGCCCGGGAGGCGGTTCAGGACGCCGGCTGGGAGCGGCGGCCGTTCGACCGCTCGACCACCGGTGTCTTCGTCGGCCTGAGCACCGCCGACTACAAGGACATGACCGGGGCCCGGCTCACCGCGAGCATGCTGGCCGACGGCTCGCTGTCGCCGAACGCCAACGACCCCGAGCTGCTGGCCGCGATCGCCGAGGCGGCGAAGGCGGCGATCGACCCGCCGCAGTCGTTCTCGATGGCCGGCTCGCTGCTCAACATGGCCCCGGCCACCGTGAGCGAGCTGCTCGACCTGGGCGGCCCGTCGTTCGCGGTGGACGCCGCCTGCTCGTCCGCGCTGGTCGCCATGCACGAGGCGGTCAACCACCTGCGTACCGGCTCGTGCAGCGCGGCCCTGGTCGGCGGGGTGTTCCTCAACCTCACCCCGAACGCGCTGGTCGGCTTCTCCCGGGTGGGCGCGCTGTCGCCGGCCGGGGTGTGCCGGCCGTTCGACGCCCGGGCCGACGGGTTCGTGCTCGGCGAGGGCGGCTCGCTCGCCGTGCTCCGGCCGCTGGACGACGCGCTGGAGGCGGGCGACCGGATCTACGCGGTGCTCAACGGCATCGGCACCGCCAACGACGGCAAGGGCGCCGGGCCGATGACCCCGCGCGCCGAGGGCCAGGAGGCGGCGATGCGGGCCGCGTACCGGGACGCCCGGGTGGAGCCGGGGGCGATCGACTTCCTGGAGGCGCACGGCACCGGCACCACGGTCGGCGACAAGGTGGAGATCGAGGCGATCCGCCGGTTGCGGGCCAAGTCGGCGGACCGGCCGTGCTACCTCTCCTCCGGCAAGGCGATCATCGGGCACACGCTGCCGGCGGCCGGCGCGGCCGGCGTGCTGCGCACCGCGCTGGCCCTGCACCACCGGACCGTCCCGCCGCAGCCGGCCGTGGACTCGCACCCGGAGCTGCCGCTGGCCGAGGCCGGGCTGGAGATCACCATCGCGCCGAAGGCGTGGACGCCGCCGGCCGACGACCGGCGGCGGGCCGCGGTCAGCTCGTTCGGCTTCGGCGGGACCAACGTGCACGCGGTGCTCAGCGAGGCGCCGGAGCCGGAGACCGACGGCGAGGACGCGGACGGGGCCCGGCCCTGGGTGGTGCTGCTCTCCGCGGACGACGGGGGGCTGCTGGCGTCGTACGCGGAGCGGTTGTCCGGTCTGGTGGCCGCCGACCCGGCGCTCACCCCGGCCGCGGTGGCCCGCACCATGGCCAGCCGCCGGCTGCTCAACGCCCGCCTGGCGGTGATGTGCCGGACCCGGGCCGAGCTGGCCGACCGGCTCGCCGTCGCGGCCCGGGAGCTGACCGCCGGCGTCACCGGGCGGCTCGCCGCCGGCCTCTACGCCAGCACCGCGCCGCTCACCCCGGAGCAGCGCTCGCTGGCCTTCCTCTACCCCGGCCAGGGCTCGCTGCGCCCCGGCGTGCTGCGCGACCTGGTGGCCCGCTTCCCGGCGCTGGCCGAGCACGTCCGGCCGCTCGCCGACCGGGTCGACGAGCGGACCGGGGCGCCGGTCACCGACCTGCTCTGCGACACCCCCGGACCGGGCGCCGACGAGCAGGTCAGCGCCACCCGGATCTGCCAGCCCGGCCTCGGCGTGGCCGGGATCGGGATGACCCAGCTGCTCGCCGAGCTCGGAGTGACCCCGCAGGTGACCCTCGGGCACAGCGTCGGCGAGCTGGCCGCGGCGGTCGCGGCCGGGGCGCTGACCCCGGACGACGGCATCGAGTTCCTGATCGAGCGGGGCGCCGCGGTCACCTCCGGCGAGGAGCCGGAGCCGGGCACGATGGCCGCGGTCCGGGTCGACGCGGCCGGTTTCGAGCAGCTGCGGATCGGCATCGACGGGGTCTGGGCGGGCTGCTACAACCACCCGACCCAGATCGTCGCCAGCGGACGCCGGGACGCGGTCGGCCGGCTGGTCGAGCGGTGCCGGGACCGGGACGTCCCGGTGGTGCCGCTGCGCGTCTCGCACGCGTTCCACTCGCCGCTGATGTCCGAGGTGGACTCGCGGGTCGCCGCGCACGTGGCCGAGCTGCCGGTGCGCAAGCCGATCCGGACGCTGATCTCCAGCGTGGACCCGGCGGCGCCGGCCGAGCCGGAGACGCTGCGCGAGTTGTGGAGCCGGCAGGGCTCGGCGCCGGTGCTGTTCCGCGACGCGGTGGACGCCGCGGTGACCGCGGGCGCGAAGATCCTGGTGCAGGTCTCCGCCGGCGACGCGCTGCTCGGGATGGCCGCGCAGACCCCGGCGGCGCGCGGGCTGGACTCGATCGCGCTGATGCCGGCCGAGCCGGACGACGGGTACGCCCTGCTCGAGGGGTTGGGCCGGCTGGCCGTGGCCGGGGTGCCGGTGGATCTCACGCCGCTCTTCGAGGGACTCGGGGTGCCACTGGCGACGCTGCCGCCGTCACCGCTGGCCACCCAGCACTACTCGATCCGGCGTACCGAGAAGAAAGCGGAAGTGGCCCGATTTGTCCGCAAACACGAAATTCCTTCCCCGGCCGCGCGCGAGGCGCAGCCGGCTGCCGTGACCAGGAACGGAGCGCCGATTCCGATGAACGACGTCATCTCCCTGCTGCGCGAGCAGCTCGCGGTCCTGCGCGACATCGGCGCCGAGCCCGAGGTAGCCGCGTCGGTCGCGGTCCCCGCCGCGCTCACCGCCGAGCCCGCGCCCGCACCCGCGCCGGCCGTGACCCCGGCGCCCGCACCGGCGCCGGCTCCGGCCCCGGCTCCGGCCCCGGCCACCCGGGTCGCCCTGCCGACCCAGCCGAAGAAGGCCGAGGACCGGCAGGTGTTCGCCGAGGTCGCGGCAATGGTCGGCAAGATCAGCGCGTACCCGGCCGACATGGTCCGCCCGGACCAGTCGTTCAGCGGCGACCTGGGCTTCGACTCGATCATGACGGCCGAGCTGATCGCCGCGGCCAAGCGCCGCTGGCCGGACCTCGACCTGGCCCCCGAGCAGGTCTTCGGGATCGCCACGGTGGGTGAGATGACGCAGCTGCTGGCCGAGGCGCTGGGCCTGGCCGTCGCGCCGGCCCCGGTCGCCGCCCCGGCCCCGGAGCAGGCGCTGGTCCCCCGGATGGACGCGAAGCGAGCCGAGGTCGCGGACGTGACCAAGCTGCCCGAGGTGGTCCAGTTCGAGGCGCGCGGCACCATCCTGGAGAAGGTCGGCGTCGCCAACCCGTACTACATCGTGCACGACTCGGTGATCAACAGCCGGACCTCGGTGCAGGGCCGGCAGCTGATCTCCTTCTCCAGCTACAACTACCTGGGCCTGTCCGGGCACCCGATGGTCAACTACGCGGTGAAGGAGGCGGTCGAGCGGTACGGCTCCTCGGTCTCCGCCGCCCGCATCCTCTCCGGTAACCGGGCCCTGCACGACGAGCTGGACCGCGGCCTGGCCGCCCTGGTCGGCGCCGAGGACGCGATCTCGCTGCTCGGCGGGCACTCCACCAACGTCGGGATCATCGGGCACATGGTCGGCCCGGAGGACCTGATCGTGCACGACGCGCTCGCGCACGACAGCATCCTGCAGGGCTGCCGGCTCTCCGGGGCCAACCGGCAGCCGTTCCCGCACCAGGACCTGGCCGCCCTGGACGCGCTGCTCACCCGGATCCGGGACCGGTACCGCCGGGTGCTGATCATCGTCGAGGGCGTCTACAGCATGGACGGCGACATCTGCGACCTGCCGGCCCTGATCGCGCTGAAGCAGAAGCACGGCGCGCTGCTGATGGTCGACGAGGCGCACAGCATCGGCGTGCTCGGCGCCCGCGGCGGCGGCGTCGGTGAGCACTTCGGGGTGGACCGCACCGACGTCGACATCTGGATGGGCACCCTGTCCAAGTCGCTGGCCAGCTGCGGCGGCTACATCGCCGGCCGGCACGAGCTGATCGAGTACCTGCGCTACACGCTGCCCGGCTTCATCTTCAGCGCCGGGATGAGCCCGGCGAACGCGGCCGCCGCGCTCGCCGCCCTGCACATCCTGCGCGAGGAGCCGCAGCGGCTGAAGGTGCTGCACGACCGGGCCGCGACCTTCCTGCGGCTGGCCAAGCAGGCCGGGCTGGACACCGGGCCGAGCAGCGGCACCCCGGTCGTCCCGTGCATCACCGGCGACTCGGTGCAGGCCCTGAAGCTGGCCGACACGCTGCTCAAGAACGGGGTCAGCGCGAACCCGATCATGTACCCGGCGGTGAAGGAGCGGCTGGCCCGGCTGCGCTTCTTCGTCACCGCCGAGCACAGCGTCGAGGACATCGAGACCACCGTGGACCTGGTGGCCCGGCACCTCGACCCGGCCCGCGTGCCGCAGCCGGCCTGAGAGCGCCACCCGCGATGACCTCTCTGACTACCAAGCCGCCACGGGCCGGGGACGACCAGCCGGTCGCCCCCGGCCCGGTGCTCCGGCTCACCGCCCGCCGCCCCAAACTCGTCCTGCTCCTCGCGTTGCTGCTGGCCGGTCTGGCGGTGGCGTTCAGCGGCGACGTGGTGACCGCGTTGAAGACCGGCGGCTTCGACGACCCGGACTCCGATTCGGTACGCGGCCGCCAGGTGCTCTCCGAGCATTTCCGCACCGCGGACCCGAACCTCGTGGTGCTGATCGGCAAGTCCGGCGGCAGCGTGGACGACCCGGACGTGCGGGCCGCCGCCCAGCGGGTGACCCAGCGGCTGGCCACCGCCGACGGGGTGACCGTGGCCGGGTCCTACTGGGTCGACCACCTGCCCCAGCTGGCCAGCCGGGCGCACGACACCGGCATGATCCTGGTGCACGTGGACGGCGACGAGGACACCGGCGCGGACCGCACCGCGGCCCTGCACGACCAGCTCGCCGTGGACGGCCCGGTCAGCGTCCGGTTCGGCGGCTTCACGCAGATCAACAACGACATCAACGAGCAGGTCACCAAGGACCTGGCCACCGCCGAGTCGATCGCCATCCCGATCACCCTGGTGCTGTTGCTGCTGGTCTTCGGCACGGTCGGGGCGGCCGGGGCGCCGCTGCTGATCGGCATCTTCTCGATCGTCGGCACACTCGGGGCGCTCCGGCTGCTGGCCGCGATCACCGACGTGTCGGTCTTCTCGGTGAACATGGCCACCGCGCTGGGGCTCGGCCTGGCGGTGGACTACAGCCTGCTGTTCGTCTCCCGCTACCGGGAGGAGCGGCTCCGGTCGGCGGACCTGACCACCGCGCTGGCCGCCACCATGCGGACGGCCGGCCGCACCATCCTGTTCAGCGCCGCGACCGTGGCGGTCGCGCTGTGCAGCCTGCTCGTCTTCCCGCAGTACTTCCTGCGCTCGTTCGCCTTCGCCGGCATCGCCGTGGTGCTCACCACGGTCGGCGCCGCGCTGTTCGTGCTGCCCGCGCTGCTCACCCTGCTCGGGAACCGGATCGACCGGTGGGCGCTGTGGCGGCCGCGCGCCTCCTCGGACTTCTGGGCGCGCCTGGCCGCGTTCGTGCTGCGCCGCCCGGTGCTCACCGCGGCCCCGGTGATCCTGATCCTGGTCTTCCTCGCGCTGCCGTTCGGCCACGTGCGGTTCGGCGTGGCCGACGACCGGGTGCTGCCCAAGGAGGCGGAGAGCCGGGTGGTGGCGGACACCGTCCGGACCCAGTTCGCCGACACCGGCAGCGGCGCCACCGTGGTGGTGGCCGAGCACTGGGGCACCGGCACGGACGCCCGGATCCGGGTCGCCGACTACGCCGCCCGGCTCTCCGAGGTGCCCGGGGTGACTCGGGTGGACAGCATGGTCGGCACCTACCAGCACGGGGTGATCGTGGTCGCCCCCGGCCACCCGGACCCGCGCTTCGTGGCCGGCGACGCCACCTGGTTCTCGGTGGTCAGCGAGGTGGAGCCGTACTCGGACGAGGGCGCCGACCTGGCCCGCGGGGTACGCGCGGTGCCGGTGCCGAGTGAGGTCCCGGTGCTGGTCACCGGGCCGGCCGCGCAGCTGGTGGACATCACCGGCTCGATCGGGGCCCGGCTGCCGCTGGCCGCCGTCCTGATCGCGGTCAGCACCTTCGTGCTGCTGTTCCTGCTCACCGGCAGCGTGCTGCTGCCGATCAAGGCGCTGCTGCTGAACACCCTGACGATGGGCGCGGTGTTCGGCGTGGCGGTCTGGGTCTTCCAGGACGGGCACTGGTCGGCGCTGCTCGGGCAGACCGGGGCGCCGCTCGCGGTGGCCATCCCGGTGCTGCTGTTCTGCGTGGCGTTCGGCCTCTCGATGGACTACGAGGTGTTCGTGCTGTCCCGGGTGATCGAGCGGCACGAGCAGGGCGCCGACCTGCACACCGCGGTGGTCGAGGGGATGTCGCGCAGCGTCCGGGTGATCAGCGCGGCGGCCGGCATCCTGTCGGTGTCGTTCCTGGCCATGCTCACCTCCGGGGTGTCGCTGATCCAGTTCTTCGGGCTCTGCGCCAGCCTGGCGATCATCCTGGACGCGCTGCTGGTCCGGCCGGTGCTGGTGCCGGCGTTCATGCGGGCGGCCGGACGGTGGAACTGGTGGGCGCCGCGTCCGCTCCGTGCGGTGCACGCCCGGCTCGGCCTGCGCGAGAACGGATGATCTTTTGTACCGATTCGGGCGGCGCGCGGCGAGGGCCTCGCGCCGCCCGGCGAGTATCCTGGACCGACAATCGACCGCCCAGCAACGCCGGTCGTCCCACCCCCCGCAACAACCGTGGGGCCACATGGCGTTTCCACACAATTAGGGTCTAGAGTGCCGCCCGTGAAGGTGACCTTGCAGGAAATCCGGGAGCGCACCTACAAGCCGATCGATGCCTGGTGGACCGTGCTTCTGGTCGACCCGCTGGCGTCCCGGCTGGTGCGTATCGTGGCGCCGTATCGGTGGATCACGCCCAATGTGCTGACCTTGATCGCGACCATCATCGGCGCGGGTGCCATGGTCAGTTTCGCCCAGGGCGACCAGCAGTGGCTGATCGTCGGCGCGATCCTGTTCCACCTCAGCTTCGTCGTGGACTGCATGGATGGCAAGATCGCCCGACTGAACGGGACCGGCACGGTCTTCGGCCAGTGGCTGGACTTCGTCCTCGACCGGGTGCGGGTCTTCTTCTGCGCGATCACCCTCTTCGGCGGGCAGTACGCGCAGCACCACGATGTGAAATACCTGTGGCTGATGTCCGTCGCGATCTTCCTGGACCTGATCCGTTACCTCAACGGCAGCCAGGTGGCCAAGGTCCGCCGCGGCATGAAGGAGAACCTGGACGCGCTGAAGTTCCCGGTCGAGGTGCACCCGGACTCGCCGGTGGACATGGCCGAGCCGGGCGACGAGGCGGCCGACGACGAGCCGGCCTCGACCACCCGCCCGCAGTCGCTGAAGGGCCGGATCGGCGCCACCCTCAAGCGCAACCGGATCCGCACCCACCTGTTCAGCGGCATCGAGTACGAGATGTTCGTCTACATCCTGGCCCCGCTGACCGGCCTGATCTTCCCGATCACCCTCTTCTCCGGCGCCGCCATGCTGGCCTTCGAGCTGCTGGTGATCTACAAGCTGTACCAGGCCACCAAGTCCTACCCGGCCAAGCTGAAGGCCGCCCAGGAGCGGTTCGACGCGTACCGGGAGGGCCGCGTCACCAGCACGGTCTGATCCACCTGTTCGGCCCGAGCGCCCCCGGCGGTTTCGCCGGGGGCGTTCCGTCGTTCCGGGCCGCGGCGCAGAATGGCAGTCATGGTCGAGAACGAGGGTCACCTCACATTCCGCCGCGCCCGCGACTTCCTGCTCGATCATCGCGAGGACTACCCGGGGGCCCGTGCCGGCTTCGAGTGGCCCCGGCTCGACACCTTCAACTGGGCGCTGGACTGGTTCGACGTGATCGCCGCCGGCAACGACGCGCCGGCGCTGTGGATCGTCGAGGAGGACGGCACCGAGCAGCGGCTCTCCTTCGCGCAGCTGTCCGAGCGCTCCAACCGGGTGGCCAACTGGCTGCGCGAGCAGGGGGTGCGCCGCGGCGACCGGATCGTGGTGATGCTCGGCAACCAGGTGGAGCTCTGGGAGACCGTGCTCGCCGGGATCAAGCTGGGCGCGGTGCTGATCCCGGCCACGCCGCTGCTCGGCCCGGCCGACGCCGCGGCCCGGGTGGAGCGCGGCGGCGCCCGGCACGTGATCGCGATGGGCTCGGCGGCCGGCAAGTTCGACCAGGTGGATCCGGCCGTGACCCGGATCGCGGTGGGCTCGGCGCCGGGTTGGCTCGATTTCGGTACGGCCTCCGCGTCCCGCCCCGACTTCACCCCGGACGGCGTCACCCGGGCGGACGACACGCTGCTGCTCTACTTCACCTCGGGGACCACCGCCCAGCCCAAGCTGGTCGAGCACACCCACGTGTCGTACCCGGTCGGCCACCTCTCGACGATGTACTGGATCGGGCTGCGCCCCGGCGACGTGCACCTCAACATCTCGTCCCCGGGCTGGGCCAAGCACGCCTGGAGCAACGTCTTCGCCCCGTGGAACGCGCAGGCCTGCGTGTTCATCTACAACTACACCCGGTTCGACGCGGGCCGGCTGATGGCCGAGATGCAGCGCTGCGGGGTGACCAGCTTCTGCGCCCCGCCGACCGTCTGGCGGATGCTGATCCAGGCCGACCTGACCGAGCTGAAGACGCCGCCGCGGATCGCGGTGGGCGCCGGCGAGCCGCTCAACCCGGAGGTGATCGAGCAGGTCGCGGCCCAGTGGGGGGTGACCATCCGGGACGGGTTCGGGCAGACCGAGACGTCGGTGCAGATCGCCAACACGCCGGGGCAGCCGGTCAAGGCCGGGTCGATGGGCCGGCCGGTGCCGGGCTTCCGGATCGCGCTGCTCGACCCGGTCACCGGGGCCGAGGCGGAGGAGGGCGAGATCTGCGTGGCGATGGACCCGCGGCCGGTCGGGCTGATGGTCGGCTACCACGGCGACCCGGAGCTGACCGCGGAGCGGATGGTCGACGGCTACTACCACACCGGGGACGTGGCGAACCGGGACGAGGACGGCTACATCACCTATGTCGGGCGCACCGACGACGTGTTCAAGGCGTCCGACTACCGGATCTCGCCGTTCGAGCTGGAGAGCGTGCTGATCGAGCACGAGGCGGTGGTGGAGGCCGCGGTGGTGCCGTCGCCGGACCCGGTGCGGCTCGCCGTGCCGAAGGCCTACGTGCTGCTCGCCGAGGGGTGGCCGGCCGACGAGTCGACCGCGGCGGCGATCTTCGCGCACGCCCGGGAGCACATGCCCCCGTACGCCCGGATCCGCCGCCTGGAGTTCACCGACCTGCCCAAGACCATCTCCGGCAAGATCCGCCGGGTCGAGCTGCGCGCCGCCGAGCGGGAGAAACACGCCGATCCGGCGGCCACCCCGCCGGGCGAGTTCACCGGCTGAGCCCTCGGCTATCTTTGCCCGATGCCCCGACGACGACTGTTGTACCTGCTCGCCGTCGTGGCGATGCTCGGGCAGATGGCGTTCGCCATGATCACCACGGCGACGCAGCAGACGCCGACCATCGACGAACCGGTCTACATCGCCACCGCCGAGGTCTACACCCAGCAGCACAGCCTGCGGTTCAACCCGGAGCACCCGCCGCTGGGCAAGCTGATCCTGGCGACCGGGCTGGCGTTCGCCGGCGTGGCCCGGCTGGACCCGGCGTACCCGGGCAGCCAGACCGCGCTCGGCCGGCACCTGCTCTACGAGAGCGGGAACAACCCGTTCCGGGTGCTGCTCGCCGCCCGGCTGCCGGTCATCCTGCTCACGCTGCTGTTCGGGCTGGTGGTGCTGGCGTTCGCGCGGGACCTGGCCGGGCCGGTGGGCGGGCTGATCGCGCTCGGGCTCTACGCGTTCTCGCCGGACGTGATCGCGCACGGGTCGCTGGCCACCCTGGACGTGCCGGCCGCCGGGCTGCTGCTGACCGCGTTCTGGCTGGCGTGGCGGGCGCGCGAGCGACCTCACCGCTACCTGCCGCTGGCCGGGCTGGCGCTCGGCGGCGCGCTGGCCACCCGAGCCAGTGCGCTTCCGGCCGTACCGATAATCGTCCTGCTGGCGGCCCTGTCCACCTGGCATGCGCAACGGACCCGCCCACCCTTCCTCCCGACGCCGCTCCGGCGGCGTCTGCTGACCAGCGCCGGAGCCCTGATCGGCACCGGGCTGATCGCGGTCGCCGTGGTCTGGGTGGTCTACCTGATCGCCGACCCGCAGCTGCGCTGGACCACTCCGCCACGGCTGCCGCACCCGGGCGGGCTCAAGGGGCTGGCCGTCGACTGGCTGCCGTTCCCGCAGGCCTACCGGGACGGGCTGCTGATGCAGTTCAAGTTCGAGCGGCAGACCTTCAACGGCTTCCTGCTCGGGCAGGCCTACCAGGGCAACCTCTGGTACTACCTGCCGGCCGCGCTGCTGATCAAGACGCCGCTGGGGATGCTGGCGCTCTGGCTGGCCGGGGCGCTGACCATGCTGCTGGTCCCCCGGCTGCGGGCCGCGTCGCTCTACGTGCTGCCGGTCTCCGCGGTGCTGCTGCTGGTCGCGATGACCGGCGCCCGGGACTACGGCACCCGGTACGTGATCTTCCTGCCGCTCTTCCTGGCGGTCGCGGCCGGCACCGTGGCATTGCTGCGGTTCCGCTGGGTGCGGCCGGCCGCGGCGGTCCTGGTGCTGCTGACCGCCGCCAGCTCATTACGGACTTTCCCCTTTTATCTGCCCTACTCCAATGAGGCGTTCGGCGGCACCGCGAAGACCCACACCAATCTGCACGACTCGAACGTCGACTGGGGGCAGGATCTGGCCCGGCTGTCCCGGAAGCTGAAAACCGACTACCCGGGCCAGAAGATCTGGCTGATCTACAAGGGCAGCGGCGTTCCGGCCTACTACGGGATCACCGCGGCCCACCCCTACTCGGTCCCGTTCGACCAGGTCCACGGCATCCTGGTGGTCTCCGACTCGCGGATCGCGCTGGCCTCGCCCAAGCTCCGGCAGCTTCTCGACACCAGCACCCCGATCGACCAAGTCGGGTATTCCATGACGATCTACAAGCGATAAAAATCGGGTCTGGTGGTTACCGGCCGGTAATGCTTAGGTGATGCGATGACGGATTACGACATCGTGATCGTGGGCAGCGGCTTCGGCGGCAGCGTCAGCGCACTGCGACTGTCCGAGAAGGGTTACCGGGTCGGCGTGCTCGAAGCCGGCCGCCGGTTCACCCCGGACACGCTGCCGAAAACGTCATGGGACCTGAGGAACTTCCTCTGGGCGCCGAAACTGGGGATGCGCGGCATCCAGCGGATCACCCTGCTCAAGGACATCATGGTGCTGTCCGCGGCCGGAGTCGGCGGCGGCTCGCTGGTCTACGCCAACACGCTCTACCAGCCGCCCGCCCCGTTCTTCGCCGACCCGCACTGGTCCGGCATCACCGACTGGGCCGACGAGCTGGCCCCGCACTACGACCAGGCGTCCCGGATGCTCGGGGTGACCGAGCAGCCCACGATGACCCCGTCCGACGTGGTGATCAAGCAGGTCGCCGAGGACATGGGGGTCGGGCACACCTTCCGCAGGACGCCGGTCGGGGTGTTCTTCGGCGAACCGGGCAAGACCGTGCCGGACCCGTACTTCGGCGGCGCCGGCCCGGACCGCACCGGCTGCGTCGAATGCGGCAACTGCATGATCGGCTGCACCGTCGGCGCCAAGAACCGGCTCGACGTCAACTACCTCTACCTGGCCGAGCGCAAAGGCGCGACGATCCACCCGGACACCGAGGTCACCGCGATCCGGCCGGACGGCGAGCGCTGGCGGGTGGAGACCCGCAACGGCACCTTCACCGCCGGTCAGGTGATCCTGTCCGCCGGGGCGCTGGGCACCCAGCGGCTGCTGCACGCCATGCGCGACACCGGGGTCCTCCCCCGGCTCTCCGCCCGGATCGGCTCACTGACCAGGACCAACTCCGAGGCGCTGCTCGGCGCGGAGACCAAGAAGGTGCCGGCTGAGCCGTTCAGCAAGGGCGTGGCGATCACCTCGTCGTTCCACCCGGACGCGAACACCCACATCGAACCGGTCCGCTACGGGCCGGGCAGCAACGCGATGGGCCTGCTCTCCACGCTGCTCGTCGACGGCGGCGGCCGGGTGCCGCGGCCGCTCAAGTTCCTCTGGGAGTGCCTGCGCCACCCGGTGGTGCTCGCCTACTCGCTGTCCGCCCGGCGGTGGAGCGACCGGACCATCATCGCGCTGGTCATGCAGACCCTGGACAACTCGCTGACGGTCCGCCGGACCAAGCGCGGGCGGCTCACCACCAGCCCCGGGCACGGCGACCCGAACCCGACCTGGATCCCGGTCGGGCACGAGGCGGTCCGGCGGATCGCCGACCGGATCGACGGCTTCCCCGGCGGGACGGTCGGCGACATCGCCAACATCCCGATGACGGCGCACATCCTGGGCGGGGCGACGATCGGCGCCGACCCGGAGTCCGGCGTGGTCGACGCGTACCACCGGGTCTTCGGCTACCCGGGCCTGCACGTGGTGGACGGGTCGGCGGTGCCGGCCAACCTCGGGGTGAACCCGTCGCTGACGATCACGGCGATGGCGGAGCGGGCCATGTCGCTGTGGCCGAACAAGGGGGCGGAGGACGGGCGGCCTCCGTTGGGGGCCGAGTATCGGCGGGTGGAGCCGGTGGCGCCGCAGTCGCCGGCGGTGCCGGCGCACGCTCCGGCGGTGCTGCGGATCCGTTCGTCCCGGTAGGTCCGCTCTTTCCCCGGCCGCCGGCCACCGCGCGGCCGCTCCTCGGCCGCCCTCCCCGGACGGGTTGATCTCGTCGGCTGCCTTCCCTGGGGCCGGTTCATCTCGTCGGCTGCCTTCTTCGGGTGGGTTGATCTCGTCGGCCGCCTTTCCGGGCGGGTTGATCTCGTCGATCGTCTTCTCGGTGGCGGCCGCATTGGTTAGCGTCGATCGCATGACGCTTACGGGGAAGACAGCGCTGGTCACCGGAGGCTCGCGCGGCATCGGGCAGGCCATCGTGCGCCGCCTCGCCGCGGACGGCGCCCGGGTGGTGTTCACCTATCGGACCAGCACCGAAGCGGCGGAGAAGCTGGCCGCCGAGATCGGGAACGGCGCGGTGGCGGTGCGCTGCGACCAGGCCGACCCGGCAACCCTGCCGGCGATCTTCGAGCCGGTCCGGGACGGTCTGGACATCCTGGTCAACAACGCCGGGACAGCCGACCACACCCCGATCGCCGAGGTGACCGAGGCGGACTTCGACCGGGTGCTGACGATCAACACGAAGTTCCCGCTGCTGGCCATCCAGGCCGCCGCGCCCCTGCTCCGCGACGGCGGTCGGATCATCAACCTGTCCACCCTGAACACCGTGGTGGCCGGCCCCGGAATGGTCCTCTACTGCGCCAGCAAGGCCGCCCTGGAGCAGGTCACCGCGGTCGCCGCCAAGGAATTCGGACCGCGCGGCATCACCGTGAACACGGTCTCCCCCGGCGCCACCGACACCGACATGCTCCGCAGCGTCAACACCCCCGAGGGCCTGGAGGCGTCGGTAGGCTGGACCGCCCTTGGCCGCCTGGGCCAGCCGTCCGACGTGGCGGCCGTTGTGGCGTTCCTGGCCGGCCCGGACTCAGCCTGGGTCACCGGCCAGAACATCCGCGCCACCGGAGGCCTCGTCCTGTAGCCCCCTCCCGGCTTCCCGTCGCGGCTTCCCGTCGCGGCTTCCCGTCGCGGCTTCCCGTCGCGGCTTCCCGTCGCGGCTTCCCGTCGCGGCTTCCCGTCGCGGCTTCCCTCAAATCCGGGTTTCCGTCGCGGCTCCCCAGACCGCGGCTTCCCGTCGTGGCCCGAAATCGCGGCTTCTCGTCGTGGCCCGAGGTCGCGGCTTCTCGTCGCGGGTGCTCGTCGCGGCCCCAGGTCGCGGGTGCTCGTCATAGCCCCAGGTCGGGGCTTCCTCAGATCGCGGTTTCCGGTCACGGCCTACCGCCGACCACCATCCCCGCTGCCGCGATGCCCCCCGATTCCTTCCGGATCTTTTCCGGTACGACTGCCGGCCCCGTGCCAGCCGGCCCGCGATGCCCGGCCCACTCACGACCGCAGCGCGTGTCGTGCGGGTCCGCGTGACACACCGCGAAGAAATCCACACCAGCAGCTTGTCCACAGGCCACCCGCGCGATCTCGCAAAATTTCGCCACACTGATCAGCGGGGGCTACCCCCTTGGGTGGGCGGGACCCTGAGTAGGCGCGGCCATGAGTAGGCGGGACCCTGAGTAGGCGGGACCCTGAGTAGGCGCGGCCATGGGTGGGCGCGGCCATGACTAGACGGGACCCTGAGTAGGCGCGGCCATGACTAGGCGGGACCCTGAATAGGCGGGGCCGCGGGTGGACGCGGCCATGGGTGGGCGCGACCTGAGTAGGCGCCCCCATGAGCGGGCGGGCCGCGGGTAGGAGCGGCCATGGATGGGCGAGACCGCAACAGCCAGCACCGCAGGGATTCAGAACCGCGAGAAGGCGAGACCGCGGGGAGGCGGGACCACGAGAAGGCAGGACCCCGGGGAGGCGGGACCACAAGAAGGCAGGAGCGCGAGAAGGCGGGACCGCGGATGAACGGACCGTGAGTGGACCGTCGGCGCGCGGAACCCCGGGCGGAGCCGAGATCAACCCCGGCAGGGCCGTGGCGTGGACGAACCGCCCCGGCACCGGAGAATCGGCGACGAGGCGGCTCGGGTCGGCGGGCCGCGGGCTGGCGGGGCAGCTAGCGCGAGCGGATGTGGCGGGTACCCTCGGCGGCGGGTGGGGCGGGCGCCGGTGTCGGGTCCGGCGGGACGGGACGGGCGGTGACCACCGCGGTGGCCGTCGCGAAGGCCACCGGGGCGGTCAGGGCGGTTGCCCGGACAGCGCGTCTCATCGAGTCTCCTGAGGGTCTGGGAGCGCTCCCAGCAGCGACGTTACCGCACATTCACGAGTTCGAAAAGAGTCTCCGGGCAGCCATTACCGGCGGAGGCGACCACCCTCCGCTTACGGGTGGATGCGCAGCGGAATTGCGACATGCCAAGACCAGCAATTTGCAATAGCCACCGGGTGCGCGACACAATAATGCGACGACGACTAATCGCGGCACCCCCATCGCTCGCGTACAGCCGTCACCCGAATGACATCGCTGTAGGAGCGAACACGACATGGCCAAGCAGATAATTACCCTTCTGACCGACGACCTCGACGGCGGGGAGGCCGACCGCACTGTCGAATTCGGACTCGACGGCGTGAACTACACGATCGACCTGTCCGAGAAGAACGCCGGCAAGCTGCGCAAGGCTCTGGAGCCGTTCCTCTCCGCGGCCACCCGGCTGGGTCGTTCCGGGGTGCCGCCGACGGTTGCCCGGCGGGCCGCGCCGGCCGCCTCGAGCCGGACCAGCCGCGACCAGAATCAGGCCATTCGCGAGTGGGCCAACAAGAACGGATACTCGGTTTCCGAGCGGGGCCGGATCCCGAGCAACGTCGTCGAGGCGTACCACGCCAAGCGCTGATTGACCGCAGGCCGGGAAACGGCGTCACCGGATCACCCGGTGGCGCCGTTTTTCTTGTCCGGCCGCAGGTCAGGCCGGGTGGCAGCGGCAGCCGGCACCGGGCGTCGACCGGCTGCGGAACGCCGGCCGGCCGATCCGGACCGAGCGGTTCCACCGATGACCTGGGTCAATCCCCGCCGCTCCCCGGCGATCGAAGATCAACCACCTCGGATGATCATCAGAATCGGGGTGGGATCGACGGAACTCATTCGGCGTGTTTCGAGAGGCACGACAATAGTCCCGGCGAACGCGCCGTCCGGCCGGAAATCACCCTGCGCCCCGGTGGAACGGTGCGGTACCGGCCTGTCCGGAATGGCCGGGCACGGCAATCGGAAGACCGGGCCGCCACCGGCCCGGCGCCGGTTCGGCCGAGAATGCGGAACGCCGGTCCGGGACCGGTTCGACCGGAATGCGGCACGCCGGGTCGCACCGGTTCGGCTGACAATGCGAACGCCGGGCCGGTCCTGGCGCGACGCAAATGACGAGCGCCGGGCCGGTACCGGTTCGGCCCGGCGGCGCCACGGTCACCGGTGCGAAAACGGCCACCCACGGGACCCCCGAAAGTCGCCCGGCACCCGGCCGTACCGAAACCGGCGAGCGCCCGAAACCGGCCGGCGGAGCGTACCGAAAACCTGTGGAAACGGCCCGCACCGACGGGCCCAACCTGGGGAAAAGCCCGCCCGGAAAACCTGGGACCACGGAATGGTGACGGGAATCCGATTCGATCGCGCGCCGCCGGGTACGCCTTCGGTCATGCGTGTCGTCATCGTGGGCGCGACCGGCAACGCCGGCACCGCCCTGCTGCGCCGTCTCCGTGCCGAGCCGGACGTCGAGGCGATCGGGATCGCCCGGCGCACCCCGGCGGACAGTGGCCCGTACGCCGACATGGAGTGGCACTCGGTCGACATCGGCCGGGAGGACTCCCTGGACCCGCTGACCCGGATCTTCGACGGCACCGATGCCGTGGTGAACCTGGCCTGGCAGATCCAGCCCAGCCACGACGCCCGGCGGCTCTACCGGACGAACGTGCTGGGCAGCCGCACGGTGTTCCGGGCGGCGCTGCGGGCCGGGGTGGGCACGCTGGTGCACGCCTCGTCGGTCGGGGTCTACGCGCCCGGCCCGAAATGGGCCTATGTCAAGGAGACCTGGCTGCGCACCGGCGTCCCGGAGTCGTCCTACAGCCGGCACAAGGCGCTGGTCGAACGGATGCTGGACGAGATCGAGTCGGATCACCCGACCCTGCGCGTGGTGCGGCTGCGGCCCGGCCTGATCTTCCAGCGGGACGCCGGGACGGAGATCGGCCGGTACTTCGCCGGGCCGCTGGTGCCGGCCCGGCTGCTCCGGTTCGGCTGGGTTCCGCTGCTGCCGGCGAACCCGGGACTGCGGTTGCAGGCGGTGCACGCAGACGACGTGGCCGAGGCCTACCTGCGGGTGCTGCGGGCCGACGTCCGGGGCGCGTTCAACATCGCGGCCGGGCCGGTGCTCGATCCGGCGGTGCTGGCCAAGGCGTTCCACGGGCTGCCGGTGCCGGTTCCCGGGTTCGCGCTGGAGGGCGCCGCCGCGCTGAGCTGGTGGCTGCGGCTGCAGCCGGTCGACCGGGGCTGGGTGAAACTCGCCCTGAAGGCGCCGCTGATGTGCTGCGACCGGGCCGTCGAGGAGCTCGGATGGCAGCCTCGGATGGACGCGGTGGCCGCGTTGCACGAGGTGGTGGCCGGGTTGGCGGAGCGGGCCGGGCAGGCGGAGAGCCCGCCGCTGAACGCGGGCGGGAGTCAGCCGGGCCGGCTCGGTGGGCTGCTGCGCGGGCGGTTGCCGGGAACAGGAAATCCGTATTGAGAGCACCATTTTCCGTACGCGAAAAGCTCTGCCAAGCGGGCCGAAGCGGGCCGTGAGTGTCAGGCCACCGCCGCGGCGCCGGTCATCCAGGCCAGCACCTCGGTCGGCCCGAGCGGGCTGGAGAACAGGAAGCCCTGCCCGAGCGGGCAGCCCAGCCGGACCAGCAGATCCCGGTGCGCCGCGTCCTCGATGCCCTCGGCGACCACCGTGAGCTGCAGGTTCCGGGCCAGGGTGACGATGCCGCTGACCAGCGCGAGCGGCTGCGGACTGGTCACCATGTCGTCGATGAAGGTCTTGTCGATCTTCACGACGTCGATCGGCCGCTGGCGCAGGTAGCCGAGCGAGGAGTAACCGGTGCCGAAGTCGTCGATGGCGATCCGGATGCCCATCTCGCGCAGCGTGCTCAGGTCGGCCCAGACCCGCTGCTCGTCGTCCTTCATCAGCAGCGTCTCGGTGATCTCCAGCATCAGCGACTCCGGCGGCACCCCGGTGTGCTGCAGCGCGGTGCGCACCTGGTCGACGAAGCCGGTCTCGCGGAACTGCCGGACCGAGACGTTCACCGTCACGTAGGGCGCCGGGCCGGGCAGCAGGATCCGGCGCCAGTCGGCGACCGTGCGCAGCGCCTCCTCGAGCACCCAGCGGCCCATCGGCACGATCAGCCCGCTCTCCTCGGCCACCTCGATGAACTGGTCCGGGGTGATCACGCCACGCTGCGGGTGGTGCCAGCGGACCAGCGCCTCGAAGCCCACCGCGACACCCGAGGCCAGGTCGACGATCGGCTGGTAGTGCAGCAGGAAGTGGCCCTCGTTGACCGCGTGGTCGAGCGCCGAGCGCAGCTCCAGCCGCTCCACCATCTCGTCGTGCAGGTGCCGCTGGTAGCGCCGCCACTGGTTCTTGCCGGCCCCCTTGGCCACATAGAGCGCCAGGTCGGCCTGGCGCAGCAGCTCGTTCGCGTCGGCCGCCTCCAGGGTGGTGGTGATGCCGATGCTGGCCACCGCGTGCAGCGGCTTGGCGTCGGTGTCGATCGGGGACGCCAGCGCGGTCAGGATCCGGTTCGCGGTCTCCTCCACCGCACCCGGGTCGTTGACGTTCTCCACCAGCGCGGCGAACTCGTCGCCGCCGAGCCGGGCCGCGGTGTCGTCGGCGCGCAGCGAGCCGGCGATCCGGTGGGCCACCGCGATCAGCAGCTGGTCGCCGACCGCGTGGCCGAGCGTGTCGTTGACGATCTTGAAGTCGTCCAGGTCGATGAAGAGCACCCCGACCACCGAGCCGTCCCGCGCGCTGCGGGCCAGCGCGTGCTTGAGCCGGTCGTGGAAGAGCACCCGGTTGGCCAGCCCGGTCATCGCGTCGTGGAACGCCTGGTGGGTCAGCTCGCGTTCGAGCTGCCGCTGCTCGGTGACGTCCCGCATGGTGACCACCAGACCGGCCACGCTCTGGTCGGCGCGCAGGTCCCGGCAATGCATCTCGAGCAGCACCTCGGTCCGCCCGGCCCCGACCGCCCGGAAGTCCAGCAGCCGCATCTCCTCGCCGCCGCGGACCCCGGCCAGCGCCTCGGCCAGCCGGCTCTGGTCCGCCGGGTGCAGCACGTCCGGCAGCCGGTAGCCGGTCGGGTCGGCGCCGAAGACGCCGAGAGCGGACGGGCTGGCGTACCGGATCCGGTCGTGCTCGTCCAGGATGGTGATCACGTCGGCGGTGTTCAGGATCAGCGTCCGGAAGTACGCCTCGCTGTTGCGCCGGGCCACCTCGTGGCTGAGCGCGATCCGTTCCAGCGCCAGCGCCACCTGCCCGGCCAGCACCTCCACCGAACGCTGCAGCTCGCGCAGCGCCCAGGCCGGGGCGCCCACGTGCAGCACGCCGACCAGCGGATCACCGGTCGGCCGGTCCTGCAGCACCATCGGGCAGCGCAACGTCTCGGCGAACTGGGTGAGCCGGACCGAGACCGCCCAGTCCACGTCCCGGGTCTGCACCAGCCGGGCGGCGGTGCCGGTGGCCCGGTCCACCGCGGCCTGCGCGGCCGCCTCCGGCGACAGCGGCTCGGACTGGGCGATGCTGATCGCCAGCACCACGCCGTGCGGCACGTCGCCGGGCAGCAGCTGGGCCACCGTGGTGCGGACCGCCAGCCCGACCGCCTCGGCGTCGGCCGCCGAGACCAGCGCCGCGGACGCCTCGCGCAGCGCCCGCTCCCGGGCCATCGCCTGCCGGTGGCTGGCCATGATGCCGGACATCCGGGCCAGCACCAGCATCAGCATCAGCAGGCTCAGCACCGCGACCAGGAACAGGCCGGCCACCTGGCTGTCCTGGAACATCTTGACCATCAGCACGGTCGGCGCGGCCAGCGCGGCCACCGCGAGCAGGGCCAGCCGGCCCCGGCTGGTCTCCGCGGCCGGCGCCGCCGACGCCCGGGTCAGCTCGGCCATCGACGGGATCAGCGCGGCCATCCCGGCAGTGGCGTAGAGGGCGAACTGGCCGTGCGCCGAGGCCCGCACCACGTCGGCGACCAGCATCGCGCCGGTGCCCGCGCCCAGCCAGTAGCCGGAGGCGACCAGCCGGCCGGGCACCGTGGCCAGCCGGATCAGCAGGCCCAGGCAGAGCAGGTCGGCGACCGGCAGCAGCTGCTCCAGGCCGTTCACCGAGGCGTCCGACATCCGCGGGCCGATCACGAACGTCCAGACCAGCAGCGCCACCCCGGAGGTGACGATGGCCGCGTCGAGCAGGCCGGGCAGGTCCCGGGACGAGCCGGTACGGCGGCGGACGAAACCGGCCAGCGCGACCGCCAGCACCGGGTAGGAGCAGAGCAGCAGCGCGGTGCCGACCGGCTCCAGCCAGAGCAGCCAGTTGGTGATGAACGAGGGGGCGTTGCCGATCGCGGCGCCCAGCCCGGAGAGCCCGGTCGCGGCGGACAGCAGCCACCACGGCATCCGGTCGTCCGGCTGGCTGCGGTAGGTGCCGACCAGGACGGCGACCAGCGCGGACAGGCCGCCGGCCAGGATCAGCCAGCCGTGCAGGGCGGGCTGCAGCGGGTAGACCACGGCGAGGAGCACGATCCAGGCGCCGAAGAGGGCCGCCGGCCACCGCGTCGGCATCCCGTGTCCCTCCCGCCTTCCTCCGTCTCCGCCCTGATCGGCTCCGGGATCACCGATCTGAGGGAAAGGGCACAATCGTCGGGTGCTACTCGATTTCGTACGCGCCCACACGGTCCTGGCGCCGGTCCCGTTCATCCCGGAGATCCACCTCCGGCAGGCCGAGGAGCCGATCGCGCTCTGGGAGGCCACCGAGGCCGGCGGCGCCGAGCAGCCGCCGCCGTTCTGGGCGTTCGCCTGGGCCGGCGGGCAGGCGCTCGCCCGGCACATCCTGGACGAGCCGGAGCTGGTCGCCGGGCGCAGCGTGCTCGACCTGGCCACCGGGTCCGGCCTGGTCGCGGTCGCCGCCGCGCGGGCCGGGGCGCACCCGGTGGTGGCCAACGACATCGACCCGCTGTCGCTGGCCGCGGCCGCGGCCAACGCCGCGGACAACCAGGTGGCGGTGCAGACCGTCGAGGCCGACCTGCTGGACACCGACGACCGGTACGGCGTGGTGCTGGCCGGCGACGTCTTCTACAGCCGGGAGATGGCCGGCCGGGTGCTGCCCTACCTGCGCCGGGCGGCCGGCCGTGGCTCGCTGGTGCTGGTCGGCGACCCGGGCCGGGCCTACCTGCCGGAGGGCCTGGTGAAACGCGCCGAGTACGACGTGCCGGTCACCGAGGCGCTGGAGAGCTGCACGATCCGCCGCACCGCGGTCTGGCAGGTGGTCAGCTGAGCAGCGCGGCCAGAGCGTGACCGTCCTCGACGATGACATCCGGGTCCGGGCTTCCCGGCGGGTCGGCCCGCCCGGACGGCATCAGGATCGCCCGGGCGACGTCGGCGCGGCGGGCGCAGGCGACGTCCCGCCGCCGGCTGTCCCCGACGAACCAGCAGCCGGCCGGCGCCACCCCGAGCGCGTCGGTGGCCAGCCAGATCATCTGCGGGTTGGGTTTCCGGACGCCGGCCTCGTCGCTGTAGACCTGCACCGCGAAATAGTGGCTCAAGCCGGTCTTGGCCAGGTAGTCCCGGTGCGCGGCGCCGCTGAGCGTGTTGCTGACCACGGCCATCGGGACGCCGGCCGCGGCGTAGGCGGCCAGCGCCTCCGGGATGCCGGGACGCAGCGCCCAGTCGTCGCGCCGCGCCCAGTCGTAGCTGAGCTTGCCGATCGCGCCGCGGACCGGCACCGCGGCAGCCGGCGGCCAGCCCTTGATCACGAAGCGCTCCCAGACCTCCGCCTGGGACAGCTCGTCCGGATGGTCCTCGTCCCGCCAGCGGGCATGGGCGGCGGCCCCGTCGGTGAGCGCCCGCTGGATCTGCCCGGGCTGCAGCGCGCCCCGGGTCAGGTTGTAGATCCGCAGCACCAGCTCGGGCGGGGCGGCCCGGAACGGCCCGGTGGAGTCGGCGAGCACCCCGCCGAAATCGAGCAGGAGAGCCGCGGGCGTCACCGCTGCCCCAGCGTCCAGGCACGCACGCCGCCGACGATGCCGGCCGTGTTCGGCACCACCACCACGTCGTCGCCCATCCGGGCCAGCTGCGCCGGAGTGATCAGCCGGGAGTTGCCACCGCCCAGGTAGACCCGGTCCCAGAGGAAGACCGGGCGCAAGCCCTCCACCACGTTGCGGACCCGGCGGGACCAGAGCGCGTCACCCAGGCGGCGGCGCTCGTGCTCGCCGATGTAGGTGTCGTAGGACATCCCCCAGCGCACCGGCGCCTGCGACATCTCCAGGTGCGGAGCCAGCTCGCCGCCGTCGAAGAGGGCGCAGCCCAGCCCGGTCCCCAGGGTCAGCACCAGCTCGCACCCGGTCCCGGCGACCACCCCGGCGCCGTGCACCTCGGCGTCGTTGAGCACCAGGGTGGGCAGCCCGAACGCCTCGGCCAGCGCGGTCCGGGCGTCGAACCCGCGCCACGCCTCGAACAGGTCCGGGTCCACCTTGGTGCGCGGGCCGCTGCGGGTCACGTAGTGCGGGGTGGCCACCACCACGCCGTGCCGGATCATGCCCGGCATCCCGACCGTGACCCGGTCCGCGGCCGGCAGCTGCGTGCCGAGATCGACCAGCGTCTTGACGAACAGGTCGGGCGGCAACGGGTACGGCGTGGGCACCCGGATCGGATGTGCCCGCATGGTGCCCGCGTCATCGAGCACGGAACCCTTGATCCCGCCGCCGCCACAGTCGATCGTGAGGGTGAAAGTCACGCCGCCAGTCTGCATCTCGACCACCTCCCGGCACCGCAATTGTGCCGGGACACACGGCTAGCCCGCCTCTTCCGCCCAGACCCGCCAGTTGTCCAGGACACCGTGCAGGGCGGGGGTCAGCCAGCCCGGCGCGGAACGGCGGAAGACACCCGGATCCATCGATCCGGCGCCGGCCGGCAGCGCGCCGACCAGGTGCGGGACCAGCTCGCTGAGGTTGGCCCAGTGAACCAGCTCGGGCTCGGCCGGCCAGGCGCCGAGGATCACCTTGGCCGGCACGCCGCGGCGGCTGAGCGCCTCCAGGGTGAGCGCCGTGTGGTTCAGCGTGCCGAGCCCGGCGCGGGCCACCACCAGCACGTTCGCCCCCAGCGTGGTGGCCAGGTCGGCGAAGGTCCAGGTCTCGCCGGAGGGCCGCACGCCCATCGGGACCAGCAGGCCGCCGGCGCCCTCGACCAGCACCAGGTCGTGCTTGTCGGCCTCGGCCCGGATCGCGTCGACCACCGCGTAGAGCTCCAGCGGCGGCAGCTCGGCGACCTTGGCGGCGGCCAGCGGGGCGAGCGGCTCGGGATACTCCGCCAGGGTCTTCACCGTGTCCGGGCCGGCCAGCCGGGTGACCACCTCGGCGTCGGTCGGCGCGCCGGTGACGGTGCCGGTCTGGCCCGGCTTGACCACGGCCACCCGCAGGCCGGCGGCCTGGGCGGCGGCCGCGACCGCGGCGGTGCTGATCGTCTTGCCGACCTCGGTGTCGGTGCCGGTGACCAGGACGATCCCGTGCCACTCCAGCGGGTCGGCGGCACGGCGCGGCTGCGCCTCGGACGATTTGTCCACGTCCGTCGTTTCTTCCGCCTGCGGCGTCGCCTCCGGATCCGCCGCGGCCGGGGTCGGCTCGTCGGTGGCCGGCTCGCTCATGTCCTCCGACGGTACGCCCTCAGCCGGCCCCCCGACGTCCTCCCGGTGCGGCTCCCCGCCGTCCGGGTCCGCGGGCGGCTCGCCGGCGCGCCGGTCCTCAGCGCGCTGCTCGCCGCGCCGGTCCTCAGCGCGTCGCTCGCCGCGCGGGTCCTCAGCGCCTCGCTCGCCGCGCGGGACCTCCGCGTGCCGCTCGTCAGCGCGCCGCTCACCGGCGCGTGGGTCCTCAGCGCGCCGCTCACCGCGCGGATCCTCGGCGCGCGGCTCGCCGGCGCGTGGGGCCGCGGCCGGGACGTCCGGCATGTGGTGCCCACCGCCGTGCGCGAGCAGCGGATCGGCCACCGGGCCGGGCACCCGGGCCGGCGGCGCGGCGGGCAGCCCGTGCCCCCCGCTGCGCCAGCCGCGCGGCAGCGGGGTGACCGCGACACCCGGGTAGGCGGCGGTCCGGAGAGAGTCGGCGTTCATGGTGCGCACTCCACGATCACATCCAGTGCCCGGGCGAAGTCCGCCTCGGGCACGCCCGCGTTCACCGTCAGGCGCAGCCGCGAGCTGCCGTCCGGGGTCGACGGCGGCCGGAAACAGCCGACCGCTACCCCACGATCCCGGCAGTCCGCGGCCCAGCCGACCGCGGCCTCCGGGCCCGGGGCGGGCACCGAGAGCACCCCGGCGGCCGGGTCGGCCACCGGGAAGCCGGCCGCGCGCAGCCGCGCGGCGATCCGGGCGCCCCGCTCGAACAGCGTGGCGCGCCGGTCGTCGGCGGCGACGGCCAACTCGACCGCGGCGTGCACCCCGGCCACCACGGCCGGCGGCGGGGCGGTGTCGTAGATGAACGTGCGGCCGGTGTCGACCAGGTGGCGGATCACCGGCTCGGCGCCGGCGATCACCCCGCCCGCGCCACCCAACGACTTGGACAGCGTGGCGGTGACGATGACGTCGGGCCGCTGCGCCAGACCGGCCGCCGCGACCCCGCCGGCCCCGGCCGGGCCGAGCAGGCCGAGCGCGTGCGCGTCGTCGACGATCAGCAGGGCGCCGCGGGCCGAGGTGACCGCGTGCAGCTCGGCCAACGGAGCCAGGTCGCCGTCGACCGAGAAGACCGACTCGGTGACCACGGCCGCGGTCCGGCCCGGGTGCGCGTCCAGGATCGCGGCGACGCCGGCCGGATCGTTGTGCGGGGCGACCGTCACCGGCAGCCCGGAGATCTTGCAGCCGTCGATCAGCGAAGCGTGGTTGTAGGCGTCCGAGACGACCAGGTCGCAGACCGCGGCGGCGGCCCGGATCACGGCCAGGTTGGCCAGGTAGCCCGAGGAGAAGACCAGCGCGCTCTCCGTGCCGAGCCAGCCGGCCAGCGCGGACTCCAGGGCGGCGTGCGCGTCGGTGCTGCCCCGGACCAGGCGGGAACCGGTGGCGCCCAACCCGTACCGCGAAAGGGCCTCCCGTGCCGCGTCGACCACCGCGACGTGGCCGGACAACCCCAGGTAATCGTTGCCGGCCAGATCGATGACCTGGTCATCGGCCGGCCGCGGCCGGAGCTGACGGGTGAGCCCCGCCTTGGCCCGCTCGCGGGCCAGGCGATCGAGCGACCCCAACCAGTCCACGACGCCCCCAGAGATCACGAGAACCGGAAACTATCACTCACGTCCGACAGTTCTGCCGGGCCGGGAAGTCTGTAGGGTACGGACATGCCTCAGATCCTCGACCGGGCACGTGCCCGGGTCCTCGCCGACGGGGTCGGCCTCGACCAGGCCGAGATCCTGGAGATCCTGCAGCTGCCCGACGAGGACCTGCCCGAGCTCCTCCAGCTCGCCCACGACGTGCGGATGAAGTGGTGCGGTCCGGAGGTCGAGGTCGAGGGGATCGTCTCGCTGAAGACCGGCGGCTGCCCGGAGGACTGCCACTTCTGCTCCCAGTCGGGGCTGTTCGCGTCCCCGGTCCGGGCCGTCTGGCTGGACATCCCGTCCCTGGTGGAGGCCGCCCGGCAGACCGCCGCGACCGGCGCCAGCGAGTTCTGCATCGTGGCCGCGGTGCGCGGGCCCGACCAGCGTCTGATGGACCAGATGCGGCAGGGCGTCAAGGCGATCAAGGAGGCGGTCGACATCCAGGTCGCCGCCAGCCTCGGCATGCTCACCCAGGAGCAGGTCGACGACCTGGTCGACATGGGCGTGCACCGCTACAACCACAACCTCGAGACCTGCAAGTCCTACTTCCCGAACGTGGTGACCACCCATTCGTGGGAGGAGCGCTGGTCCACGCTGACGATGGTCCGCGAGTCCGGCATGGAGGTCTGCTGCGGCGGCATCCTCGGCCTGGGCGAGACCGTCGAGCAGCGCGCCGAGTTCGCCGCGCAGCTGGCCGAGCTGGACCCGCACGAGGTCCCGCTGAACTTCTTGAACCCGCGCCCGGGCACCCCGCTCGGCGACCGCCCGGTGGTCGAGGGCAAGGACGCGCTGCGCGCGATCGCCGCCTTCCGGCTGGCCATGCCCAAGACCATCCTTCGGTACGCCGGCGGCCGCGAGATCACCCTCGGCGACCTGGGCACCCGGGAGGGTCTGCTCGGCGGCATCAACGCGGTGATCGTCGGCAACTACCTGACGACGCTGGGCCGCCCGGCAACCGCCGACCTGGAGCTGCTCCAGGACCTGAAGATGCCGGTCAAGTCGCTGTCCGCCACCTTCTGACGGCTACCGCGAGGCGGCCGGTCCCGGATCGGCCGCCCAGCGAGCCCACCCCTTCTGATCGGCCGTCCGCGAGGAAGAGATCCACGAGTTGACGTACTGCGATCGGTGCGGCGAGCCCGCTGCCACGGGCGATCACGGCGCGTGCACAGCGGCCCGCGAGCTGGAGCCGCCGCGCTTCTGCCCGGACTGCCGCCGCCGGATGAAGGTGCAGGTGGTCCCCACCGGTTGGTCAGCGACCTGCGTCGAACACGGCATACGCCACAGCTGACCCTGCCCACCTCACGGCAGTCAGCTCGCGCCCACGGGTCCCTCCACCCGCCCGAGACACCCCTCACCACCAGCCGAACCCGTAACCCACGCAGTACCCGGACCCCAGCCCACCTCGCGGCACTCGGCTGGCGCCCAGGGGTGCCTCCACCCGCCCGAGACACCCATCACCGCCAGCCGAACCCGTGAACCACGCAGGGCCCGGACCGCAGCGCGCCTCGCGGCAGCCGGCTGGTGCCCAAGGGTGCCTCCACCCGCCCGAGACACCCATCGCCACCAGCCGAAGCCGTGACCCACGCAGGGCTCGGACCGCAGCGCGCCTCGCGGCAGCCGGCTGGCGCCCAGGGGTGCCTCCACCCGCCCGAGACACCCGTCACCACCAGCCGGAGCCGTGACCCACGCAGCGCTCGGACCGCAGCCCGCCTCGCGGCAGCCGGCTGGCGCCCAGGGGTGCCTCCACCCGCCCGAGACACCCGTCACCACCAGCCGGAGCCGTGACCCACGCAGCGCTCGGACCGCAGCCCGCCTCGCGGCAGTCGGCTGGCGCCCAAGGGTGCCTCCGCTTACCGTGACCCGGACAGGGCTCGCCCTGCGGCAATCGGCTGGCGCTCAGGGGTGTTTCCGGTGCTCCGAGACACCCATGACGACCAGCCGAGGGCTCCGCGGTGGGGCGGTGCGCCGGAAGGCCCTGGGCGGCGGGCCTGAACCAGAACCCGCCGCCCCTCTCACCCGCTAACTCGACGTCGCGGGAGTCTCGTCGGCGACCGGCTGACCGGCCGTCGGGAGGGTGACGCTGACCAGGGAGCCGTCGCGCTCCAGCGGGCCGTGGCCGAGGCGGCGCAGGGTGCGCAGCATCGCCACGTTGTCCGCGGCGGTGTGCGCGACCAGGGCGGCGAACCCGGCCCGCTCGGCGTGCACGCGCAGCCGGCGCAGCAGGGCGGTGCCCAGGCCGCGGCGCTGCCAGTCGTCCTCGACCAGGATCGCGATCTCGCCCAGCTCACCCTCGGCGCACAGGCTGGCCGTCGCCACCGCGCGGCCGCCCGGCGTGACGGCGAGCAGGGTGACCCCGCCGGCCGGCTCGAGCAGGCGGCGCAGCCGGGACTCGCCGGGCGCCACGCCCAGGTAACGCCGGCGCAGGGTGCCGGCCGAGCAGTGGTCGTGCAGCTCACGCAGGGCCGGCAGGTCGTCGGCGCCGGCCGGGCGCACGGTCACCTCGGCGCCGTCGGGCAGCATCAGGGTGACCGTCTCCCGCTGGTGGCGGGTGACGCCGGCGGCCAGCTCGACCAGGGCCTGCGCCCGGGCGAACTCGGCCGGGGTGAACGCGGGCAGCGCCCGGAGCACCTCATAGGACCCGCCGGCCGGGTCGGTCAGGGTCATCCGGCCGCCGTGCACGCCGGGCGCCTCGGCGGACGGCCGCGGGCGCCAGCGCACGTCGGTCGCGTCGAGCAGAGCGACCAGGGTCTCGCCCAGCGCCTCCGGCTCGTGCACCAGGCGGCCGGCCAGCGCCAGCGCGCGGGTCGGCTGGTCGGCCAGGCCCTGTGCCTCGGCGCGGGCCACGAACGCGTCCCGGCCGCGCCCCTTGGTCACCGCGGCCAGCAGATCCGCCTCGGTCATCGCCTCCGGGGCGTCGACCAGGAAGTCGTCGACCGCACCGGCCTCGGTGGTGTGCACCTGGACGGCCAGGATGTTGATCGATTTCAGGGCGAGACTCGCGGTCAGCACGGACAGGTAGCCGGGACGGTCGTCGACCGTGGCCCGGACACGCCACAACGCCATGCGGGGCACTCCTTTCGCTCTGCCTCAAGAGTGCCCCGGCGTTGTTGCCGTGTTATTGCCTGAGCTGCGATTTTCCGGGTTAGGACGATCACACCTGGGCGATCGTGGCGGGCGTCACGGCGTCCAGCCGGTCGCCCAGGATCACTGCGGCGGCGCGCACCAGCTGGGCCACCCGGTCCACCTCGGTGACGTGGAACGCGGCGGCCGGCAGGTCGTCCTCGTCGGTGCGGGCGACCAGCAGGACCAGCCCGCCGCGGCCGAACGGGGCGACCGCGTACCGCGCGCCGCCCGGCTCGGCGAACGGCCGGGCCCGCAGCGGCGTCACCTCGGGCAGGTGCAGCGGCGACGGGGCACGCCAGCTGGCATAGGTCACCCGCGGCCCGCCGCCGACCCCGTTGGCGCCGCTGCGCGCCGCCCAGTCGGCCGGGACCACGGCGGCCGCCGCCCAGTCCGCGGCGAGCAGCCCGGGCACCGCGTCGACCAGGGTGGCCAGCCCGTCCGCCGGGTTCGCTGCGATCTGAGCCAGCAGCTCGGCGTCGTGCCCACCGTTGACCGGGGCGCCGATCGCCTTCCACACCCCGTCCACCTGGACCCCGGGGATCGCGGCCAGCCCGGCGAGCAGCCGCTCCACCCGGGCCGCACCCGGCCAGACCACGGTGAAGTCGTCGACCGCCCGCCCACCGAGCCGCTCCAGCACCACGACCTGCACGATGTCCGCGCCGGCCACGCCCAGCGTGCGCGCGACCTGGCCGAGGGCGCCGGGACGGTCCGGCAGGGTGACTCGAACCCGCAGCAACATGGAACTCCTCCCGTCGCGGACGACCGGTGCCGCCGTCCTGGCTTCTCACCCTGCCGATCCGGCGTTTCGGACCCATTGCGTGGTCATGTCCCGACCGTCAAGCCGAGCAAGATATGCCGTAAGTCACAACGCAGCGTAAGCGGACCGAGCTGCGCCGCCCCCACTCCGTGTCGGGTGTCGGACACGTCCCCGCCCTCCAGGGGGCAGCCCACCCACGAAGGCGAGTGTCCCGAGAAATCTGCAAGATCACGAATGCGGCTGTGGACAACCGGCCGCTGTGGACGACCAAGCCGTCACTCGGCTGGACAGCCCGGGAGCGGGGGAATCCAGCGGAAACCGGACATCGGGAGCGCTCGGGGCGTACCGGAAAGGGGCGGCCGGAAGCGGAAGCGGGCCGTGCGTGCCAGGCTGGGCCTAGAGTCGAGGGATGATCTGCCAGCCTTGCCGGGAGCGGCGGCACGACGAGTGCAAGGGTGGATCGTGGTGTGACTGCCAGCACCGCGAGCCCGAGCCGGTCCCGCCGGTGACCGGGCCGCCCGGACCGTGAGCACGCCGCCCGAGGACCAGGCGGCCCGGACCGTGAGCACGCTGCCGGCGGACCGGGACGGGCTGGTCGCCCGCTATCCGCGGCACGACCGGCCGGTGCTGCGGGTCAACTTCATCGCCAGCGCCGACGGGGCGGTCACCGTCGACGGCCTCTCCGCCGGCCTGCAGGGGCCCGGTGACAAGGAGGTCTTCGACACCCTGCGGATGGTCTGCGACGCCCTCGTCGTGGCGGCCGGCACGGTGCGCGCGGAGCGTTACGACGCGCTGCGGCTGACCGCCGACGCGCGTGCCTGGCGGCGGGAGCGGGGGCTGCCGGAGTTCCCGCTCATGGTGATCGTCTCCCGGTCGCTGGACCTGGACCCGGCGCAGCTGGTCTTCGCGGACGCGCCGGTCCGGCCGATCGTGCTGACCTGCCGGGCCGCGCCGGCCTCGCCGATCGCCGAGGTGGCCGAGGTGGTCGCGGTCGGCGACGAGCGGGTCGACCTGGCCGCCGGGGTGCGGCTGCTGCACCGGCGCGGGGCCACCCAGCTGCTCTGCGAGGGCGGCCCGGCGCTGCTCGGCTCGATGGTCGCGGCGGATCTGGTCGACGAGTTGTGCCTGACCATGGCGCCGCTGCTGGTCGGCGGCCGGGCCGGCCGGATCGCCACCGGTCCGCCGGCACCGCCTCGGCCGATGTCGCTGCGGCACGCACTGACCCGGGACGACATGCTGTTCCTCAGGTACGCCCGGAGCCGCTGAGCGGGGCCCACCGGATGGTGTGCCACCCGGGCGCGCCTCCGTCGATTGATCAAGATCTTGTGCATAACTCTGTGGATGAACACCAGAAGTTGTGGAAAACCCGACCGGGTGACCCACCGACGGGCAATCTGTCGTACCCCTGAGGCACCATGATCGGCGTGTCTGACGAAACTGGGCCCGTCCGCGGCGGAAAACAGAGTGACAACCCGGACTTGAACCCGGTCGGGCGGGTGCTGGGTACCGCGGATGCCACCCCGCTGCAGTTCTGGACGGCCGTCGCCCCGGGCAGCTACCTGCAGCTCGACGACGTCGTGGTGACCCAGCGTGAGCTGCCGGACCGCGAGCCGGTGACGATCGCCGGGGTGGTCACCCAGGTCCGGGCCCGGCACGAGGGCGCGCAGTTCGACTCGGACGTGTTCGCCATCGCCGACGGCACGCTGCCGGCCATGGTCCAGGAGGCGGCCGAGATCACCACCACCCGGGTCGATCCGGAGCTCTACGTGCCGCCGGCCCCGGGCGCGGTCGTGCACCGGGCCTCCGGCGCGGACCGCGACGCCGCCCTGCACTTCGACCGGATGGAGCGCCGGGTCCCGATGGGCACCGGCCGCGACGGCGTCCCGGTCTTCCTGAACGCGGACTTTCTCGACGGCACCCGCGGCGCGCACGTCTCGATCTCCGGCATCTCCGGCGTGGCCACCAAGACCAGTTTCGCCACGTTCCTGCTCTACTCGGTGTTCCGTTCCGGCCAGCTGGGCGCCGACGGGGCGAACGCACGGGCGCTGATCTTCAACGTCAAGGGTGAGGACCTGCTCTTCCTCGACCACCCGAACACGAAGCTGGACGAGCAGACCCGGGCCTATTACAAACTGCTCGACCTGCCGGACAGCCCGTTCACCGACGTCCGGGTCTACGCTCCGCCGCGGGCCGGCGACCCGTCCGGTGCCCCGGACGTGAGCGGCCGGCTGACCGGGGTGGACGCGTTCTACTGGACGCTCGACGAGTTCTGCTCGGCCAAGCTGCTGCCCTACGTCTTCGCCGACGCCGACGACGAGCGCCAGCAGTACACGATGGTGGTCCACTCGGTCACCGCCCACCTGCACCGGTTCGCGGTCCCGGCCGAGGGCGGGATCAGCATCGACGGCCGCCGGATCGGGTCCTACGGCGACCTGGTCGACCACATCGTCGATCAGCTCACCGACGACGAGACCCGGTCGATCTGGGCCGGCAGCGCGATCAACATGGGCACCGTGAACGCGTTCGCCCGCCGGCTGATCGGCAGCAAGCGCGACCTGTCCCGGCTGATCCGCGGTGACCTGGCGCAGCGCCGCCCGCACCAGATCAAGACCGCGGACAGCGCCCAGGTCACCGTGGTCGACCTGCACAACCTGCCGGACCGGGCGCAGCGGTTCGTGGTCGGCGTGACGCTGAAGAGCGAGTTCGAGGAGAAGGAGAAGTCCGGCACCGGCCGCCCGCTGCTCTTCGTGGTCCTCGACGAGCTGAACAAGTACGCGCCTCGCGAGGGCTCCTCCCCGATCAAGGAGGTGCTGCTGGACATCGCCGAGCGCGGCCGCTCGCTGGGCGTGATCCTGATCGGCGCGCAGCAGACCGCCAGCGAGGTGGAGCGGCGGATCGTCACCAACTCGGCGATCCGGGTGGTCGGCCGGCTCGACCCGGCCGAGGCCTCCCGCCCGGAGTACGGCTTCCTGCCCCCGGCCATGCGCCAGCGCGCGCTGCTGGCCCGGCCGGGCACCATGTTCGTCAACCAGCCGGACATCCCGGTCCCGCTCTGCGTGGAGTTCCCGTTCCCGGCGTGGGCCACCCGCAAGTCGGAGTCCGGTCCCCCGCCGGCCGAGTCGCTCCGCTCGATCGTGCAGTCCGCCGACCCGTTCGCGGTGATCGGCGGGCGGGCCGGATCGGCCGACGACGACATCCCGTTCTAGGTCTAAGGTTCTCTCGATGCGCATCCTGCACACCTCCGACTGGCACGTCGGAAAGGTTCTCAAGGGCCGCAACCGGCACGAGGAGCACATCAAGGTGCTCGCCCAGGTGGTGGAGATCGCCCGGGCGGAGAAACCCGACCTGGTGATCGTCGCCGGTGACCTCTACGACACGGCCGCGCCGACCGCGGATGCCACCCGCCTGGTCACCCGGGCGCTCTCGGCGCTGCGGAAAACCGGTGCCCGGGTGGTGGCGATCGGCGGCAACCACGACAACGGCCAGGCCCTGGACGCGCTGCGGCCGTGGGCCGACGCGGCCGGCATCGAGTTGCGCGGCTCGGTCCGGGACAGCCTCGGCGACCTGCTGATCGAGGGCACCACCGAGGGCGGCGAGCGGTGGCGCCTGATCGCGCTGCCGTTCCTCTCCCAGCGGTACGCGGTCCGGGCCGCCGAGATGTACGAGCTCACCGAGGCCGAGGCGAACCAGACGTACGCCGATCTGATGGCCCGCCTGATCGGCAAGCTGAGCGAGTCGTTCGCCGAGCCCGGCGTGGTCAATCTGATCACCGCGCACCTGACCATGGTCGGGGCGAGCACCGGCGGCGGCGAGCGCGAGGCGCACACCATCATGGGCTACGCGGTGCCCTCCACGATCTTCCCGCAGAACACGCACTACGTCGCGCTCGGTCACCTGCACCGGTCGCAGCGGGTGATCGGCCCGTGCCCGGTCCGCTATTCCGGCAGCCCGCTCGCCATCGACTTCGGCGAGGAGGAGAACGTCTGCTCGGTGGCGATCGTCGAGGTCGGGGTGGACAAGGCGGCTCAGGTCCGGGACGTGCCGGTGACCTCGGCGCTCACCCTGCGCACCGTCCGGGGCACGCTGGACCAGCTCGCCACGGTGAACCTTCCGGACGCCTGGCTGCGTGTCCTGGTGCGCGAGGCGCCCCGCCCCGGCCTGCGCGAGGACGTGCAGGAGCTGCTGCCGAACGCTCTGGAGGTCCGCATCGACCCGGACATGCTGCCCGACCGCGCGGGCGCCCGCTCGGCGGAACGCGCCGGCCGCTCCCCCCGCGAGCTGTTCGGCGACTACCTGGACAGTCGCGGCAACGCCGAGGAGGGCGTCCGCGAGCTCTTCGACGAGCTGTACGACGAGGTGAGCAGCAACCAATGAGGCCCATCCGGCTGGACATGTCCGGGTTCACGGTGTTCCGTGACCAGACCACCGTGGACTTCACCGACGCGGACTACTTCGCCCTGGTCGGCCCGACCGGCTCGGGCAAGTCGACGGTGCTGGACGCGATCTGTTTCGCCCTCTACGGCCAGGTCCCGCGCTGGGGCGGCGCCCGGGGCATCGGCAACGCGCTCGCCCCGTCGGCCACCGAGGCCCGGGTCCGCCTGGTCTTCGAGTCGGCCGGCGACCGCTACGTCGCGACCCGGGTGGTCCGGCGCGACGGCCGGGGCAACGTGAAGACGTCCGGCGCCGGCCTGCAGCTGATGCCGGCCGGCTTCGACGTGACCAAGCTGGACACCGGGATGGACCTAGCCGACCTCGGCGAGGTGCTGGCCGGCGTCCCGGCCGAGATGGACGACGCGGTGCTGCACGCGGTCGGCCTGCCCTACGAGCAGTTCACCAGCTGCGTGGTGCTGCCGCAGGGCCAGTTCGCCGACTTCCTGCACGCCAAGCCGGCCACCCGCCAGCAGATCCTGGTCAACCTGCTGGGCCTGCAGATGTACGAGCAGGTCCAGGTCAAGGCGGCCGAGCGGAGCAAGGCCGCGGAGGCCAAGCTGACCGTGGTGGACCAGGCGCTGGTCGCCCTGGAGGACGCCACCGACGAGGCGGTCGAGGAGGCCGCCGGGCACCTGGGCCGGATGCGCGAGCTGACCGCCGCGGTGGAGGCCGCGGTGCCCGGGCTGCGCGCCGCCCGGGCGGCCGAGGAGGACGCCCGGGAGACCCGCGACACCCTGGACGCCGAGCTGCGGCTGCTGGCGTCGGTGCGCACCCCGGCGAACCTGACCGAGGCGACCACCGCGATCACCACGGCCCGGACCGCCGCCACCGAGGCGGCCGAGGCGGTGCACGAGGCCGAGGAGGCCGAGGAGAAGGTCCGCGGCGAGCTGACCGCGGCCGGCGACGCCGGCTCGCTGCGGCTGGCCCTGGACCGGTACACCGAGCTGGAGCGGCTCACCGAGCAGGAGGGCTGGTTCGCCGGCACGGTGTCGGTCGCCGAGGTGGAGTGCCGGGACGCGCGCGCCTCGGCCGACCTGGCCGAGTCCGAGCACATCGGCGCTCAGCAGCTGCTCGAGCAGGCCCGGCAGGACTATCGCGACGCCCAGCAGCGGGACCGCGCGGCCGCGCTGCGCGGGCACCTGACCGCCGGTGACGACTGCCCGGTCTGCGAGCAACCGGTCACCGTGGTGCCGGAGGTGCCGCGCGAGTCGGCGGTGCGGCTGGCCGAGGCGGCCGGGGCGGCCGCCCGGCAGGCCGCCGAGGAGGCCACCGCCCGCTGGCAGCAGCGCGACGCGGTGGCTCGCAACCTGGAGTCCGACCTGGAGCGCAAGCGCGGGCAGTACGAGCACCACCTGACCCGGCTCGCCGAGGTGCGCAAGGCGGTGCAGGGACTGCCCGGGGTGGAGGCGATCCAGCAGCAGCTCGCCGAGTTCGGCCGGTTGCAGGGCCGGCTGGAGGACGCCACCGGCGCGGTCCGCGCCGCCCGGGACCGGCTGCGGTCGGCGCAGACCGCGGTCCGGGCCGCCGAGGAGCAGCAGCGCACCGCGTGGCGCCGGTTCGACGAGGTGCGCGACGGCCTGGCCCGGTTCCAGCCGCCGCCGGCCGACCGGGACGACCTGGCCGCCGCCTGGCAGAGCCTGGTCGACTGGGCCCGGGCCGAGCACGCCGCCCGGTCCGCGGCCCGCACCGAGGCGGAGGCCGCGGTCAGCGCCGCGCACCAGGCCACGGCCGGCGCCCAGGCGGCGATCACCGCGTTGTTCACCGAGGCCGGGATCCAGCCGCCGGCGGTGGCTGCGGCCGACGCCGAGGCCACCCTGATCCGGGCCGCCGCGGTCACCGCCGAGCGGGCCGAGGCGGCCTGGCAGCGCCTGGTCGAGCGGCTCGAGCAGGCCCGCGAGATGCAGGACCAGCGGATGGCCCTGCAGCAGGCCGGCCGGGTGGCCAAGTCGCTGGCCGGGCACCTGCGGGCGAACAACTTCGAGCGCTGGCTGCTGGAGGAGGCGCTGGACCTGCTGGTCGACGGCGCCTCCCGGATCCTCCGCGAGCTCACCGGCGGGCAGTACGAGTTGATGCACGACAAGGGCGAGTTCTTCGTGATCGACCACCACGACGCCGGGCTGCGCCGGGGCGTGCGCACGCTCTCCGGCGGCGAGACGTTCCAGGCCTCGCTGGCGCTCGCGCTCGCCCTCTCCGAGCAGCTCGCCGGGATGAGCACCACGGCGGCCAGCCTGGAGTCGATCGTGCTGGACGAGGGCTTCGGCACCCTGGACGCGGCCACCCTCGACGTGGTCGCCGCGACCCTGGAGAATCTGGCCGCCCGCGGCGACCGGATGGTCGGGCTGGTCACCCACGTGCACGCCCTGGCCGAACGGGTACCGGTCCGGTTCGAGGTGCACAAGGACGCACGCACCGCGCACGTCGAGAGGGTCGGCCTGTGACACGGATGTTCGTCGACGCGTGGGACCCGGCGTACGGGGCCTCCTTCGAGGGCGGGGACGGCGAGGGGCCGGCCTCGCCCAGCAGCGCCCAGGTGGACGTCGACGTGGAGGTGCCGGCCGCCGAGTGGGCGCCGGTCGACGTGCCGGCCGGCACCCGCCGCCCGGACGTGGTGTTCCTGGTCGACGGGGTCCGGCGCAACGACGCGCAGATCTGGACCGCGGAGGACGACGGCACCTCGTTCGCCGGGCTGGCCGCCTCGTTCGCGGCCGGCGTGGTCCGCTGCGACCTGGCGCACGGCGCGGCCGAGCTGGTGGCCGCCCGGGTCGGCCGCGGCCTGTTCACCGCGAGCCCGTCGGTCTCCGGCGTGCAAGCCGGCTCGGTGCACTACGAGATCCACCGAATCGCCGGGACCGGTGAGGCGAGCAAGCTGCAGGCCGCGGTGCAGGGCCCGCTGACCGCGCTGGAGATCGACATCTCGTCGGAGGCGCGCTCCCGCGGGTCGGACGGCGCCGATCTGCTGATCGTGGACGGCCCGTTGCGGGACCGGCGGCAGCTGCCGCGCACCATCGGTTACATCAAGACGCAGAAGAGCCGCTATCTGCCGGCCGCCCAGGAGGCGGTGGTGCCCCGGTTGCGGGCCGGCCAGCGGACCCCGGTCTTCCACCTGGGCACCCGCTGGGGCGGCTGGTCGTGGTACCTGCGCCTGCCGAACGGGACCGGGGCGCCGTGGTCCGGGATCGTCCGGGTGGAGTGCTCCCCGGAGCTGAGCGTGGAGCAGGCGATCGAGCTGGCCGGGTTGTCCGGGGCGACGCTGCCGAGGTTCGCCTCGGCGTCGTACAAGGATCCGCGGGCCCCGCAGAACCTGGTGCCGATCGCCGGTCTGGAGCGGCGGTTGCGCGGGATGCTCGGCGATTCCCGGGTGTTGCATCGGGCGCTGGCTCTGGCGTCCGCGCGTTCACGATGAGGCATCCCCGACGGGTTTCCCATTTCCCGGGACCTCCGACCGCATGCCGGTACGGATAAGGCCGTCGCGCGAAATTCACCGGAGCGCCTGGGCAAAAGGTCCGGACCAGCTGTCGCCGGGGCCGGCCGCGGCGTTCCGGTAAACAATCGCTTACCGGATCGACACGCGCCAGAGCTGCAAGATCGAAAGATGGGAGCGCTCCCCACCGGGTGTCGCCCGAAAGAGTCCAAGAGATATCCGGGCATCCTCCGAACGGTCCCGGGAGCGCGCCATTCACCACACAATACTCATCCACCAACACCCAGTGGAATGGATCGCTCACGGAGCGAGATCGCGCTCTCCCTGGTCGGGCGAAATTATTTCCACAGCCGTGTCTCCACCCCTGTACTACTGAGTATCATTCCGCCTTACCTGGCGTCCGAATCGGCGTAGATCAATCCCCCATGATCCGCGACCGGCACGCCGTCACGATCGTCATCACAGCGGAGGACCCTTGAGACCGAGTGTCCCGGAAAATCTCGCGCCGGCTTTGATCCCGGCCGGGCCCCCCAGCCGTATCTCAGGCGACGGGGAAAGGTCCGGGCGGAGGTATCGATGCATGCGGTGGCCGAGAAGCGGCTCACGCCGGAGAGGGTGCGTGTGATGGCGCGACACTCCGGAAACAGGTGGCAAGCACTCGACGGAGGCCGTGGTGCGCAGGATGACGGTTCGGTGATCCCCCGCCAGACGGCTCGCCACGAGGCGCCGGCCAGCAGTGCCAGCCACGAGGACACGCTGGTCAAGATGCTCTACGAGGAGCACGCGGGGCCGTTGCTGATGTTCGTGCTCCGGCTCACCGGCGGCGACCGGCAGCGGGCCGAGGACATCGTGCAGGAGACCCTGCTGCGGGCCTGGCGCAACGCGCACCGGCTCGGCGCGCAGGGCCAGCAGTCGCTGCGCCCATGGCTGGTCACGGTGGCCCGGCGGATCGCGATCGACGAGCACCGCAGCGCCAACGCCCGGCCGGCCGAGACCTACGACCGGGAGCTGGAGAGCTTCCCGACCACCTCGGACGAGACCGATCGCGTGCTGCAGTCGATGACCGTGTCGGACGCGCTGCGCCAGCTGAGCCACTCGCACCGGGAGATCCTGATCGAGACGTACTTCCGGGGCCGCACGGTGCCCGAGGCGGCCGAGGTCCTGAACCTTCCGCTGGGCACCGCCAAGTCCCGGGTGTACTACGCTCTGCGTGCGCTGCGTACCGCTCTGCAGCAGCGGGGGGTGACGGAATGACACAGGAAGAGCACTACGACGTCGCGTCGTACGCCCTCGGCGTGCTCGACGACCGCGACGCCGCCCGGTTCGAGGACCACCTCATCGAGTGCCCGCAGTGCGCGTTCGAGCTGGAGTCCTTCGTCCAGGTGGCGGACGCGCTGGCCGACGTCGACGCGGAGGCGCTGCTCGCCGCGGAGAAGTCCGAGCAGGACGGCATCCTGCTGAACAAGATGTTCCGTGAGGTGAAGGTGGAGCGGCAGCGGGCCAACAGCCGCCGGCTCTACTCGCTCGCCGCCGCGGTGGTCATCTTCGCGATGCTGTCGATCGGCGCGCTCTTCGCCGGCGGCAAGTGGCTCGGCGGCGGCACCGCCAAGGACCCCGGCCAGATCGCCCAGCGCGGCAGCGACAAGCTCGACCCGCTGCCGGACAGCGACGGCGTCGGCATCGGCGGTCTCCCGCTGCCCGGGCAGAACTACAACGGCACCGACTCGCGGACCGGCGTGGCCACCGTGGTCGGCCTGGAGAAGAAGGACTGGGGCACCCAGGTCTCCTTCGCGGTCTCCAACATCAAGGGCCCGAAGACCTGCGGGCTGGTCCTGGTGCACACCGACGGCACCTCGGAGCGGGTGGCCACCTGGACGATCGGCGAGAAGGGCTGGGGCACCGCCGCCAACCCGTCGCCGCTGCTGCTGCAGGCGACCACCGGCACCCCGCGCGAGGACATCGCCCACGTGCAGGTGCAGGAGCTGACCGCGAACGGGACCGGGGAGACGCTGATCAGCGTTCCGTAATCGTCCGATCACGAATAGGGTCCAGCCGACTCCGGCTGGGCCCTTTTTCGCTGCTCGGGCCATTTCTATACGGACCGGGACCCCGCCAGGGTTCAAACAAAAATTCCCCAATTTGATCGAGCCGAATGTTCAACCGCCACCGCGCACATCCCGTACTACTGCGCGGAAATGGCAGAGGTATCGATCAGCTGGAGGACCCAGTGGTACCGGAGAAGCGCAAGTTGATGGTCGCCGTTGCGGCGCTCGCTGCGATGGTCGCACTACCCGGCTGCGCGCCGGCCGGACTCGACACGGCCGACTACGGCAACGCCGCTGAGCCCGCCGCAGCTGACGTGGCGGCCACCCCCGGCGCCGAGGCGACCGGCGGCGCGGTCGACCCGAACGCGGCCGCCGCCGACCCGGCGTCCACCGCCGAGCCGGCCCCCGGCGACGCCGGTTCCGAGGTCGCCGACGACCTGGTGACCAAGTCGCTCACCGGCAGCTCGGTGCCGAAGATGGGCAAGGTCGTCGAGGACCAGGACGGCTTCGTGCTCTACCGGTTCGACAACGACGGCGACGACCCGTCCAAGTCGAACTGCAACGGCGACTGCGCCAAGGTCTGGCCGCCGGCCGTGACCAACGACGGCAAGCCGAAACTCAAGGGCGTCGACCAGAAGCTGGTCGGCACGGTCACCCGGGCGGACGGCACCAAGCAGCTGACCCTCAAGGGCTGGCCGCTCTACCGCTACGTCGGCGACAAGAAGCCCGGGGACTGGAAGGGCCAGAACGTCAACGGCAAGTGGTTCGTGATCACGCCGGCCGGCACCAAGAACCTCACCTGCCTCCCGAAGATCTCGAAGCCGGTCGCACCGCCCGCGGACGCCGCGGGTGGTGACTCCAGCGACGCCGGCGACTCCGGCAGCGACTACAGCTACTGAGGAACCGCAGATGACCAAGATGAAGTCCTGGCTGATGGGCGCCGCGGCCGTCACGTTGGCCTTCATGCTGACGCCGGCCGGCCCGGCCCGCGCGGACGACGCGGTGCCGGTGCCGCCGAACACCGGGCTCACCGACACCGCGAGGGGAACGGTCAGCGCCGCTGACGCCGACTTCGTGATCAAGGTACGGCTGGCCGGTCTCTGGGAGATCCCGGCCGGCAACATGGCCCAGGAGAAGTCCGACGACCCGAACATCGTCAAGATCGGCAAGTCGATCGCGGCGCAGCACGTCGCCCTCGACAGCCTGGACCGGCTGGCGGCCAAGAAACTCAACATCGACCTGCCCAACAAGCCCAACGGTGACCAGCAGTTCTGGTTGAGCGAGATGCAGGCCGCCGAGGGCAAGCAGTTCGACCAGATCTTCGTCGACCGGCTCCGCGCCGCGCACGGGAAGATCTTCCCGGCCATCGCCACCATCCGGGCGACGACTCGCAACGACACCGTCCGGAAGCTGGCTCAGCAGACCAACCAGTTCGTCATGACCCACATGACCCTGCTGGAGAGCAGCGGCATCGTCGACTACGCCGGGCTGCCCACCGCACCGGCCCCGGCCACCGGGCAGAAGGGCCCGGTGCCGATCGACAACCAGATGCTGGCCGCCGCCACCAACGGCGGCGGAGTGCCGGGTCTCAGCAACACCGTGATCCTGCTCGTCCTTGCCGCCGCGCTGGTGATCGGCGTGATCACCACGATGCGCATCTTCCGCGCGCGGTAGCCCCGAGAGACATCGCCCCGACGGCGACGAAGAAAGGTGTCACCCATGCGAAGGTCCAAGTACCGGCGCGCCAGTAACCCCACGTGGTTCAGCGGGCGTCGCCGGATCATCGCCGTGGCGGCCACGCTCGCGGCGTTCGGCGGCATCGTCACGGTCACCCAGATCTCCAGCGCCAGCACCAGCACCAACACCAAGTCGGCGCTGGCGGCCTGCGACAACCTGAAGGCCGGCGGTCAGACGAAGCTGTCCACGCAGACCCGGCGTGGCACGTACACCACCAACAACGGCGCGGTCACCCAGCACCCGGACGACGGGGCCGGGGACGTGGCGACCACCGAGCAGGTGCGCGCCCGCTGCCGCGACTGGGTGATGAAGAACGTCGCCAACGCGGAGAACCAGACCAACCGGCGCCGCAACCGCGGCAACGGCGGGAACAACAACAACACCGGCGGGAACAACAACAACACCGGCGGGAACAACAACGGCGGCGCCGCGACCAGCGCGCCGGCCAGCGCCCCCGCCACCGGTGAGGCCTCCGAGGGCGCCTCCGCTCCGGCCTCCGGCGAGCCGACCGAGGGCCAGAACAACGGCGGCAACAACAACGGCGGCAACACGGGCGGGAACAACAACGGTGGCAACACCGGCGGGAACAACAACGGCGGTGGCGACACCGGGGGCAACAACAACGGTGGCGGCGACAACGGCGGGAACACCGGCGGCGGCGACAACGGGGGCAACAACAACGGCGGCAACAACGGCGGCGCGACCGCCGCGCCCACCGCGCCCCCGCCCGGCGCCGGCCTCGGCATCCTGACCAACAGCTGCGACACCAGCAACCTGCCGCGGCACGACGGCTTCCAGAAGGGCGACCGGTGCGTCTCCACCGAGTTCGGTGAGGTCGGCTCGGCTGCCAACAACCCGTCGCTGCTGATCACCCAAGCGCCCCGCGTGATCAACCGGAACCAGGCCTTCACCCTCCAGGTGAGCACCCGGAACCTGATCCGTGACCGGTTCCTCGCGGCCGGCCAGGGCGGCTACTACGTGGAGTCCAGCGTCCTGCAGAACGGCCTGGTCCGCGGCCACTTCCACACCGCGTGCCGGATGCTGGCCAGCACCAACGAGGCGCCCACCCCGGAAGGCGTCCCGGCGTTCTTCGTGGCGACCGAGGACAGCAAGGGCGGCCGCACCCCGGACAGCGTGACCATCCAGGTGCCGGGTCTGCCGCAGTCCGGCACCGCGCAGTGCGCGTCCTGGGCCGGTGACGGCTCGCACCGGATCCCGATGATGGAGCGCGCCAACCAGACCCCGGCCTTCGACGTGGTGCGGATCCGGGTGCGCTGATTCGTCTTCTGCTCGCGGAGCACAGTCGCCCGGCGGGCCCGAACCGGAGAGGCACCTACCCACGGTGCCGATCCGGGACCCCCCTTCGGGTCCGCCGGCCCGTCCTTCCCCCTGCCGGACGAGAACCGCGGCTGCCCGGCCTCCACCCGGGGCACCGCTCCGCAACCGGGTGATCGATCCGATCACCGCCCGATGGCCCTGACCCCAGCACCGGGGACAGGGCCATCGGCTTGTCCGGCACCGGAGCGAGGCTCGTCAAACCGGCCCTGACGTGGCACAGTTTGCGGGTGACCGCCGAGGTGAGCCGCCGCCTGACGCCGCCGGAGCGGTACCAGTTCGGCGCGTCGGTGCGGTCCCTGCTGGTGCCCAAGCACGACCCGTGCGGCCTGTTCCGCGACGGCGAGCTGTGGCTCGCGGTCCGCTCCCCCGACGGCCCGGCGACCCTGCACCTGGCCCGGTCCGGCGGCGAGCTGGTGGCCACCGGGCACGGGCCCGGGGCCTCCTGGGTGCTCGACCGGGCGGACGCGATCGCCGGTCTGCGCGACGACGTCACCGGCTTCGCCGAGCTGGCCCGGCGCAACCCGCTGGTCGCCCGGCTGGCCAAGACCTTCGCCGGGGTGCGGATGCCGGCCACCGGCCAGGTGTTCCACCGGCTGCTGCGGGCCATCCTGGAGCAGAAGGTGACCGGCACCGAGGCGCACCGGTCGTACCGGAAGATCTGCCGACACCTGGGCGAACCCGCACCCGGGCCGGTGCCGCTGGTGCTGCCGCCCGATCCGGCCGCCGTGGCGGCCCGGCCCTACTGGGAGTTCCATCCGCTCGGCGTCGAGCAGCGGCGCACCCAGGCGCTGCTGCGGGCCGCGCTGGTCGCCGCCCGGCTCGAGGAGTGCGCCGACTCGGCCGAGGCCACCCGCCGGATGACCGCGCTGCCCGGGATCGGTCCGTGGACCGCGGCCGAGGTGGTCCGGACCGCCTTCGGCGACCCGGACGCGGTCAGCGTCGGCGACTACCACATTCCCAACACCGTGGCGTACGCGTTGGCCGGCGAGCCACGCGGCACCGACGAGCGGATGCTGGAGCTGCTCGAGCCGTTCCGGGGGCACCGGGGCCGGGTCTGCGACCTGTTCGCGATGGGCGGTCTGATGGCCCCGCGCTACGGCCCGCGGATGCCGGTGCGCTCGTTCGCCCGGTTCTGAGTTAAACGATCTTCAGGAGTGGGCAGTAGCCAGCCACCGGTGGTTGGAAGAGCTCCGGTTCGGGTAACGGCGGCGACATGCGAACCCCCCGCAAAGTCGCCGTCGTTGCCCACAAGAAGAAGACCCTCGGTGGCGGGCTGGACGAGCTGCGCCGCCGGCTCACCGACCACGACATCAAAGACCTCTTCTGGTACGAGGTGCCGAAGAGCCGCAAGGCGCCGGAGAAGATACGTCAGGCGCTCGCCGAGAAACCGGACCTGCTCGTGGTCTGGGGCGGTGACGGCATGGTGCAGCGCGCCCTGGACGTGGTCGCCGGCCGCTCCGTTCCGGTGGCGATCATGCCGGCCGGCACCGGGAACCTGCTGGCCGGCAACCTCGGCATCCCGACCGACCTGGAGAAGGCCGTGGAGATCGCCTTCGCCGGCCACCGGCGGCGGCTCGACCTGGGCAAGCTGGGTGGCGAGCACTTCGCGGTGATGGCCGGGGTCGGCTTCGACGGCGCGATGATCAAGGATGCCGACGGGGCGCTCAAGGATCGGCTGGGCAAGCTCGCGTACGTCTGGACCGGCATCCGGCACGTCGGCGGCGAAGCCCCGCGCATCAAGATCAAGGTGGACGGGACCACGTGGTTCGACGACGCGGCCAGCTGCGTGCTGATCGGTAACGTCGGGACGATCACCGGCGGGATCCGCGCCTTCGACGACGCCGCCCCGGACGACGGATGGCTGGACGTCGGGGTGGCGACCGCCCAGGGCGCGCTGCAGTGGGCCCGGGCGCTCGGCACGATGGCGGTGCGACGCTCGGACAGCTCGCCGTTCGTCCGGACCACCCGGGCCCGGAAGATCTCGGTCAAGCTGGAGTCGAAGCTGGAGTACGAGCTGGACGGCGGCGCCCGCGCCCGCACCAAACGCTTCGAGGCGAAGGTCGTCCCGGCCGCCGTGGAGATCTGCGTCCCGGCGCCCGAGCGCCCGGACGGCGAGGACCCGGCGACCGATCGGTCCGACGCTTCGACTGACCGATAGGCGACAGAGGACTTCGTCGCCGTCCGTCCCGCGGAGCGAGGTTGTTGCCCGGATTCGCCCCGGAATCCTCTGGATTGACCATGGTGGCGGCCCCCAGACTGGCGGTTCACGAATCGACAGAAGGGGTCCGCCCATGTCTCCACAGCTCCTCGGCACCCTGCTCGCCGTCGGCGCCGTCCCGGTGATCGCCTACCGCCTCGGCCGCACCCACGCGGCCTGGCAGGACGTCCGCTCGTCGAAGCGCTCGTTCCGCCGCGACCGTCGCACCGCCTGGTCGCACACCGCCCGATTAGCCGTCGGGACGCTGCTCCTGGCCGGTCTCACCGCCGCGGCCTGGGACCTGGCCCGCTGACCGGCACGTGGCGGGGCGGGCATGCCCTGCCCCGCCTGAACCACGCGCACAGCCCACCCTCCCCTCGCGCACAGCCCACCCTCCCCAGGGGGATCCCCCTCGAACAGTGTGGCGGATTCCCGAGAGCCACGACGGGTTGCCTGTGGACAACGCCGTGGTGTGGACAGCCCGGTGACGCGGACCACGCGGTTTCGGTGACCACCCGCGGACAGTGGAGAGGGCGGCGATCGCTCTGGACGCTGAGCTGGCTTGCTCCGCTTCGCTCCGCGGCACAACGCCTGGTAACCAGTGACGAGGCAGCTGATTCCCCGCCACCGGCAAACCCCACCGGCGCCGGCGAATCAGTTGCCGCGTCACCGGCGGCGTTTCGCGGCGGCCAGATCGCCGCCCTCGGTCCGCGCGGGAGCACGCGGTCCGCACCCGAGCGGACGCGCGTCCATGAAGATCTTGATGGTGGTCTTCCGGCGGGAACCGATCAGGCGATCTGCTGCCACCAGCCGTCGACCGGCGGCGGGTTGTCGACGTCGACGCGCTCGCCCGGGCGCGGCACGGCCAGCCGGACGCCGCGGGCCTTGGCCTCGCGCCAGGTGCGGTCGGCGGGCTCGGACCAGTCGTGCAGCGCCAGGTTGAAGGTGGCCCAGTGGACCGGGATCATCAGGCCGCCGCGGACGTCGACGTGGACCGCGACGCCGTCCTCCGGGACCATGTGGATGTCCGGCCAGGCGTCGCCGTAGGCGCCGACCTGGACCAGCGTGACGTCGAACGGGCCGTGCTCGGCGCCGATCTCGGCGAAGCCGGGGAAGTAACCGGTGTCGCCGGAGTAGAACGCCTTCCGGGTCGGGCCCTTGAGCACCCAGCTGGCCCAGAGGGTCTCGTCGCGGCTGAGGCCACGGCCGGAGAAGTGCCGGGCCGGGGTGGCGATCAGCTCCAGGGTGCCGATCGTGTGCGACTCGTTCCAGTCCAGCTCGACGATGCGGGACTCGGGGACACCCCAGCGCTCCAGGTGCGCGCCCACGCCGAGCGGCACCAGGAACGGCGCGGCCTGCAGGTCGACCAGGTTCAGGATGCTGACCATGTCGAGGTGGTCGTAGTGGTCGTGGGAGATCACGATGGCGTCCAGCGGGGGCAGCTCGCGCAGCGGGACGGGCGGCTCGTGCAGGCGGCGCGGGCCGGTCAGCCGCGACGGCGAGCAGCGGTCGCTCCAGACCGGGTCGAGCAGCACCCGGCGGCCCTCGATCTCGACCATCGCCGAGGAGTGCCCGTACCACGTCACGTGCAGGCCGTCGGTGGCCGCGGCGGCCGGGGCCGGGGTGATCACCGGGACCGGCAGGTGCGGGCGGCGCGCGTCGCGGTCGGTCATCGCGGCGACGAAGATCCGTGGCATGGAGGCCGCGGCGATCTCGGTGGCCGGCACGGTGTTGCGGAACTTGCCGCCGGAGAACTGCGGGGAGGACTCGATCCTGGTCCGGCGGGCGCCGCGCGCCTTCCCGCCGAGCTGCGCGGGGAGGTCGCGGGCGGCCCAGACCGCCGCGGCGCCGAGTGCCAGAGCCACTACCGTACGGGTACGAACGCGCTTCGCCATGCGCCCAGTCTGACCTGATCCGGCGCTCCGCGCCCACCGCCTCCCTGAGCCCGCACTCAGCAAGTGAGCCATATGACACACTGCCGCGGTGACGATCGACATTCTTCAGGCTCAGCAACAGCTCATCGTGCGTCAGCGCGTGCGTTTGATGGTCAATCAGTACGAGGTCCACGCCTCCACCCCGGACGGCCAGGAGGCCGGCATCCTGGCCTTCGCCCAGCAGAAGCGGCTGGCGTTCAAGGAGCAGGTCACGCTCTACACCGACGACACCAAGCAGGTGCCGGTGCTGGGCTTCAAGGCCCGCCAGGTGATCGACCTGGGCGCCACCTACGACGTGGTGGATGCGGCCGGCGCCCCGATCGGCCTGTTCCGCAAGAAGTTCGGCGCCTCGCTGCTGCGCTCCACCTGGGTGCTGGAGCAGCCGGGCTACGCCGAGCTGGTCGGCCAGGAGCGGAACCTGTTCGTGGCGCTGTGCCGCCGGTTCGTCGACTACCTGTCCTGGCTGCCGTACCACTTCGACTTCGAGATCAACGGGCACGTCGGGTTCTCGGTGGAGCGCAAGTGGGGCTTCCGGGACACCTACCGGGTCACCATCCACGACCCGAACCTGGACCGCCGCCTGGTGATCGCGATGGCGGTCGCCCTGGACGCGCTGCAGGCCCGCTGATCCGTCCCCGGTAATTTTGCCGGCATGGACGATCCACGGGCCCAGCGACTCTTCGGCGACAGCACGGTAGCCCCCGGCGACCTGGCCTTCAGCCCGTTCCGCGTCGACCGGGACCGGATCGTCAGCTCGCCGTTCTTCGCCCGCCTCGCCGGGGTCACCCAGGTGATCAGCCCCGGCGGGGCCGGTCTGCTGGTGCACAACCGGCTCACCCACAGCCTCAAGGTGGCCCAGGTGGCCCGGGCTATCGCCGAGCGGATCCAGGCCCGGGACACCGCGCTGGCGGAGAAGCTCGGCGGGTGCGACCCGGACGTCGTGGAGGCCGCCGCGCTCGCCCACGACCTGGGGCACCCGCCGTTCGGGCACCTCGGCGAGCGGGTGCTGGACCGGCTGGCCCGGCAGCGGCTCGGGCTGCGCGACGGCTTCGAGGGGAACGCGCAGTCGTACCGGATCGTGACCAGTACCGAGATCCGCGGGCAGGCCACCATCGGGCTGAACCTGACCAACGCCACCCGGGCGGCGATCCTGAAGTACCCGTGGACCCGGCACGGGTATCCGGCGCCGCACCCGCGGTTCATGGACCCGCCGCCGCGCGGGGCGGCCGCCCACCCGGACGACCCGGAGGGCGGCTCGGGCAAGTTCGGGGCGTACTCCACCGAGGTGCACGACGTGCGGGCGGCGCGGGCGCCGTTCGCCGGGCGGGTGGCCGACTGGCAGCAGACCGTCGAGGCCTCGGTGATGGACGCCGCCGACGACATCGCGTACGCCATCCACGACCTGGAGGACGTGCACCGGGTCGGGGTGCTGCAGCAGGGCGCGGTCGCCGCCGAGCTGCTCGCCTGGCAGCGCTGGGGCACCGCGACCGACCTGCGCCGGTCCGGTGGCGCGATCGAGTCGCTGCGCCGCGGCCTGCACCGCAAGGAGGGCTGGATCGCCGACGACGACGCGTTCTCCGACGCGGTCGAGCTGGTCCGGGCCGAGCTGGTGGACGGGCTGCTGGCCCAGCCGTTCGACGGGTCGGTGGCCGCCGAGGCGCGGGTCGCGGCGTTCTCGGCGACCTGGACCCGGCGGCTGGTCGACTCGGTGGAGCTGACCGAGCAGGCGGCGGTCCGCAGCGGGCACGCCCAGCTCGCCGTGGCCCAGTGGCACGAGGTGCAGATCCTCAAGTTCGTGCAGAACCGGTTCGTGCTGGCCCGGCCGGACCTGGCGCTGCACCAGCGCGGTCAGGCCCGGCTGCTGGCGAGCCTGGTGGAGGCGCTGCTGGGCTGGCTGACCGACCCGGACGAGGCGGACCGGCTGCCGCGCCGGCTGCGCGACCTGGTCGAGCTGGCCGAGGCCGAGCTGCCGGAGAGCACCCCGGAGCGGCTCGGCCGGGCCCGTGGGCGCGCGGTGATCGATTTCGTGGCCGGGCTGACCGACGGGCAGGCGGTCGGGCTGATGGAGGCGCTCTCCGGCCGGTCCCGCCAGCTCTGGACCGACGCCTTCGTGCTCTGAGGCCGGGGCCTACTTCTTCCCGGCCCGCTTGATCCGGGAACGCAGCACCCGGGTGGCCAGCGGGCCCAGCTCGTCCATCACCTCGACCAGCACGGCGAGCTGATCGATCGCGTCCATCGCGCGCCGGCCGCCCTCCGCGTCGATGCCCTCGAAGAGCTCCAGCCCGACGAACGCCGACGAGATCGCCTGGGCCAGCCCGGGCACGTCGGCGACCTCGGCGATCGGTGAGCCGGCCAGCACCCGGCGCAGCACCGACTCGATCTCGGCGGTCCAGAGCCGGAAGGTGGCCCGGATCGGCTCGGCCAGCCGCTCGTTGCTCTGCGCCGCGGCCAGGGTCTGCGCGAGCACCGACACGTTGCCCTGGGCCAGCTCGCTGGCGTGCAGGTCACGGCCCACCTGGAGCAGCTCGCGCAGCGAGGTGACGGCGGCGAACCGGTCCGCGTAGTGCGCCACCCGCCGCTCGGTGGCCTGCCGGCAGGCCGCGCCGACCAGCTCGTCGACCGAGCCGTAGTGGTAGAAGACCAGCGCCTGGTTGACCCCGGCCGCCGCCGCGATGGTGCGGGCCGAGGTGCCGGTCACCCCGTGGTCGCGCAGGGCGTCCAGGGTGCCGTCCAGCAGGCGTTGCTTGGTGTCGCTCACCGTTGTCCTCCGATCTGACCCTGTCGAGATGATCGATCGCGGACGCGCCGGCCGCCACCCCCGTGGCGGATTAGCCTGCGGCGCCTTTTTCGTACGCCCTGAGCGCCACCAAGCGGTCGCCCCCCGTTTGAGCGACCGCTCAAGCGCCACAGTAGCCGTCCTTGAGCGGCCGCTCAAGCACTCTCCCCTGGTGACTTACGCGATTGCGGTGTAAGCATGTAATCACAGCACTGACCGAGGAGGTCGTCATGCGTTTCCGTCCCCCCGCCCCGCCCGGGGCACGCACCGAGCCGCCGCCCGCTGACGACGCCGCCGCCTGGGTGACCGGAGCGGTGCCGGACGGGTGGTTCGTCGAGCCGCCCGAGGTCGTGGTGGACCGCGACGAGATCATCATCTGGGGCCGGCTGCCCGAGCCGGACCTGCCCGCCGAGGCCACCGACGCGGACCGGGCCGCCGCGCAGGCCGGCCGGATCACCCAGTTCCGGGAGAACACCCGGGACGACCGGATCCGGGTCGCCCGCCAGGTCGAGCACCGCTACCAGCGCAAGGTCGCCTGGGGCGCGCGCTGCGGCGACAGCTCCGAGCTGTGGACGCACCTGGCCGCCCCGGTGATGACCCGGCTGCGCCAGCCCGAGCGCCAGGTGCTGGACACCCTGGTGGACGCGGGCGTCGCCCGGTCCCGGTCGGACGCGCTGGCCTGGTGCGTCCGGCTGGTCGGGCAGCACACCGAGGACTGGCTGGCCGACCTGCGCACCGCCATGACCAAGGTCGACGAGCTGAGGAAACAAGGCCCACTAGGGTGATCACGTGTTACGTGATGTCACGGCGATCCGCTATGTCACCCCGCTGAGGGAGGGCGGCTCGCTTCCCGGGGTCGTCGAGGCCGACGACCTCGGGACCTACGTGGTGAAGTTCCGCGGCGCCGGCCAGGGACCGAAAGCGCTGGTCGCCGAGGTGATCGCGGGCGAGCTGGCGCGCCGGCTCGGCCTGCCGGTGCCGGAGCTGGCCCGCGTCGAGCTGGATCCGGTGGTGGCCCGGGCCGAGCCGGACGAGGAGGTCCAGGAGCTGATCAAGGCGAGTGCCGGCGGCAACCTGGGGATGGACTTCCTGCCCGGCGCGCTGGGCTACGACCCGAACGCGCACCCGGTCGAGGCCGGCCTGGCCAGCCGGGTGCTCGCCTTCGACGCGTTCGTGGAAAATGTGGACCGCAGCTGGCGCAACCCGAACCTGCTGATCTGGCACGGCGGCCTGTGGCTGATCGACCACGGCGCCACGCTCTACTTCCACCACAACTGGGCGCGGGCGGAGAGCGTCGTGCACCGGCCGTACAAGTGGGACGACCACGTGCTCAAGCCGTACGCCACCGCGCTCGCCGCCGAGGGCCCGGCGCTGGCCGCCCGGATCACCCCGGAGCTGCTGGCCGAGGTGGTCGAGCTGGTCCCCGGCGACTGGCTGGACGACGGCGACCGGGACGCCTATCGCGACCATCTCGCGCGCCGCGCCGCCCAGCCGGAGGCGTGGCTGCCGTGACCAGGATCCCCTACGAGTACGCGGTGATCCAGGCGGTGCCCCGGATCGAGCGCGGTGAGCTGATCAACGTCGGGGTGCTGCTCTACTGCCAGCGCCAGGACTTCCTGGCCGCCCGCACACACCTGGACGAGACCCGCCTGCTGACCCTCGATCCGGCCGCCGACGTGGCCGCGGTCCGGGCCGCCCTCGCGTCCTGGGAGGCGACCTGTCAGGGTGGCGGCGCCTCGGCCGGGATGAAGCTGGGCGAGCGGTTCCGCTGGCTGGCCGCCCCGCGCAGCACCGTCCTGCGGGCCGGCCCGGTCCACATGGGGTTGACCGTGGATCCGGCCGCCGAGCTGGAGAGGCTTGTCGAACTGCTGGTCCGCTGATACAAACCTCCGACCGACGAGGTTGCGAGGTTGCCATGGACACGATGGATCAGAACGCCGCGAAGCGGGCGGACCGCCCGGTCCTGCCCGGCCCCGGGCGCGGACTCCTGCCCCGTCCGGCCGAGCCGGCCCCGGCTCCGGGCCCGCGCGACTGACCTCGACGAACGAGAAAGGGGCTGGACCGCCGTCGCGGCCCAGCCCCTTGTCGTTCGTCGTCAGTGGGATCCGGCGCCGACCTGCGGGAGCACCACGGTCGGTCCCTCGACGGCCGTCTCCGCGCGCGGGGCCGGCACCGGCGGCTCGGTGTCCGGGCCCAGCCGCTGCTGGAGCAGGTCCTGGACCTTCCGGCCGAGCGCCTGGCCGGGCTTCTCCACGAACCGGTAGCAGAGCCAGGCGGCCAGCAGCGTGCATGCCCAGAAGAGCAGGCCGAAGCCGGCCCGGCCGACCGGGCCGCCGCGCATGTCGGCCGGGACCAGCTCCTGCAGGACGTAGAGCAGCACCATGTGCAGCAGGTAGACCGAGTAGCTGACCTCGCCGAGCCAGGTCAGCGCCTTCGGCATCGGCCGGTGCCGCAGCGCGAAGCCGGCCGCGAAGGTGGCCGCCACGGCGAGCCCGGCGGTGGACCAGACGACCAGGTCCCGCTCCCGGCCGGTGTACAGGTAGTTGGTGACCATCAGGGCGACCAGCACCACACCCAGCGCGCCCGCGCCGAGCCGCCGGTCGATCTGCCCGTGGTGCATCCGGTAGATCACCGTGCCGGCGAACAGCAGGCTGAGCATCAGGATCGCCTGCCACGACCCGGACGCGGTGGTCCACTTGGTGGCGTGGCCGTTGACCAGCGGCAGGGCCAGGAACTCGATGCCGACCACGCCGGCGAACATGACCAGCGGACGGCGGCCGCTCAGGTAGGCGGCCACCATGGCGACGAACGAGACCAGCACCACGACCGCCAGGGTCCGCCGGTCGGCGACCCGGTGACCGACGAAGGCGTCCGGCAGACGGGAGCCGACGACCAGCGCGACCAGAGCCAGGCCGCCCGCCCAGTAGGCGCTGAACCGGTGCAGACCCCAGACGAACAGGCCGGCCACCACCAGGTAGAACAGCATCTCGTAGGCGAGGGTCCAGAACGGCCAGATCAGGCCGCGCATGCCGAGGAACTCGTGCAGCATCGTCATGTGCCCGAGCAGGCCGGTGGCGGTCTCCGACTTCAGTCCCTGGTTGACGGTCAGCAGGTCCAGCGCCACCAGGCCGAGGATCAGCACGATCGTGGTCAGGTAGGCCGGGTAGATGCGGAACAGCCGGCCGACCCAGAACTTGCGCAGCGAGCCGTGCCGCTCCAGGGACATCGGGATGACGTAACCGGAGACCAGGAAGAAGAGGAAGACACCGTACCGGCCCAGGTCGAAGACCGGCAGGATCGCTCGGTGCACGTCCATCCCGAGCACCGCCGGGCTGAGGTGGAACAGCGCCACGACGACCGCGGCGAAACCGCGGAGAGCGTCGAGCCATCCCATGCGCGAGGCGGGTCGGGCAGCTGCGGGCGCGCCCGGCGGCGCTGACTGGATCACAGACATAGCCGCGCCACGGTAACTGTGGGCAGGCTATGAACCGCCGGTCAAAAGATCACAAGTTCATAGCGAAAGCACAGTGAACTGCTAGCGGAGGCATAGTAAACAGCGCGAACCGAATGAAGCGGACATGTCTAGCCAAGATCGACTTCATATCGGGCGCCGCGCGGTGACACGCAGAAGACGGTGTCCGCCGGGTGCAACCGGGCATCCTCCGCATAGCGGGCGGCGAGCTTCCGCTCGGCCCCCGCGTCCCCGGCGTCGGCCGCGAGCAGCAGGTCGGCGATCTCGTCCAGCCAGGCCAGGTCGGCCGGCAGATCGGCGGGCATCTCGGTCCACTCCCGGTCGGCGAACGGGACGCCCTCCCCGAACAGATCCCAGAGCAGCAGCTCGTCGCCCCTCCGGTGGGCCAGCTCGTGCAGCAGGTACTGCAGGAGCATCCACGGGCCGCCGATCGGGTGGCCGGGGGCCACCCCGTACGCCGAGGGGTCGATTTCGCCGCGCCGGAAGGCGCGCCAGCACTGCGCCGCGGTCCGCAGCCCGGACGGGCCCAGCGGCACGTCGGCGAGGTCGAGGCCGGGGTCCATGGCGATCCAGCGGGCGCCGTCGTGGTACTCCGTGATCACGTGGTCGACGTGGAAGTCCGGGATCAGGTAGTCGGCGAAGCCGACCCGGGTGCGGGCCGGGATCCGGTGGGCGCGCAACGCCGCGACGGTGAGCAGAGCCGCGTCCCGGCAGCAGCCGACCAGCCGCTCCTCGACCGGGCGCGGGGCGTCGAGCGGCGCGCCGCCGAACCGCTCGTGGTCCCGGTCGAGCATCCGGCTCACCCAGCGGAGGTCGATGTCGGCCAGCCGCTCCGGCGGGAAGTCGATCCCGGAGCCGACGTAGTGCACGGTCAGGTTGCGGACGACGGCGCCGATCGCCGCCGGGTCGGCGGGCAGCGCGGCGAGCCGCTCGTGGTGCCGCCCCGGATCGGAGAACCGGCTCTGTCGCATGTGGTCCATGAACCCGATGATGAAGTCTCTCCCAGGGGGAGAGTAAAGGGCATCGCGCCGGGAATTTTCGCGGCAGACTGGGCGGATGCAGCTGCCGATCCAGCACCCGGTCAAGCCGATGCTCGCCAAGCCCGTCGCGGAGATCCCACCCGGGCAGATCTACGAGCCGAAATGGGACGGCTTCCGGTCGATCATCTTCCGGGACGGCGACGAGGTGGAGATCGGCAGCCGCAACGAGAAACCGATGACCCGGTACTTCCCCGAGGTCGTCGAGGCGGTGCTGGCGAACTTCCCGGAGCGGGCGGTGATCGACGGCGAGGTGATCGTCGCCGACACCGGGCGCAACACGCTCGACTTCGAGGCGCTGCAGCAGCGGATCCACCCGGCGGCCAGCCGGGTCAAGCTGCTGTCCGAGCAGACCCCGGCCGCCTTCGTCGCCTTCGACCTGCTGGCGCTCGGTGACGAGGATCTCACCGAGCTGCCCTTCGAGCAGCGGCGGGACCGCTTGCGGCAGGCCCTGGCCGGGGCCAAGGCCCCGGTGTACGTGACGCCGGCCACCGACGACCTGGAGACCGCGCGGCGCTGGTTCGACCAGTTCGAAGGCGCCGGGCTGGACGGCCTGATCGCCAAGCCGCGCGACCTGACCTACCAGCCGGACAAGCGGGTGATGTTCAAGGTCAAGCACAAGCGCACCGCGGACTGCGTGGTGGCCGGCTACCGGGTGCACAAGTCCGCGGAGAACCGGATCGGCTCGCTGCTGCTCGGCCTCTACGACGAGCGGGACGTGCTGGTCTCGGTCGGGGTGATCGGCGCCTTCCCGGTGGCCGTCCGCGAGGAGCTGTTCGCGGAGCTGCAGCCGCTGGTCACCGGCTTCGAGGGGCATCCGTGGGACTGGGCGGCCCACCTGCAGGGCGAGCGCACCCCGCGGAAGAACGAGGTGAGCCGGTGGAACAACGGCAAGGACCTGTCGTTCACCCCGCTGCGGCCGGAGCGGGTGGTCGAGGTCCGCTACGACTACATGGAGGGCCTCCGCTTCCGGCACACCGCCCAGTTCGAGCGCTGGCGGCCCGACCGGGAGCCGCGGACCTGCACCTACGAGCAGCTGGAGCGGCCGGTCCGGTTCGATCTGGCCGAGGTGCTCACCAGCCGCTGAGCCGGGTTGTCGGACGGACCGGCTAGCCTGGGTGCCCTGTCGTCGAAAGGTCGAGCCGTGCCCCGTCGTTCGCGTCCGGTGATCGCCCTCCTGGCCGTGGTCCTGGCAATGCTGACCCTGACCACCGGGGGCTGCACCCTGCCCGCGTTCGCGCCGGACGGCGCCGACTCGCCGGCCGACCCGGACGGCGCCCCGGGCGCCGCCTCGACGCCGGGCGCCGCCGCGCAGTGGACCCCGTGCTCCAGCATCCCGGAGAAACTGGTCGGTCGCGGCGCCCCCGGGATGACCTACGAGTGCGCCTCGGTCGCGGTCCCCCGCGACTGGGCGGAACCGGACAGCGGCCAGACCTACGACGTCGCGATGATCCGCATCCGGTCGAAGTCGCAGAAGGACCGGATCGGCTCGCTGCTGATCAACCCGGGCGGTCCCGGCGGGTCCGGCATCGACACCGCGGTCTACCTGTCGTTCGGCCCGACCTTCGGCGGCCTGCCCACCGAGATCACCGACAAGTTCGACATCGTCGGCTTCGACCCGCGCGGGGTGGGCCGGTCCAGCCCGGTCAAGTGCATCAGCGACGTCGACCAGGACGCCAGCTTCGCGGCCGACCCGGACCCGGTCAGCCAGGCCGAGTTCGACCGGGTCGCCGCGCTGAACAAGAAGATCGCCGACGGCTGCGGCCAGAAGTACGGCGACCAGTTGCCGCACTTCTCCACCGAGCAGGCCGCCCGGGACATCGACGCGCTGCGCACCGCGGTCGGCGACAGCAAGCTGAGCTACCTCGGCTTCTCCTACGGCACCCTGCTCGGCGCCACCTACGCCCAGCTCTTCCCGCGGAACGTGCGGGCCCTGGTGCTGGACGGCGCGGTCGACCCGACGGAGAGCTACGTGCAGGGCTCCGAGTCGCAGGCCAAGGGCTTCGAGCGGGCATTCGGCAACTTCACCGAGTGGTGCCGCAAGACTCCGGCGAAATGCCCGATCTCGGCCGACCCGCGGGGCGCGGTCACCGACGCGATGGCCAAGGCGGAGAGCTCGCCGGTGCCGTACTCGGACGGGCGCGAGGCGACCGCCGGCTGGATCTTCGTCGGGCTGATCTCCTCGCTCTACACCGAGACCGGCTGGACCAGCCTGGCCCAGGCGATCGACGAGCTGCAGACCGGTGACGCCAAGGGCATCATGGACCTCGCCGATCAGTACGCGGAGCGCACGCCGGCCGGCACCTACTCCAACCTGTTCGACGCCAACCTCGCGGTGAACTGCGCGGACACCGATCAGGCGCCGACCGTCGAGCGGGTCCGGCAGCTGCAGTCCGAGTGGCGGAAGAAATACCCGATCTTCGGGGCGCCGCTGGCGATGGGGATGCTGCCGTGCACCTACTGGCCGGGCAAGCGGGACCCGTTCCCGGCCGGCAAGGCGACCGGGGCACCGCCGATCGTGGTGGTCGGCACCACCGGCGACCCGGCCACGCCGTATGAGAACACCGCCGACCTGGCCGCCATGCTGGGCACCGGGCACGTGCTGACCTGGGAGGGCGAGGGGCACACGGCGTACCCGTCGACCAGCTGCATCGTCAAGGCGGTGGACGGTTACCTCATCGATCTGAAGGTGCCACAGGAGGGCCTGCGGTGTCCGGCGAAATGAGCCCCTCCCGCGCGGCCAGCTCCTCCAGCAGCCGGCGGACCTGACGCAGGTTGGCCTTCAGCTCCTCCTGTTCCTCGTGCCGGAAGGCGTCGTGGTCCACGATCAGCTTGCTGGCGAAGTGCGCGGTGATCAGCGGGATCACCAGCAGCACCATGACCGAGATGAGCAGGACCGCCATGATCCGGGCCGGCCAGCTGTGCGGGGAGATGTCGCCGTAACCGACGGTCGACGCGGTGACGACGGCCCACCACAGCGAGTCGCCGATCGCCGCGTGCTCGAAGACCGAGTAGAGGAAACCGCAGACCAGGATCAGGATCGCGTACGCGAGAACCAGCGTCTTCGGTGAGTTGGCCAGCCAGATCATTCCCCGGTAGACCGCCCGCGGCGCCCTGAGCAGCACGTTCATAAGGTCATCGTGCCCGCGGGGCGCGTCTGGCGGAAGGGCTGCCAGACTGGCGATCATGGAGTTCCGGATCGCCGCCCGTGACGATGTCCCCGCCGTTCTCGCCCTGCTCGCCGACGACGACCTGAGCCGGGAGCGCGGTTTCGGCGAGGTGCCGGCCGAGATCGGCCCGGGGATCTGGGCGGCGTTCGAGGCGATCGAGGCGGACCCGCACAACGAGCTGATCGTCGCCGTCCAGGACGGCGAGGTGGTCGGCACCTGCCAGCTCACCTACCTGCCCGGGCTGAGCCGGGGCGGGGCGTGGCGGATGCAGGTCGAGGCGGTCCGGATCCACGCCGGCCGGCGGGGCCGGGGGCTGGGCGCGGAGATGATGCGCTGGACGATCGAGCGGGCCCGCGAGCGCGGCTGCCGGATGGTCCAGCTCACCTCGGACAAGAAACGGGTGGACGCGCACCGGTTCTACGAGCGGCTGGGCTTCGCCCGCTCGCACGAGGGCATGAAGCTGACCCTCGCCCCCGAGGGCGGGACCACGCGGGCGTGAAACGGACCCTGGGCGTGCAACCGGACCTGGAGAGGTAACGAGCCGTCCGGCGCCGCGGTGACGACGCCCCGACAAGGCTGGCAATTACTGACGGTTCGGGCGTGAACACGTTGCCGCGGGACCGGGATGCCACGACTATCGGCGTCGCTTCCCTCCCGGTCCCGGCGCAGAAAGGACACGGCATCCGTGCAGCCGTCCCTCTCCATGAACGGCCCCCGCTCCCCTCACGACGATCCGGGGGCCGGCGACGACCCCAGCACCGTGGACCTGAGCGGCCGATGCGTCGGCAACTCGTACGTGCTGGTCTGCCCGGTGGGGCAGGGCGCCACCGGGACGGTGTGGCGGGGCATCGACCGGACCACCGGGGAGCAGGTCGCCGTCAAGCTGCTGCACCAGGGGCTGCTGCGCCAGCCCAAGCTGGTCACCCGCTTCGTCCAGGAGCGGACCATCCTGATGATGGTCCGGCACGAGAACATCGTCGGCGTCCGTGACCTGTTCAGCGTCGGCGAGTCGATCGGCCTGGTGATGGACTTCGTGCCCGGCGGCAGCCTGCGGGACCGGCTGCGCGAGCAGGGCACCCTGCCCGCGGCCGAGGCGGCGCGCCTGTCCGCGCAGGTCGCCGCGGCGCTCACCGAGACGCACGCGCTGAGCGTCGTGCACCGCGACGTGAAACCGGACAACGTGCTGCTCAGCGGCTCCGGCGAGGACGCCCGGGTGCGGCTCACCGACTTCGGCATCGCGCGGGTGCTGGACACCGCCGGGCTGACCACCCCGCACGCGATCATCGGCACGCCGCGCTACATGGCCCCGGAGACGATCAGCGGCGGCGAGGCCACCCCGGCGGCCGACGTCTACGCGCTCGGCATCATGCTCTACGAGCTGATCTGCGGGTACCCGCCGTTCGGCGGGGAGCCGTTCGCGGTGCTGCACGGCCACCTGGACGACCCGGTGCCCCGGCCGGCCGGGATGACCGACGAGGTGTGGTCGGTGGTGCGCGACTGCCTGGACAAGGATCCGGCGGCCCGTCCGGCGGCCGGGCAGCTCCAGGAGCGGTTGCGCGATCTCGCCCGGGACACCGCCGGGGCCCCGGCCCTGCCGGCGCCGGCCGGGCCGCCCGACAGCGATCCGCCGGTGGTGCCGGTGACCGCGCCGCGGCCGGTCCGCCGGGCGCCACGCAACCGTCCCCGGAGCTGGGTGTGGGGGCGGCACGGTCTGGCCGTCACCGCGATCTGCGGGATGCTCGCCGCCACCGGGTGGGGCGGCTACCACGCCTGGCAGCTGCGGGACGCCTTCGGCCGGACGCCGGCCGCCGCGGCGCCCGCGAACGCCCGGCAGGCGGCCGTCGACCCGGCGGCCGGGCCGGCGCCCTCGACGGCGGGTGTGCCGCCGGTCCCGCCGGCCGCCGCGGCCTCCGGCGGGCCGGCCGCCGGCGGCACCGCGCCGGGCGGCCTGGAGCACACCAGCGCCGGCCGCCCCACTCCGCGGGCCGGAAGCATCCCGGCCGGCGCGGTCGCCGGGGCGGTCCCGGGCACCGGGATCGGCGCGACGGCCGGCCCCGCCCAGATCGGCGCGTCCGCCGGGCCGGGCCGGGTCGGCGGCTCGGTGGCGTTCCGCCCGTGGGTCTGCGGCGACAAGTACGCCTTCGACCTCGGCCATCCGATGCTGGTCCAGCCGTGTCACGCGCTCGGCCCGGCGATCCGCGCGATCGGCCAGATGGAGGCGGTGCCCGGGGTGCAGGCGGACATCACGCTGACCGTCCGGGACGCCGAGAGCGACGAGGTGGTCGCCGGGCCGTACACCTGCTCGGCGCTGATGTTCACCGACGCCGCCATCAAGCAGACCTGCGGGCCGATCGACCTGCAGGCGCCGCACGGCGGCCGCTACGTCGTCGAGCAGAGCTGGGAGTACACCGACCGGCCGCTGCTGCCCGGCGGGTCGGTCCGCGGCCCGCAGTTCACCTGGTGAGTCAGGACTCCCAGTTGGCGTGGTTCATCTTGCTGGGCTGCACGCGCGGCGGCTCGCCGGGCATCTTCGGGTGGTCCGGAGGGTAGGGCATGTCGCCCAGCCCGGCCTTCTCGTCCCGCTCCACCCACTCCAGCAGCGGCGTGAGGTCGTGCGCCACGTCGTCGATGGCGGCGTGCGGGTCGCCGAGCTCGGCGATCCGCTTCGGCACCGTCCGCAGGTCGAAGTCGTCCGGCTCGACCCGGGTCAGCTCGTCCCAGGTGACCGGGGTGGACACGGTGGCCCGCGGGTTGGCCCGCAGCGAGTAGGCGCAGGCGATGGTCCGGTCCCGGGCCATCTGGTTGAAGTCCAGGAAGACCCGGTCGCCGCGCTCCTCCTTCCACCAGGCCGTGGTGATCGCCGCGGGGTTGCGCCGCTCCACCTCCCGGGCCAGCGCGATCGCGGCCCGGCGCACCTGGACGAAGTCCCAGCGCGGGGCGATCCGGACGTAGACGTGCACGCCGCGGCCGCCGGATGTCTTGGGGAAGCCCACCCAGCCCAGGTCGTCGAGGACCTCGCGGACCACGCCGGCCGCCGCGGTGACGTCGCCGAAGCCGAGCCCGGGCTGCGGGTCCAGGTCGATCCGCAGCTCGTCCGGATGGTCCGGGGCGGCGCCGCGCACCGGCCACGGGTGGAAGACCACGGTGCCCATCTGGGCGGCCCAGGCCACGTGCGCGAGGTCGGCGGGGCAGAGCTCGTCCGCCGTACGCATGCTGGGGAACTTGATCGTCGCGGTCCGGATCCAGTCCGGGACGCCGCGGGTCGGGATGCGTTTCTGGAAGAACGCCTCGCCGGCCAGGCCGTCCGGGAAGCGCTGCAGCGTGGTCGGCCGGTCCCGCAGGGCGCGCAGGATGCCGTCGCCGACCGCGAGGTAGTACTCGAAGACGTCCCGCTTGGTGTAGCCGCGCTCAGCGAAGACCACCTTGTCCGGGCTGCTCAGGCGGACCGGGTGGCCGGCGATCTGATGCTCTTCCGCAGGGGCTTTCGGCATGTCTGAAAGGCTATGCCAAAAGCCGAGGGTCACCCGACAAAGTCGGGTGACCCTCACAAATCGGACACAGGCTGAATCAGGCGGTCTTCCGCCGGCGGGTGTACCAGAGCGCGCCCGCGCCACCGGCGACCAGCATCGCGCCGACCGCGACGGTCGCGGCGACCGGGCCGCCGGTCAGCGGCAGCGAGCCGTTGCTGACCCCGCCGCCCTTGGTGGTGACCGGCGGCGCCGCGGTCTCCGAGCTGACCCCACCGGGCACCGTCTTGGCGCCACCGGTCGGCAGGCTCGGCGTGGCGGTCGGGCTCTCGCCGCCGTAGCCGGCGTGCCCACGGGTGCCACCGGTGGTGGCCGGGCTGGCCGTGGCCGCGGTGACCGCGGCCGGCGGCGTGGTCGCGGCCACCGTGGCCGGCGCGGTGGTCGCGGCCGGCTGCTCGGCGCCGTAACCGGCGTTCCCCCGGTCCGGGCTGGCCATCACGGCCGGGTGGCCGGCCTGCGCGGTGTCGGCGGCCGCGAGAGCCGGCGACGAGAGGGCGAGGGCGGCGAAGGCGGTGACGCCGGCCGCGGGCAGTCCCACAGCCAGCCGACGAACAAAGCTCATGAGGAGTATCCGTTCTGTTGCGATTGCGTACGGTTGCATGGTCGCACGGGAGCTTAGCGGGAATTGCCCGTTTTACCCGAAAACCGCGCCCGGCGCGTCATCAGCTCGGAAGTCCACCGAAACGGTGACTACGCCACAAATGCGACAAAGCGAACACCTTGAGCTCGAACTGCGGATCGGCCGCGAACAGCCCGCCGCTGTACGGCGCGTGCAGCTGCACGCTGGCTCCCGAGTCCAGGTAGACCGAGACCACGTTGCGCCGGCCGCGACGCTCGGCGCGCAGATCCACCACCCGGCTCCAGGGCGCCTCGCCCTCGCCGAGCAGCGACGAGGTACGGATCCCCCGGTTGCCCACCTCGACCCCGGTCCGCCGGCCGGACATGATCCCCAGCCCGATCCCGAGCAGCAGCGGGGCCAGCACCAGCACCGCCCACGACCAGCCCGGCGGCCCGACCGGCCCGGGCCAGGCCAGGGTGGCGATCACCCCCGTGGTGACACTCGCCACCGCGCTCAGCGCGCCGAGATAGAGGCCGTGGCCGAGCGCTTGCTGGAAGGTCGGCCGGAACGTCGGGGATGCAGCTTCCATAGACGGCTCAACGGGCCAGCCGCACGGCGTGCCGCACCGTCGGTGCGACGTACTTTTATAGGCATGGCAACCGAAGAGACCACGCTGCCCACCACCGAGGACGAGTGGCGGATCCGGCTCGCTCCGGAGGAGTTCCGGGTGCTGCGCGAGGCCGGCACCGAGGCTCCCTGGAGCGGTGAGTACGTGAGCACCAAGACCGAGGGGATGTACCGGTGCCGCGGCTGTGGCGCCGAGCTCTACCCGAGCGACACGAAATTCGATTCACACTGCGGCTGGCCGTCGTTCGACGACGCCATCCCGGGCGCGGTCAAGGAGATCGAGGACCGCAGCCACGGGATGGTGCGCGTGGAGATCCGGTGCGCCCGCTGCGACGGGCACCTCGGTCACGTGTTCCGGGGTGAGGGCTTCACCCCGAAGAACACGCGGCACTGCGTGAACAGCCTGTCGATCAGGCTCGACCCGAAGTCGTCGTAAGGACCGGGAGCTCGGCGCCGGTGTCGAAGGCGATCAGGTAACGGGGCCGGTTCTGCGTCGCGGCGTAGATCCGGCCCACGTACTCGCCGAGCATGCCGAGGCAGATCAGCTGGACCGCGCCGAGCAGCAGCATCGCGATGTAGAGCGAGGTCCAGCCGGGCACCACCACGCCGAAGGCCCAGGCGGCCAGGCCGCTGACCACCAGGCCCAGGCAGACCACGAAGGTGACCAGGCCGAGCCAGGTGGCGATCTTCAGCGGCGCGGCCGAGAAACTGGTCACGCTGTCCAGGCTCAGCTTGATCATCTTGGTCAGCGGGTACTTCGTCTCGCCGGCCACCCGCTCGGCCCGCACGTAACTCACCTCGCCGGCCGGGAAGCCCAGCGACGGCACCACCAGGCGGTAGACCGGACGCTGCTCGGGCAGCTCGTTGAGGGTGTCCACGACCGGGCGGCTCATCAGCCGGAAATCGCCGGCCTGACCGCTCACCCACGGGCCGACGAGCTTGCGCATCAGCCAGTAATAGGCCCCGGCGGTCTGCCGCTTGAACGGCGTGTCGGTGCTCCGGTCGCTGCGGACGCCGTAGACCACGTCGAGATCCTCGGCGGTGGCCTTGGCCAGCATCTCGCCGATCACCTCCGGCGGGTCCTGCAGGTCGGCGTCGATGCTGACCACGTAGTCGCCGACGGCCGTCCGCAGGCCCGCCGCCAGGGCGGACTGGTGCCCGACGTTGCGCCGCAGCTTCACCACCCGCAGCTGCGGCCAGGCGGCGCGCAGCTCGAGCAGGCGTGGCACGGTGCCGTCCGAGCTGCCGTCGTCGACCGCGACGACCTCGTAGGTGACCTTCAGATCGTCCAGCGCCGGCCGGAGCCGGGCCACGAAGTGGTCCACCGCCGCACGCTCGTTGTACATCGGCGTGACGACGGAAAGGGTGACCATCATCGTCTCCCATAAGAACGATAAGCGCGAATGTGTCGGCAAACGACGCTAATCACCCTGGGTAAAACTCACGTGTCCTGGCGCTGTGCCCCCGAGGAACAAACGAGATCCTGCACCTCGTACCGGACGCCGTTCGGCGCGGTCAGCCACCCGGTCGAGGCGCTGATCGTCCACTCCGGACCCAGCTCCGGGGCGTGCACGTCACCGGCCACCGCCAGGTCGATCACGGTGCGTACGACATGGCCGGCCCGCGGCAGGAATGCGGCGTAGACCGACTCGCCGCCCATCACCCAGAATTCACTTTCCCCGATCCGGTCAGGGTCGTGCACCACCTCGGCCCCCTCGGCCCGCCAGGACGGGTCCCGGGTGAGCACGATGTTGCGCCGGCCGGGCAGCGGGCGGCGGGGCAGCGAGTCCCAGGTGGCCCGGCCCATCACCAGGGTGGCGCCCATCGTGCGCTCCTTGAAGATCTGCTGTTCGCCGGGCACCCGCCAGGGGATGCCGCCGCCGGCGCCGATCACCCGGCCGTGCGCCTCGGCCCAGATCATGTGCACCGTCATACCGCGACCGGGGCCTTGATCGCCGGGTGGTGCCGGTAGCCGACCACGGTGAAGTCCTCGTACGCGTAGTCGAAGAGGCTCGGCTTGGCGGCGATCTCCAGCGACGGGAACGGGTAGGCCTCCCGGCTGAGCTGCTCGCGCACCTGGTCGACGTGGTTGTCGTAGATGTGGCAGTCGCCGCCGACCCAGATGAAGTCGCCCGGGACCAGCCCGACCTGGTCGGCGATCATCCGGGTGAGCAGGGCGTAGGAGGCGATGTTGAACGGGACGCCGAGGAAGAGGTCGGCGCTGCGCTGGTAGAGCTGGCAGGAGAGCTTGCCGTCGGCGACGTAGAACTGGAACATCGCGTGGCAGGGCATGAGCGCCATCTCGTCCAGCTGCCCGACGTTCCACGCCGAGACCAACATCCGCCGCGAGTCCGGATTTTTCCGGAGGGTGTCCAAAACGCCGGCTATCTGGTCGATATGTCCGTCCGGCGACGGCCAGGAACGCCACTGGTAGCCGTAGACCGGGCCGAGCTCGCCCGACTCCGAAGCCCACTCGTCCCAGATGGTGACCCCCTGGTCCCGGAGCCACTGCACGTTGGTCTCGCCGCGCAGGAACCAGAGCAGCTCCACCGCGATCGACTTGAAGTGCACCCGCTTCGTGGTGATCAGCGGGAACCCCTGGGACAGGTCGTAGCGCAGCCGCTCACCGAAGAGGCTGCGGGTGCCGGTCCCGGTCCGGTCGCTCTTCGGGGTACCGGTCTCCAGCACCCGCCGGAGCAGTTCTTCGTATTGGGTGTCAACGGCCATGCGCCTTTTGTATCAGGCGCGCAGCTTCCCGCCGATCGACACGACCCGCCTGGCCAGGTGATCGAGTGCGGCATACTGCACGTCGGTCAGCGGCGCGTCGTTGGAGCCGCCGGTGACGTGCGAGACGCCGTACGGGTTGCCGTCCGCGAACTTCAGCGGATCGGTGTAGCCGGGCGCCACCACGACCCCACCGAAGTGATAGATCGTGTTGTAGAGCGCCAGCAGCGTCGACTCCTGGCCGCCGTGCTCGGTCATCGACGCGGTGAACCCGGCGTACGCCTTGTTCGCCAGCTGCCCCTGCGCCCACTGCGGGCCGAGCGTGTCGATGAACTGCTTGAGCTGGCTGGCCACGTTGCCGTACCGGGTCGGCGTGCCGAACAGCACCGCGTCCGCCCAGACCACGTCGTCCGCGCCGGCTCGGGGCTCGTCCTTGGTGGTGTCGAAGTGCTGGCTCCACGCCGCGTTCGAGGCGATCGCCTCGGGCGGGGCCAGCTCGGCGACCTGCCGCAGGCGGACCTCGGCGCCGGCCTTCTCGGCCGCCTCCTGCAACCGCTGCGCCATCTTGTGCAGGGTGCCGGTCGACGAGTAGTAGATGATCGCAAGCTTGACGTCTGCCACGATCACAGCAAATCCCCTGGGACGGCCCGGCGAAACCTTTATAGGCGGAGTTCGCTGCCCTCCGGGTCGTCGAACCAGACACCCCCGGTGGCCAGGTAACGGAACTGGTAGTCCCCCGGCTCCAGCGGCACGCTGACCGTACGGGTGCCGTTCTTGCGCACCTGCATCTCGTGTGTGCCGGGCTGCCAGTCGTTGAACGTGCCCACCACGCTCACCACGCCGGACGGCTCGTCAGCGGGAATACTGAAGGTCACCCGGGTCTTGGTGCCGAACAACTTGCTGCGCTTGATCATGGCGTCCTCCACAGGCCGTAGCCTCATCACTACAACGGTGGGACCGGCGGCGGGGTGACGACGCGCCGCATACGCTGTGCCGATGCACCCGCTACCGCACGACGAGTTCCGCGTGGCCTCGTTCCGCGACCTCCCCAGCCCGACGCTGTACGACATCCTGCGCCTGCGCAGCGAGGTGTTCGTGGTGGAGCAGGAGTGCGCCTACCTCGACCTGGACGGCCGCGACACCGAGCCCGGTACCCGACACCTATGGTTCTCCCGTGATCGGGAAGTTCGGGCCTATCTGCGGATTCTCGATGACCATGGGACGGAACGGATCGGCCGGGTGGTGACCTCCCCGAAGGCGCGCGGCGCGGGTCTGGCCGGCCGGTTGATGGAACACGCGCTGGAGATCATCGGCCATCGGCCGGCAGTGCTGGACGCCCAGTCGTACCTTGTCAGCTTTTATCGGAAATATGGTTTCGAGCCGACCGGACCCGAGTACGTGGAGGACGGCATCCCCCACGTACCCATGGCCCGGCGATTGCCGCCGGTGAGTTGAGGCACGATTTCTCGACGGCCGCGGGGTTTGCGGACGGCGGGAAATCGTGCCTCAACTCACCGGTTACAAGGCAATCGCCCGCGGAGCGAAGCGGAGCCAGTCAGCTCAGGATCACGGGAGTGTAGAGACGATTTCGGCGATCGAGCGACGCCGCCCGGTGTAGAACGGCACCTCCTCGCGCACGTGCCGGCGCGCCCGCGACGCCCGCAGGTCGCGCATCAGGTCGACGATCCGGTGCAGCTCGTCCGCCTCGAAGGCGAGCATCCACTCGTAGTCGCCGAGCGCGAACGACGCCACCGTGTTGGCCCGCACGTCCGGGTAGCCCCGGGCCTGCCGGCCGTGCTCGGCGAGCATGTCCCGGCGCTCGGCGTCGGGCAGCAGGTACCACTCGTAGGAGCGGACGAACGGGTAGACGCAGATGTACGGCCGGGCCTCCTCGCCGGCCAGGAACGCCGGCAGGTGGCTCTTGTTGAACTCGGCCGGCCGGTGCAGCGCCATCTGCGACCAGACCGGGGTCAGGTGCCGGCCCAGCGCGGTCCGGCGGAACAGCGAGTACGCCTCCTGCAGCGCGTCCGGGTCGCTGGAGTGCCACCAGATCATCACGTCCGCGTCGGCCCGCAGCCCGGACACGTCGTAGGTGCCGCGGATCGTCACGTCCTTCGCGGCCAGCTGCTCGAACAGCGTGTCGACCTCGCCCGCCAGGTCGTCCCGCAGCGCCGGCAGCTCACGCGAGGCCCGGAACACCGACCACATCGTGTACCGGATGGTGGCGTTCAGCTCGTTGATCCGAGCCGCGTTGGTCTGCTCGCTCATGCACTTGCCTCCAGGTAATCACTCACATCGTCCGCCGCGCGCTCGCCGCTGGCCACACAGACCGGGATGCCGACGCCGTCCAGGGCCGCGCCGGCCAGTGCGATCCCCGAGGGCAGCGCCGCCCGGGCCGCCGCCACCCGGTCCGGGTGCCCCGGCAGGTACTGCGGGAGGCCGCCGCCCCAGCGCTGGATCCAGGCGCCGACCGGCGGCGGCAGCGCCCCGCCGGCCAGCTCGCCCAGCTCCCGGTGGGCGATCGCGAGCAGCGCCTGATCGCTGTGCTGCAGGCGGTCCTCCTCGCCGGCCCGGCCGAGCGAGGCCCGGACGATCACCGGACCCGCCGGCCCGGTCAGGTGCGGCCATTTCCGGGTGAAAAAGGTGGCCGCCTTGACCAGCGTGCCCTCGCCCGGCGGGACCAGGAAACCGGACAGCTCGGGCAGCGGGGTGCCGGGCGGCAGCGCCAGCCCGGCCAGCGCGACGCTGGCGTAGTCCAGCTCGCCGATCGCGCGCGCGGCCTCCGGCGCGGCGTCGGTCAGCAGCCGGGCCGCCGGTTTCGCCGGCACCGCCAGGACCACGGCGTCCACGTCGTCGGTCTGCGGCTCGGGGGCCGGCCCGAGCACCAGGTGCCACCGGTCCCCGGCCCGGACGAGCCGGCGCACCGGCAACCCCAGGCTGATCCGCGCCCGGGCCGCGGTGGCCGCCGCGCCGATCAGCCGGCTCATCCCGCCGTCGATCGCGGCGAAGACCGGCCGGCCCGGGGTCCGCTTGCTCAATGCCTGAGCGGCCCGGACCGCTCCGCGCAGCGTGTGCTCGGTCTCCGCGGTGCGGGCCAGCTGCGGCATCGTGGCGCGCAGCGACAGCCGGTCGGCGCGGCCCGCGTAGACCCCGCCGAGCATCGGGTCGACCAGCCGGTCCACCACCTCGGCGCCGTACCGCGAGCGGACCAGCTCGCCGACCGCGACGTCCTCGCCGGGGGCGAGCAGCGGCCGGCCGGTGTCGGCGTCCGCGCCGTCGTCCGGCAGGGCCACGCCGTCCAGCGTCGACAGGTCGCCGGGCACGCCGACCAGGGTGCCGGCCGGGATCCGGGTCAACCGGCCGCCGATCGCCAGCGCGGCCGGCTGGGCGGCCGGGTGGACCAGGGCGTCGCCCAGGCCGACCCGGCGGGCGAAGGTCACCGCCGCGGAGTCACCGCCGTCCGGCGCGGAACTCAGGAAGGACTCGGCGCCGCGCTCGACCGGCACGCCGGCCAGCTCGCCGGTGCGCAGCTTGCCGCCCAGCACGCCGCTCTGCTCGTACACGATGATCTCGGTGTCCGGCGGGCAGACGTCCCGCAGGCGCACGGCGGCCGCCAAGCCGGCGACGCCGCCGCCGATGACCGCGATCCGCTTCCGCACGCTCCCACCCTCCCAGGCCACGCTCCCGACCGCCCGGCGGGGGTCCGCCGGTGTGAGCTATCGAGCTGACACCTCGTGCACCAGCGCGGTCAGCCGGGTGAGGATGTCGGGATCGGTCTCCGGCATGACGCCATGACCGAGATTGAACACGTGACCGGGGGCCGACTGCCCCTGCGCCAGCACCCGGCGGGTCTCCCGCTCCACCACGTCCCACCCGGCGAACAGGATGGCCGGGTCCAGGTTGCCCTGCACCGCCCGGTCCGGGCCGATCCGCTTGGTGGCCACGTCCAGCGGGGTGCGCCAGTCGACGCCGACCACGTCGGCGCCGGCCTCGCCCATCGCCTCGAGCAGCACCCCGGTGCCCACCCCGAAGTGGATCCGCGGCACGCCGGCGTCCTGCAGGCCGCGCAGCACCCGGGCCGAGTGCGGCATCACGAACGACCGGTAGTCCGCCTCGGAGAGCGCGCCGGCCCACGAGTCGAACAGCTGGACCGCGCTCACCCCGGCGTCGATCTGGGTGCGCAGGAAGGTGAGGGTGATCCCGGCGAGCCGGTCGAGCAGCGCGTGCCAGAGCTCGGGCCGCCCGTACATCATCGCCTTGGTCTTCAGGTAGGTCCGCGACGGGCCGCCCTCGATCAGGTAGCTGGCCAGCGTGAACGGCGCCCCGGCGAAGCCGATCAGCGGCGTGCTGCCCAGCTCGGCGACCAGCAGCCGGACCGACTCGGCGACGAAGTCCACGTCGTCCGCGGTGATCGGCCGGAGCCGGTCCAGGTCGGCGGCCTCGCGGATCGGGGCGGCGACGACCGGGCCGGTGCCGGCCACGATGTCCAGGTCGACGCCGGCCGCGGCGATCGGCACCACGATGTCGCTGAACAGGATGGCCGCGTCGACCCGGTGCCGGCGGACCGGCTGCAGGGTGATCTCGGTGACCAGATCGGGCCGCCGGCACGACTCCAGCATGCCGATCCCCTCCCGGATCTTGCGGTACTCGGGCAGCGAGCGCCCGGCCTGCCGCATGAACCAGACCGGCGTGTGCGGGCCGGGCAGGCCACGACACGCACGCACGAACGGGGAATCCTCGAGAACGGTCACCGGGTCATGGTGCCATGTGAGTGAGGACGCCCGGCGGCGCGGCGACGGCTGCCGGGGCGTAGATCGGCATACTCTTCCCCCATGGCGTCCCCCTCCGCTGTTCCCGAGCCGTTCACCCGCGCGGTGGCCGGGTTGCGCGCGGACTCGCCACGGCCGGAGATCCTGCTCGAGGAGATCGCCGCGCCGCAGCGGCTCGCGCCGTACTCGTTCGCGCTCAGCGCCACCGTCCTGCGCTCCGGCGACGAGGTCGCCAGCGGCCGCCTGATCCTGCTGCACGACCCGGCCGGCCACGACGCCTGGCGCGGCGACCTGCGCCTGGTGACGCTGGTCACCGCCGACCTGGAGCCGGACCTGGCCACCGACCCGCTGCTGCCCGCGGTCGCCTGGACCTGGCTCACCGACGGCCTCGACCAGCACGCGGCCGCCTACACCGCGATCGGCGGCACGGTCACCCAGACCGCCTCCACCCGCTTCGGCGAGCTGTCCGGCCCGCCCCCGACCGCCGACCTCGAGGTCCGCGCCTCGTGGACCCCGACCTCCGACGACTTCGCCGCCCACCTGCACGGCTGGTGCGCCATGCTGGCCTCCACCGCCGGCCTCCCCCCACCCGGCGTCAGCTCGCTCGACCGCCACCGCGCCAGCGCCTCCTGACCGCCTCCGCGGTCACTCCGGGCTGCTCACGCGCCTCTGTCCCGCGCACCGAATCGGACGAACCACCCTAGTCACTCCGGGCTGCTCACGCGCCTCTGTCCCGCGCACCGAATCGGACGAACCACCCTCGCTGCCGCCATGCCGCCGGCCCGTTTCCGGATCCTTTTCCGGTACGACCCGGAGCCCCGTGGCAGTCGGCCCGCGATGCCCGCCGGCTCCCGACCGCACCGCGTGTCGTGCGGGTCCGCCCGCACACCGCGAGGCTCGGTTCGGCTCCGGACCGCAGCGCGGCCCACGGCCCCGGCTGGCTCGCACGGGTGTCTCGGCGGTGCCGAGACACCCGTGCGGCACAGCCTGCCCGCACGACACGCGCCGCGGCCCGGAGGAGCTGCGGCCTCGCGTGCCGACTGGCACGGGACGGACGGTCGTACAAAATCTGGCTTTTGACGGGCAGCGACCGGAAGTGATCAGCGGACCCGGACCCTCGCGCGGGCCGTGATCAGCAGACCTTGAAGGTCGCGCAGGCGGTGGCGATCGGGATGGCCAGGCCGATGCCCTCGGCATCGCGGGCCTTGGCGGTGGCCAGGCCGACCACCTGCTTGCTGGTGTTGACCACCGGGCCGCCGGAGTTGCCGGGGTTGATCGGGGCGTCGAACTGGATGGTCGGGCCGTCCGCGTCGTCCTCGCGGAAGGCGCTGATCACGCCGGTGGTGACGGTGTCGTCGAGGCCCAGCGGGGCGCCCACCACGACCACCTGCTGACCGGGTTTGACCTGGCCGCCGGCCACCCCGAGCGGCTTGATCTCCTGCTTGGCGCGGAGCAGCGCCAGGTCCTTGCCCTCGCTGACCTTGATGATCGTGGCGTTGATCCGGGTGGTGCCGCGTTCCAGGGTGACCGCGCGGTCGCCGGCCTTCCAGACCGACTCGACCACGTGGAAGTTGGTGAACAGGTTCGCGGTGCCATCGGCGGCCTTGGTGCCGACCGAGAAGGCGGTGCCGGTGAAGTCGCCGGCCCGGACCCGGAAGACGCTGGGCAGGGCGGCGGCCGAGATGCCCTCCGGGTCGAAGACGTTGGTGAGCGCCTTCTCCAGGTCGGCGCTGCGGTTCTGCGCGGTGGAGACGGCGGAGGCCAGGTCGTTGCTGCTCTGGATCACCGACTCGATCCGGTAGGCCTGCCAGCCGGTGATCCCCACGAGGACCGCGACCAGGGCGATGACCAGCGGCTTGGCCTTGCCGCGGGACTTCGCCGGGCGGGTCTGCTCGACGGCCGGAGCGAAGGCGGTCGGGTAGGCCGGGGCCGGCTGCTCGAAGGCCCGAGCGGGCTGTTCGTAACCGGGCTGCTCGTAACCGGGCTGTTCGTAACGAGGCTGTTCGTAACCGGGCTGCTCGTAACGGGGCTGCTCCTGGCGCGGCTCGGCGAAGCTGGTGTCCGCCCAGACCGGGCCCGACTCCCAGGACCGCTGCTGCTGGCCGGCCCACGGGTCCTCCGGCCGGCGGTACCCGTCGTCGTACCGGTCCTCCGCGTACCTCTCGGCGTAGCGGGCCCGGCGCGGCTCGGGTGAACCGGCTGGAGTGAAGGGCTCGTAGGTGGCGGTCATGCGGCACGGCCTCCCGGGTGGTCTCGGCGTGGCACCCGGGTATACGGAGCAGAACGCGCAATGGTTGAACCCGGAAGTCGATCGAGAATCGACGCGCCGGGACCCGGCTGCGCACGGCAGGGGTGCCACCCCCGTACGGTTACGGAGTGACCGACGAAGCACCCCTGCGCCGTCGGGACGCGCCGGAGTCAGCAGGGGACGGACCGCACGCAGTGCCGCCCGACCCGAGTTCTGGCGGTCCCGAGGCTGTTCCCCTGACGGCGCCCCGCGATGGCACCCCGGCTCCGGTGGAGAGCGCTGCCGACCTGGCCGACATCGTCGCCCGGATGGCCGCGGGCACCGGGCCGGTGGCCGTGGACGCCGAGCGCGCGTCCGGCTACCGCTACACCCAGCGGGCCTACCTGGTGCAACTGCGCCGGGCCGGGTCCGGCACCGTGCTGATCGACCCGCTGCCGCTGGACGATCTGCGCACCCTGGACGCGGCCCTGGCGGACACCGAGTGGGTGCTGCACGCCGCCAGCCAGGACCTGCCGTGCCTGGCCGAGCTCGGGATGAGACCGCGCCGGCTGTTCGACACCGAGCTGGCCGCCCGGCTGGCCGGGTTCGAGCGGGTCGGCCTGGCCGCGCTCACCGAGCAGCTGCTCGGCTACTCGCTGGAGAAACACCACTCGGCGGCGGACTGGTCGACCCGGCCGCTGCCGGAGTCCTGGCTGACCTACGCGGCGCTGGACGTCGAGCTGCTCACCGACCTGCGCGACATCCTCGCCGCCGAGCTGGACCGGCAGGGCAAGGCCGCCTGGGCGGCCGAGGAGTTCGCCTCGCTGGTGGCCAGCGCGGACCGGCCGCCCCGGGTCCGCCCCGACCCGTGGCGCCGCACCTCGGGCATCCACCGGGTGCGCGGCGCGCGGGCGCAGTCCCGGGTCCGCGCGCTCTGGTACGCCCGGGACGGCGTGGCCGCCCGCCGCGACTCGGCGCCCGGCCGGGTGCTGCCCGACTCGGCGATCGTGGCCGCGGCCGAGGCCGACCCGAAGGACGAGCGGACCCTGCTCGCCATCCCCGGGTTCGGCGGCCGCTCGGTGCGCCGGCTCGCCAAGATCTGGCTGGACGCGCTGGACCAGGCCCGGGCCCTGCCGGACGACGCGCTGCCGGTGAACCAGCCGGTGGAGGGTCCGCCCCCGCCGCACCGCTGGGCCGAGCGGGATCCGGTGGCGGCCGCCCGGCTGGCCCGCTGCCGGCAGGTGGTGGTCGGCACCGCGGAGACCCACCGGCTGCCCCCGGAGAACCTGATCAGCCCGGACTTCATCCGCCGGCTGGCCTGGTCGCCGCCGGACGACATCACCGCGCAGACGGTGAGTGACACGCTGCGCGGTTTCGGCGCGCGCAACTGGCAGGTCGGCCTGATCGCCGGCCAGCTGGCGGCGGTGCTGCCGGCCCCTTCGCCAGAGCCGGCGTGATGTGCGGCTCCGGGAGTGCCTCGGGCGCTCCCGGAGCTCAGAACGGGACCGCGGGTCCCGGCGGGCCCTGGTCCCTGCCGCACCGGGCGCACTCCCGGTACAGCTCGCCGTCCGGGGTGGAGCGGCGCACCCACTTGTGCCAGCCGAGCCGGCACGCGACCGGTTTCCTCATGGACCGACGCTAGCGCCTGTTTCGGAGGCCGACCGGGGCTGCGGCGTGGCCGGCCTCCGAAACAGGCGCTAGACCCGCGGTTTGCCTCAGGTCGAGTGCCGGACCGTCGATCGAGAGCCTCCGGCCAGCCCCGTTGTGAGGTTTTTCGGAGGGTCTGGCAGCGGCTAGTTACTGGCGAGTAGCATGGCCGACACATTTGGGTTCACGCCCGCATTGGAGGCTTGCTGTGCCCCGTGAAGTACGCGAGGTCGTCTTCGTCGACGGCGTCCGCACCCCGTTCGGCAAGGCGGGCGGCATGTACGCCGAGACCCGCGCCGACGACCTGGTGATCCGCTGCATCCGAGAGCTGATCAAGCGGAATCCCCAGCTCCCCACCGACCGGGTGGACGAGGTCGCGATCGCGGCCACCACTCAGACCGGCGACCAGGGCCTGACCATCGGCCGGACCGCGGCCCTGCTGGCCGGGCTGCCCAAGACGGTGCCGGGTTACGCCGTCGACCGGATGTGCGCCGGCGCGATGACCGCGGTGACCAACGTCGCCGGCGGCATCGCCATGGGGGCGTACGACATCGCCGTGGCCGGTGGCGTCGAGCACATGGGCCGGCACCCGATGGGCGAGGGCGCCGACCCGAACCCGCGGATCCTGACCGAGAAGCTGGTCGACCCGTCCGCCCTGGTGATGGGCTCGACCGCGGAGAACCTGCACGACCGGCTCCCGCACATCACCAAGGAGCGGACCGACGCGTTCGCGCTGAACTCGCAGCTCAAGGTCGCCAAGGCGTACGCCAACGGCAAGCTGCAGCCGGACATGGTCCCGGTCGCGATCCGCAGCTCCGAGCTGGGCTGGGGCCTGGCCACCGTGGACGAGGCGCCGCGCGAGACCTCGATGGAGAAGCTCGCCACGCTGAAGACCCCGTTCCGCCCGCACGGCCGGATCACCGCGGGCAACGCGGCCGGCCTGAACGACGGCGCCACCGCGGCGATCCTCGCCGACGAGGCGACCGCCCGTGAGCTGGGCCTGCCGGTCGCCATGCGGCTGGTGTCGTTCGCCTACGCCGGTGTCGAGCCGGAGATCATGGGCTACGGCCCGATCCCGTCGACCGAGAAGGCGCTGAAGAAGGCCGGCCTGACCATCGACGACATCGGCCTGTTCGAGCTGAACGAGGCCTTCGCGGTGCAGGTGCTGGCGCTGCTCGACCACTACGGCATCGCCGACGACGACCCCCGGGTCAACCCGTGGGGCGGCGCGATCGCCATCGGCCACCCGCTGGCCTCCTCCGGCGTGCGCCTGATGACCCAGCTCGCCCGGCACTTCGAGGAGCACCCCGAGGTCCGGTACGGCATGAACGCGATGTGCATCGGTATCGGCATGGGTGGCACCGTGATCTGGGAGAACCCGAACTGGGAAGGCTTCGACAAGTGATCGAGAACCCGAACGAGGTAGTGACCAAGGCGCTCCTGCGCTCCGTCCGGGTACCCGGTCTGGACAAGCCGGTCGCGCTGATCACCCTGGACAACGGCTTCGACCACAAGAAGCCGAACAGCTTCGGCCCGGCCGGCCTGACGTCGCTGGACGAGGCGATCACCGCGGCCACCGCGGCGGACCCGGCGTTCATCGCGATCACCGGCAAGCCGTACATCTTCTGCGTCGGCGCCGACATCACCGGCATGCCGCTGATCGCGTCCCGCGACCAGGCCGTCGAGCTGGGCGAGCTGGGCCACCGGGTGTTCGCCCGGCTGAAGAACAGCGCGATCCCGACCTTCGCGTTCGTCAACGGCGCCGCCCTCGGCGGCGGCCTCGAGGTCGCCCTGCACTGCCACTACCGGACGGTCTCGTCCGGCGCGGCCGCGCTCGGCCTGCCCGAGGTCGCGATCGGCCTGATCCCCGGCTGGGGCGGCTCCCAGCTGCTGCCGAACCTGATCGGCATCGCCGGCGCGGCCCAGGTGATCCTGCAGAACCCGCTGACCCAGAAGGTGCTGCGCCCGAAGCAGGCCAAGGAGCTGGGCGTCGCCGACGCGCTCTTCGAGGCCGCCGACTTCCTGGAGGACTCGCTCGCCTGGGCGGCCCGGGTCGTCAAGGGCGAGGTCACGGTGGAGCGCCCGGAGATCGACCGGGAGATGTGGGACGGCGTGCTCTGGTTCGCCAAGAACCAGCTGGACGAGAAGCTGCACGGCGCGGTCCCGTCCGCCAACAAGGCCCTGGAGCTGCTCGCCCTGGCCAAGGAGGCGTCCTTTGAGGACGGCACCGCGGCCGAGACCGAGGCGCTCGCCGACCTGATCATGGGCGACGAGGCGCGGGCCAGCCTGTACGCGTTCGACCTGGTCCAGCGGCGCGCCAAGCGCCCGGTCGGGGTGCCGGACAAGTCGCTGGCCCGCAAGGTCACCAAGGTCGGCATCGTCGGCGCCGGCCTGATGGCGTCCCAGCTGGCCCTGCTCTTCCTGCGCCGCCTGCAGGTCCCGGTGGTGCTCACCGACCTGGACCAGGAGCGGGTCGACAAGGGTGTGGCCTACGTCACCGGCGAGATCGACAAGCTGGTCGGCAAGCGCCGCCTGGACGAGGGCACCGCGGCCAAGCTGCGCGGCCTGATCAGCGGCTCGGTCGACAAGTCGGTCTTCGCCGACGCCGACTTCGTGATCGAGGCGGTCTTCGAGAACCTCGAGCTGAAGAAGAAGATCTGGGCCGAGTTCGAGACGATCGTCAAGCCGGAGGCGATCCTCGCCACCAACACCAGCTCGCTGTCGATCACCGACATGGCGGCCGACCTGCAGCACCCGGAGCGGGTCGTCGGCTTCCACTTCTTCAACCCGGTCGCGGTCCTCCCGCTCCTGGAGATCATCAAGGGCGAGAAGACCGACGACGCCACGCTGGCCACCGCGTTCGCCGTCGGCAAGGAGCTGAAGAAGTCCTCGGTGCTGGTCAAGGACGCCCCGGCGTTCGTGGTCAACCGGGTGCTCACCCGGTTCACCAGCGAGGTCTTCAAGGCCGTCGACGCCGGCACCCCGCTCGACGTGGTGAACGAGGCGTTCGACCCGATGGGCCTGCCGATGCGCCCGATCGCGCTGCTCCAGCTGGTCGGCCCAGCAGTCGCCTACCACGTCGGCGAGACCCTGCACCGCGCCTTCCCGGAGCGGTACGTGGACAGCCCGAACCTCAAGCGGATCGTCGACGCCGGCCTGCCGCTGCTGGTCGACGACGAGATCAACGCCGAGGTGGTGAAGCTGCTCGAGGTCGGCGACACCGTGCTCACCGGCGACGAGGTGCGGGCCAAGGCCCTCGCCGCGCTCGCCGAGGAGGTCCGGATCATGCTGGACGAGGGCGTGGTGGCCGAGGCGCAGGACATCGACCTGTGCATGATCCTCGGTGCCGGCTACCCGTTCCACCTGGGCGGGATCACCCCGTACCTGGACCGCAGCGGCATCGCGGAGCAGGTCACCGGTAAGCGGTTCCTGCCGTCCGGCCTGGCGAACGTGCGCCGCGGCTGATAACGGTTCATCGACGCCCTCGCCCGGATCCCGGGCGAGGGCGTCTTTTTGTCACTCCCCGCGGATAAGCTGCGCCGCACTACAACTTGATCGTGGAGCCCGTCGCATGTCGCAGGACCCTTATTCCGGCCAGCCCTTCCCCGGCATGCCGAACCCGAATGTTCCGGGCTCGGTGCCACCCGCCTACGGCCCCCCGCCGCCCGGTTACGGCCCGGCGCCGGAGCAGCCGCCGACCCAGCCCTTCACCCCCGGCTACGCCCAGCCCGGCTACGGTCAGCCGCCCCCGTTCGGCCAGCCGGGCTACGGCCAGCCCGGCTTCCCGCCGCCCGCGCCGAGGAAGTCCCGGGTGCTGCCGATCGTGCTGCTCTCCATCGCGATCGTGCTGGTGCTCTGCGTCGGCGGCATCGTGGCGATCGCGGTGCTGGCCGACAAGGAGAACGACGACACCGGGTCGCCCGCCTCGAAGATCACCGTCGTCGAGCCGGAGACCCTGGGCGGCCGGCCGAAACTGACCACCAGCGAGTTCGGCGACATCACCAAGACGATGGAGGACGGCCTGCTCAAGGGCTACCCGGGCGCCACCACGTCGTTCGGCGCGTTCTACGGCGCCCCGGCGAAGAAGAACATGGTGATGGCGATCGGCGTGGCCGCCCCGATCCCGAACCCGGACCTGGAGCTCAGCAAGAACATCACCAGCATGAGCCTGACCGGCATCTCGGTGGAGGACATCGTCGCGGTCGACACCGGGTCCTACGGCGGGGCCGCCAAGTGCGGCAGCGGCGAGACCGCCGGCGTCGACCTCGCCGTCTGCATCTGGAGCGACAAGGGCAGCGTCGGCATGCTGGTGTGGTACTACACCTCGGTCAGCAAGGCCAAGGCGGAGCTGCCCGAGCTCCGCGACCAGATCGAGAAGGTCGGCTAGCGCCCCGCCCGGGGCACGCTGGCGGTCGCCGCCACCACCGGTGTGGTGTCGGCGGCCGGCAGCGAGACGGTGACCTCCAGGCCGCCGTCGGCCAGCGCGATCGCCGACACCGTGCCGCCGTGCGCGTCGCACACCGCCCGGACGATCGACAGGCCCAGCCCGGAGCCGCGTGACCCGGTCCGCTCCCAGCCACCCCGGCGGAACGGTTCGAAGAGCCCCGGCACCTCGGTCTGCTCGACCTCGTGCCCGGTGTTGCCGACGATCAGCCGGGCCTGGCCGTCCACCGACTCGGTGCGCAGCCACAGCCGGCCGAGCAGGTGGTTGTACCGGATCGCGTTCTCGATCAGGTTGCCGGCCAGCCGGTCCAGCAGGCTCGGGTCGCCGACCACCGGCGCCGCGGTCAGGTCGGTGGTCACCTCCAGCTTCATCCGCTCGGCCTCGGTCCGCACCGCGGACAGCGCGTTGTAGACGCTGGTGGCCAGGTCGGCCGGCACCTTGCGGACCAGCCGCCGGCCGGACTGCGCCTCCGAGCGGGCCAGCACCAGCAGCGCGTCGACCAGGCCGTTCGCCCGGGTCGAGGCGTCCCGGACCACCCGGGCCATCCGGCGGTACTCGGCGACGTCGGCGTCCGGGTCGCTGAGTGTCACGTCGATCTCGGTGCGCATCACCGCGAGCGGGGTGCGCAGCTCGTGCGACGCGTTCGCGACGAACCTCTTCTGCGACTCGAACGCGCCGGCCAGCCGGTCCAGCATCGCGTCGAAGGTGCGGGCCAGCTCGGCCACCTCGTCGTCCGCCCCGGCGTACCGGATCCGCTGGTCCAGGGTCTCCTCACCGAGCCGCTGCGCGGTCTGCGTGACGGTGTGCAGCGGGCGCAGCGCCCGGCGGGTCACCAGGTATCCCCCGGCGATCCCGATGATGCCGATCGCGACCAGCGCGCTCAGGCCCTTGACCAGCAGCTCGTCCGAGGCCTGGTCGACCATCTCGGTCTGCCAGCCGCGCGCCTCCTCGACCTTGCCGTTGTTCAGTGTCACGGTCGACCCGGCCATCAGCTCGTCGGCCGGGTGCAGCGACTCGTCGACCAGCAGCCAGGCCAGCACCACCAGCACCGCGCCGGCCGCGACCAGCAGGATCCCGTTCAGCAGGGTGAGCCGCAGCCGCAGCGTGGGCCGGGTCAGCCGGCGCAGCAGTCCCTGGGGCTGGACCGCCGGTTGCTGCCCCTGGTAGATCGTCACGTGGTCACGACCCGGTACCCGGCGCCGACCACGGTGTCGATCAGCGGCGGATCGCCGAGCTTCTTCCGTAAGGTCATCACGGTCACCCGGACCGTGGTGGTGAACGGGTCGGTGTTCGCGTCCCAGACCCGCTCCAGCAGCTCCTCGCTGGAGACCACCGCGCCGCTCGCCTTGAGCAGCACCTCCAGCACGCCGAACTCCTTGTTGGTCAGGTCGACCGGCAGGCCGCCCCGGGTCACCGCGCGCTTGGCCGGGTCGAGCACCAGGTTGCCGACGCTGAACACCGGCGGGGCGGGCGGGGTGGCCCGCCGGCCGAGCGCCTGCACCCGGGCCACCAGCTCGTCGAAGGCGAACGGCTTGGGCAGGTAGTCGTCGGCGCCCAGCTGCAGCCCCTCGACCCGCTCGGCGACCGAGCCGCTGGCGGTCAGCATCAGCACCCGGGTCAGCGCGCCGGACTCGACCAGCGCCGCGCAGATCTCGTCGCCGTGCATGCCGGGCAGGTCCCGGTCCAGCACCACCACGTCGTAGCGGGTCACGTAGGCCATCTCGTGACCCTGCAAGCCGTCGTACGCCACGTCGACCGCCATCCCGTGCCGCCGCAAGCCGCGAGCGATCGCGTCGGCCATCGTCCGCTCGTCCTCCACCACCAGCACGCGCACCGCAGTTCCTCCATCAAGACGCCGCCGTAGCTGCAGGCTACCCAAGCCGCCACACCCCGACCGTGGCGTCGATCCGGCGGCAGACCAGGGCCCGCGGCACGATCGCGCAGTCGCCGGTGACCCGGGCCGCGGTGCCGAGCAGCTCGACCCGGCGGCGGGCCGGGTCCAGCACGCCGTACCAGACCCGATCCTCGCCGATCACCGAGCGGATCACGTAGGCGGTGCCGGGCGCCGGACCCGGCCCGGCCGCGCGCCACACGCCGGCCGAGCCGAGCACGTCGCCGGTGTCCGCCCGGACCACCACCAGCTGCGGCTCGGCCACGTCCGGCCAGCCGACCAGCAGATAGTCGCCGACCCGGGCGGAGTACTCCCAGCGGTCCGAGGCCCACCGCTCCCGGCCGGTGCGCGGGTCGATCACCAGGATCCCGCGCTGCGGCAGGTACGCGCAGATCAGGTCCCCGCACGCGGTCGGCCCCCGGTACCAGCTCAGGTTCATCCCGTTGTGCCAGCGGGGCGCCAGGCCGGCCGCGGCGTCGTACCCGGTGGTGCCGGCCGCCCCGGCGCTGAGCAGCACCAGGTCGCCGGCCGGCCAGAGCGCGGTGGTCACCCCGGCCCGGCGCTCCGGCACCGGGGTCTGCGCGAGCAGCCGCCCGGACCGGGTCTCGTAGACCTTCAGCCGGGCCCCGGCGGTCAGCACGAACAGCCGCTCCGGATAGCCCCCGGCGCTGTCGCCGACCGCCACGTCGTCGCCGGCCGGCTGGTGCACCGTCCACCGCACCGCCCCGGTCTCCAGGTCCACCCCGTGCCAGTCGGCGTCCGGGAACTCGGCGGCCTCCTGCCGGACCAGCGCCAGCCCGGCGTCCGCCCGCACCCCGATCAGCGCGGCCGGGCGCTGCCAGAGCGGCCGGTCCACCCCGGCGCGCAGGGCGACCGTGCTGAACGTGGCGGTCCCCTCGTCCTGGTAGGTCACCAGCATCCGGTCCGCCCCGGCCGACACCACGCTCTGCACGTTGCCGCTGACCCGGATGGTGTTGCGAGCCAGCGGGGTGACGCCGGGCAGCAGGTAGGTCCGGATGGTCTGCTCGCGCACCCGGGCACCGACCGGCTGGCCGGCGCCGACCACGTAGAGCCGGTCGCCGGAGACCCGCATCGCGTCACCCAGGCCGGCCGGGACGATCACCGGCGGCTCCGGCGGGCGGGCGTACGCCGCCCCGCCGAGCAGCGCGGTCAGCACCCCGGTGAGCACCGCGAGCAGCACCCGGGCGCGGGCCGGTGGCTCCGGGTCGGGCACCCGGCCGCCGGACCGCGCATCGCCCAGGTCGATCAGGACATCTGACACGCCGCGCCCCCCTGTGGGACCTCCCCAGTGTGCGCGCCGCGGGTCAGATCCGGTATGCCCAGAGGCGCAGCCCGCCGGACGACCGGCAGACCAGGAAGGCCCGGTCCGAGTCGCAGTCGCCCAGCCCGGCGCCGGCCACCCCGAGCCGGCGGATCTCGGCGTGCCCGGGCACCACCGCGGCGAACGCCTGCCCGCTCCGGCCCTCCGCGCGGCGCAGCAGCAGCGGCTGGTCGGCCGCCCCGGCCACCTCGCCGGTCCAGCCGGCCAGGTCGACCCGGGTGGCGCCGGTGCGCGGGTCGGTCAGCCGCACCGGCTCGCCGGTGGCCGCGTCGGTCTGCAGCACGTAACCGGCGCGCAGGGTCAGGTCGACGTCCTCCTGCACCCGCCACCGGGCCCGGCCGGTGCCCGGGTCGAGGACCCGCAGGTCGCCGTGCCCGCCGTCGCAGAGCACTCCCTGGCAGTCGGCCGGGTCGGCGAGCAGCTCCGCGTCCCGGGTGTCCCGGGACCACAGCTGCCGCAGGTCACGCGCCCGGAAGGCCACCTGCCGGCTCGGCTCCCGGTAGCTGACCAGGGCGACGTCGCCGAGCAGCGACGAACTGGCCGGGCCGTGCCCGCCCAGCTGCGGCAGCTCGGCCTCGCGCAGCACCGCCCCGCTCACCCCGTCGACCAGGCTGAGCAGCCGGGACGAGGTGATCAGCACGGCCGGGGCGGCGCCGGGCAGCACGTCGACGGTCACCGAGCCGCCCGGCGTGGCCGTCCACAGCGTCCGCCCGTCGGCCAGGTCCAGGCCGCGGACCTCGGTGCGCAGCGGCGGCTCGGTGTGCGGCTCGCCGGTGGCGGTGAAGTAGAGCGGGCCCGGGTCGCCGGACTCCTGGTCGTACTCGGTGCCGGGGCGGAACACCCGGTCCACCGTGACGCCGGCGCCGCTGCCGGCCAGCACGCTCACCGCGATCGGCGACGACCAGCGGATCCGGCCGGTCGCCGCGTCCACCGCGGTGGTGGCCACCCCGGCGGTCAGCAGCACCACCTCGCCGGCCTGCCGGACGGTGACCGAGGCGGCCGGGACCACGCCCGGTTCGTCGCCGACCGGCACCCGGGTGGTCCACAGCCGGACCGGCGGGCGGGCCGGGCCCCAGGCGGTCACGGCGGGCAGCGCCCCGGTGGTGTCGACGGTGTAGACCTGGCCGCCGGCCAGCTCGATCGGGCCGTCCGGGGCGGGCACCGTGCCGAGGTAGCGCCAGACGATCCCGGCGGCCGGCGCGGCGCCGCCCACGGCGGCGAGCAGGATCAGGGTGAGCAGCAGGCGGGTCCGCCGGGAGGCGGCGAGCGGCGGGCGCGAGGCAGGCAGCGGGGCGTCACGGTCCAGCTCGATCACCGTCGGCCCCTTTGTCGGTACGGCGGTCAGCGCTCGCCGGCCGCCTCGTCGTACGCCCACACCACCAGCTCGCCGGACGCCGAGCGGCAGACCAGCCGGCTCGGAGCGGCCTGGCACTCGCTCACCCCGGCCGGCAGCTCGGCGAGCGGGCGGAGCCGGCCGATGCCCGGGTCGGCGACCGCGACCATGGTACGCGCGCCGTCCCGGACCTCCCGGGTGACCAGCAGCCGGCCGCTCCCGTCCGCCCCGGCCATCGGCCGCCACCCGGTCAGGGCGGCCAGCACCCGGCCGGTGGCGGCGTCCACCAGGGCGCCCGGCCGGCCGGGGTCGTTGCCGTCCGGATAGGCCAGCAGGGTGTCGCCGCGCTCCTCGACCGCCTGCCAGTCGCCCCGCGCCCACCGGTCGTCGCCGGTCGCCGGGTCGACCGCGCGCACCCCGTCCGTGCCGATGAAGCAGGCCAGCAGGCCGCAGGCGGACAGCTCGCGGGTGCCCTCGGCGGGCTCGGTCCACAGCGGCCGGAGGGTGACCGGGTCGTAGGCGGAGACCTCCATCCCGCCGGCGCCGGGATGCCGGAGCACCAGCACGCCGCCGGCCACCACCGGGTTGTCCGGCGCGTAGGTGGCGGCCGGCAGCTCACGGGTGGCCAGCAGGCGGCCGTCGGCCACGTCGTACAGCGCGGCGGTCCGGTCGTCGCGGATCAGCAGCAGCCGGGAGCCCGCGTCGGCCGGGCCGGGGACGCCGGTCACCACCGCGGTGGACGGCACCCGGACCTGCCAGCGGGCCGTCCCGGTGACCGGGTCCAGCACCTCGATCCGGCCCTGCACCCGGCGGCCGGTGCCGGAGAAGCTGCGCACCCCGTTCACCGCGAGCAGCGCGTCACCGCCGGCGAAGGTGATCACGCTGCGCTCGTTGCGCCACTGCTTCGCCCCGGTGGTCACCGAGAACGCGGTGGTGCCCGGCTCCACCCCGCCGGTGGTCCACGGCCGCATCAGCACCAGGCCGCCGGCGGTGCGCAGCCGGAAGACCGGGATCGTCTCGCCGGCCCGCCAGCGCAGCGCCCCGCTCTCCAGGTCGTAGGCGGTGAGCCGCCCGTACGACTGGGTGAGCAGCCCGGACCCGGTGACCAGATAGGGGTCGGCCGGGCCCATCGGCACCCGCAGCAGCTCGGTGAACGGCGGTCTCGGCGGGGCGGCCGAGGCCGCCGAGCTGACCAGGAGCAACACCGCCAGCAGGGCCGGGGCCAACCAGATCGGGACGGTGGGCCGGCGTGGTCGCTCGTAGGACTCCGGGACACCCCGGTCGAGACCGAGGTCGATGACCGTCTCCGCACCCATCCGTCAAAGATAACGGTCAGATAACGGAGACGCTCGTCAACGGTGCCGGGGCTCGGTCAGAGCGCCGGCTCCTGGACCGCGTCGCCGGCGTCCAGGCGGGACACCCACTCGGTCACGTCCCGGGCGATGTCCTGCGCGGTCAGCCCCAGCGAGGCGAGGATCTCGGCCCGCGAGCCGTGCGGGTGGAAGCCGGCCGGCACGCCGAAGTCGCGCAGCGGCGTGGTCAGCCCGGCGTCGCGCAGCGCGGCGGCCACCGCGTCACCCACGCCGCCGGTCCGGATGCCGTCCTCCAGGGTCACCACCAGGCGGTGCTCGGCGGCCAGCCCGGTCAGCTCGGCCGGCACCGGGCGGACCCAGCGCGGGTCGGCGACGGTCACCCCGTAGCCCTGCTCGGCGAGCCGCTCGGCGGCGTCCAGGCCCAGGCCGGCGAACGAGCCGACCGCGACCAGCAGGATGTCCTTGCGCCCCGGATCGGCCTCGCGCAGCACGTCGACCTGGCCGACCCGGCGCACCGCCGGGGTGTCCGCGGCGACCGCGCCGGTCGGGAACCGGACGATGGTCGGGCCGTCGTCGACCGCGACCGCCTCGCGCAGCTCCTCGCGCAGCGTGGCGGCGTCCCGCGGGGCGGCGATCCGCAGGCCGGGGACCACGCCGAAGACGCTCATGTCCCAGATGCCGTAGTGGCTCGGGCCGTCCGGGCCGGTGACGCCGGCCCGGTCCAGGACGAAGGTGACCCCGAGCTTGTGCATCGCCACGTCCAGCAGGACCTGGTCGAAGGCGCGGTTCAGGAAGGTGGCGTAGACCGCGACGACCGGGTGCAGGCCGCCCATCGCCAGGCCGGCCGCGCTGGTGGCGGCGTGCTGCTCGGCGATGCCGACGTCGTACGCCCGCTCCGGGTACTTCCTCGCCAGGGCGGCGATGCCGGTCGGCTCGGCCATGGCGGCGGTGATGCCGACCACCTCCGGGCGCTCGTCGGCGATCTTCACCAGCTCCTCGGCGAAGACCTTGGTCCACTTCAGCGTCGGGGCGGCCAGCAGCTTGCCGGTCTCCACGTCGAAGGCGCTGCCCGGGCCGTGCAGGCAGTCCGCCTCGTCCTGCTCGGCGGGGCGGTAACCGTAGCCCTTGCGGGTCACCGCGTGCACGATGACCGGCGCGTTGAAGCCCTTGGCCCGGCGCAGCGCGGACTCCATCGCCTGCTGGTCGTGGCCGTCCACCGGACCGATGTACTTCAGGCCGAGGTCCTCGAACATCGGCTGCGGGCTGATCGCGTCCTTGATCCCGCGCTTGACCGCGTGCAGCACCTCGAAGACCGGCTTGCCGACCACCGGGGTCGAGCCGAGCGCGTCCTTGACCAGGTCGAGCACCTTCTCGTAGCCCGGGTTGAGCCGCAGGGTGGAGAGGTGGTCGGCCAGGCCGCCGATCGTCGGCGCGTACGACCGGCCGTTGTCGTTGACCACGATGACCAGCTTGTTCTTCGTGGCCGCGATGTTGTTGAGCGCCTCCCAGCACATGCCGCCGGTGAGCGCGCCGTCGCCGACCACGGCCACCACGTGCCGGTCCTCGCCGCGCAGGGCGAACGCCTTGGCCAGACCGTCGGCATAGGAGAGCGCGGTCGAGGCGTGCGAGTTCTCGATCAGGTCGTGCTCGCTCTCCGCCTGGCTCGGGTAGCCGGTCAGGCCACCGCGCTGGCGGAGCAGGTCGAAGCCCTCCTGACGGCCCGTGACGATCTTGTGCACGTACGCCTGGTGGCCGGTATCGAAAAGGATCTTGTCCCGGGGTGAGTCGAAGACCCGGTGCATGGCGAGGGTCATCTCGACCACACCGAGGTTGGGACCGAGGTGGCCCCCGGTCCGCGACACCTTGGCCACCAGGAAGTCACGGATCTCGGCCGCGAGCAGGGTCAGCTGCTCCGCGGTCAGGCGCTTGAGGGCGCCGGGGTCGGTGACGCTCGCCAGCAGGCCGGCCGGGGTCGAGGGGGAGTCGCTCATAGGCGTGAAGTCTATCGGGACGCCGCGCGGAGGCGACCTGGCGCGAACGGACAGGGCCGATTCCTCCACAGCTCCTGCACATTCCGCCCTTCCGGTGAAACGATGTGATTCGGTTCACAGATTCGGGTAACCAGGGGCCCATGTCCGTCGATGCCGGGGCTCCGCGGCGCCGAGACCGCAGCCACTACCTCTACCTCTCCGTGCTGCTCGCGATGGTCCTCGGGATCACCGTGGGCTTCGTCTTCCCGGACTTCGCGGTGAAGCTGAAACCGCTGGGCACCGGGTTCGTCGACCTGATCAAGATGATGATCGCGCCAGTGATCTTCTGCACCCTGGTGCTCGGGGTCGGCTCGGTCCGGCGCGCCGCCCAGGTCGGCCGGGTCGGCGGGCTGGCCCTCGGCTACTTCCTGATCATGTCCACCGTGGCGCTGTCGATCGGCCTGGTGGTCGGCAACCTGCTGCACCCCGGCTCCGGCCTGCACCTGAGCGAGGAGCTGGCGAAGACCGGCACGGCCCAGGTCAGCAAGCAGGCCGAGGGCGGCGTCGACTTCGTCCTCGGGATCATCCCGGACACCCTGTTCTCCGCGCTGACCAGCACCCAGGTGCTGCAGACGCTGCTGGTGGCGCTGCTGGTCGGATTCGCCGTGCAGTCGCTCGGCGACCGCGGCGAACCGGTGATCCGGGCGATCGGGCTGCTCCAGCGGATCGTCTTCAAGATCCTGTCGATGATCATGTGGCTGGCCCCGATCGGCGCGTTCGGCGCGATGGCCGCGCTGGTCGGCGCGACCGGCTTCGACGCGCTGAAGAGCCTGGCCGGCATCATGCTCGGCTTCTACACCACCTGCGTGCTCTTCGTCTTCGTGGTGCTCGGGCTGCTGCTCCGGCTGGTCGCCGGGATCTCGATCTTCCGGCTCTTCCGCTACCTGGCCCGGGAGTTCCTGCTGATCCTGTCCACCTCGTCGTCCGAGTCGGCGCTGCCCCGGCTGATCGCCAAGATGGGCCACCTCGGGGTGAGCCGCCCGGTGGTCGGCATCGTGGTGCCCACCGGCTACTCGTTCAACCTGGACGGCACCGCGATCTACCTGACCATGGCCTCCCTGTTCATCGCCGACGCGATGGACCAGCCGCTCTCCGTGGGCCAGCAGATCGGCCTGCTGCTCTTCATGATCATCGCCTCCAAGGGCGCCGCCGGCGTCACCGGCGCCGGCCTGGCCACCCTGGCCGGCGGCCTGCAGAGCCACCGCCCCGACCTGGTCCCCGGCGTCGGCATGATCGTCGGCATCGACCGCCTGATGTCCGAGGCCCGCGCCCTGACCAACTTCGCCGGCAACGCCGTCGCCACCGTCCTGATCGGCACCTGGACCCACGAGATCGACCGCGAGCAGGCCGGCCGGGTCCTCGCCGGCGAAGCCCCCTTCGACGAGTCCACCTTCGACGACGACCCGCACGACGCCCACACCCCCGCCCTGGCCGAGGCCGGCACCACCGCACCGGCCGACACCCCGCCCCCGAACCGCCCGCACGAAGCGCCCTGAACCACCCCGGCCCAGGACCGCGAGCCGCCCACGGTCCCGGCTGGGCCCCACGGGTGTCTCGACCGCCCTGAGACACCCGAGAGGACCAGCCCGGGACCGCGAGCCGCCCACCGTCCCGGCTGGGACCCACGGGTGTCTCGACCGCCCTGAGACACCCGAGAGGACCAGCCCGGATCCGCGAGCCGCCCACCGTCCCGGCTGGGCCCCACGGGTGTCTCGACCGCCCTGAGACACCCGAGAGGACCAGCCCGGATCCGCGAGCCGCTCACGGTCCCGGCTGTGCCCCACGGGTGTCTCGGCCGCCCTGAGACACCCGTGAGGACCAGCCGGGGACCGTGAGCGCGCCGCGGTCCGGTGCCGAGCGGGCATCGCGGGGTGGCGGCGGGCCCGCACGACACGCGCCGCGGCCGGGAGTGGGCCGGGCATCGCGGGCCGACTGCCACGGGGCTGCCGGTCGTACCGGAAAAAATCCCGCGCGGGGCGAGCGGCATCGCGGCAGCGGGCAGCGGCGGCCGGACCGGACCGACCCCACCCCGCCGCCTCGGGCCGGCGCCACGTCGGGCATCCTGGAAGGCAAGCAGCGACTGGCGGCACGAGGATGGTCCAACCATCGGGGAGCTCGTCACGGGAGTCGTCCGCCTGGGCTCCCCGGCCGAGGAGCAGACAGCATGACCACCGAAACCAGCGGCGCCCGCCTCCTGCCCGGAGCGCCGGTCGCCGAGGCCGTCCTGGCCGACGTCCGGGAGCGGGTCGCCAAGCTCAAGGGGCGTGGCATCCAGCCCAGCCTGGCCACCATCCTGGTGGGCGACGACGACGCCAGCGCCGGGTACATCCGGATCAAGCAGAAGCAGGCCGGCGAGCTCGGCTTCGAGTCCCCGCACCGGCACCTGTCCGGCGACGTCACCCAGGCCGACCTGCTGAAGGTGATCGCCGAGTTCAACGACGACAAGGCCGTGCACGGCGTCCTGATCCAGTACCCGATCCCGGCCCACCTGGACTACGACGCCGCGCTGCAGACCCTCGACCCGGACAAGGACGTCGACGGGATGCACCCGCTCAACATGGGCCGGCTCGCGGTCGGCCTGCCCGGCCCGCTGCCCTGCACCCCGGCCGGCATCGAGGCGCTGCTCGCCCACCACGGCGTCGAGGTGTCCGGGCGGGAGGTGGTCATCCTCGGCCGCGGCGCCACCCTGGGCCGCCCGCTCGCGATGCTGCTCGCGCAGAAGCGGCCGACCGCGAACGCCGCCGTCACCGTGGTGCACACCGGTGTCAAGGACTGGCCGCGGTACACGCAGCGGGCGGAGATCCTGATCGCCGCCGCCGGCGTGCCGAACATCATCCAGCCGGAGCACGTCAAGCCGGGCGCCACGGTGATCGGCGCCGGGGTCCGCTACGAGGGCCGCCGCCTGCTGCCGGACGTCGACGAGGCGTGCGCCGCGGTGGCCGGGGCGATCACCCCGCGGCTCGGCGGGGTCGGCCCGACCACGGTCGCCATGCTGTTCCGCAACGCGGTGAGCGCCGCCGAGCGCGCCAACCCGTAACCGCCGGAGCGGCCCGTCCCCGGCCGGGGACGGGCCGTGCGGTC